>NZ_SJPV01000014.1 GCF_007860135.1 Novipirellula artificiosorum
ACTTGGGCCATCAGAGCTCGGATAGAAGAATGGGGAACCGGATCGTTTAAACGCAAACTCAATCAACAACCACCCCAACACAACAGTCACTTGACAGCAGCAAACATTTCATAGAAGTGGACGAGGCCACGAGTCCTGCAACACGGGACTCGTGGCCTCGTCCACTACCAAGTCGTCACTTGTTGTTCACGCGATGCTTACGCGTCGTTTGGCGATGTTGTTGATATCTCGCACGCCATCAGTAGTTGCGGTAGTCGATGATCACCATACAGTTCCCAACCGCCCGCGGTGGCGGGTGATTCCACCAGAACTGCCTCGCATGGTTCGATGATCTCCGCTGCTAACGTGGGATCGCCTTCGCGAAGGGACGCTTCGAGCAGACTTGGCCAACAGAGTCCAAGCATCCCCTTCGCCTCGTGTGGATCGCAAGCACTTGCCTGGATCAAGCGTTGCAGGTGTTCGAGCAAAGGTGGCACGTCGACATGAGTGAAGAGTACAATCATCCCATCTTTCCCCCAACCTACTCTGAGCCAATCTTCCTGTTGGTCGAGGTTCGTGGGACGCAGCATTCTCGGTGACACGAGCGCAGCGACATCAGACGGCAGATTCGCGAGCAGGAAATCCGATGAATCGCCCTGCACGATTTCAGGCGGCTTTATTTTGGTTCGTCCAAAGTCGATGATGAATGTCAACGGGCAGCGGTTCGACAATTGTCGTCCGATTGTTACTTGATCGCTCCTCGCCGCCTCGATGGACTCGGTCGTCTGGCTCGCTCGATACAAACCGGAAGGGCACCCTTGGATTTCGAGCGTTAAAGTGCTCGGCAGCCCTTTCGATGGCGAATTGGGTGCCGTTTTGGGTTTGGTTGACAAATCCTTCGGTTGCGTTTTTTGCAAGGGCGAGATCGACTGGCCCGCGGGAAAGGGATCCGGATCGGCCAGGGGTTCCGATATCGGCGGAGGCACGGCAGCAGAAACGGGAGAGTCCGACTCTTCCAAATCAACGGGATCGCGCGCGTCAGCGGGCCAGTCTAGCTCGGAGCATTCTTCAACCGTCTTCTGTTCCGCGGGCGATTCTTCTTCAAGCGACTCTATCGACGGCAGTTCTTTCTTGGTGGGCACCGTTGAAGGACCGATTTTTGCCGCCGCTGGCCCCTCTCGATCTCCGGTCGAGTCCTGTAATCGTCCGTCGGTGGAAAAAGACGATTCCAAGTGATAGACGAAGGTCTGGCTTCCGGCTCGAATCTGATCGCCATCGGTCAACGTCTTTTCGATCACCCTGACTTCGTTCACCCAGGTGCCGTTGGTCGATCGCAAATCCTCAACCCTACCGAGATCGCCTTCGAGCGAGATTCGAAAATGGTTCGACGACAAAACGCGGTCATCGGCAAAGATAATGTCGGCCTGTTCGCTACGCCCGAACGTCAGCTTCTCACCGCTACGCAGCAGCCATCTGGCCCCGGCTCGTGGCCCCGATTCAATAGCGATCACAACTCGCAAATTCTTTTCTTCCTGACGCGGCGATCACCGCAATGTTTGGAGTCCTTGTCAGAGAGACCCTCCAGCTCGTCTTGCCACTTATCCCTAAAGAAATTCGCATCCATTTTACGGCAATTGCATCCTGTTTTTGCCGCGATTTCTCACGAGAGAGCAGTATACTGTGGTGATCGAGCGCGGCAACCGTGCTGCGGCGTTTCGAACGTTCAATCAAATAGCAGAGGCGTACATTCGATGCGGGATAGCAGATCACCGGCACCGCGTGCCAGTTGGAGAAGATCTTCTCGTTCGGCATCACGCGTAACGAAGGCAGATGAGTTTGGTAGTCGAGGTCGCAGTCGACGTCAATTGCTGTTTCACGTCAGCGCGTTGGCGACACTGGCAATTGGCATGACCCTTATTTTGATTTGGTATTGGCGGCGGAGTCCAGACCACGATGTGCCACTGATCGTTGCTGCTGTGACCCAATCAGCACCCCGCCTTCCCTCTGACCCCTTGCCGGTTCCCCCCAACCCGTTCGCCAAAGAAGACGCCGAATACTTGCAAGCGTGGTTTAACCGCGACGCTCGCCAGCATGTTGAGTTTCTCAGCACTGTCGAAAACCAAACGGGATCGATGGAGCGGGCGGGAAACGACAGCGAGTGTCGTCTGTTGACGGCAATCACCGATCCCTTAACCACCGCGATTGCGGGCGGCCCCGGCGGCGACATGATCGTCTTGTTTGTTACCGCACAAGGCATCGTACACCAGGACCAACCTTACCTGCTGGTTGGCGACAGCGAACCGACTAGCCCATCCACATGGGTCTCCGTCGAAGAATTATTGCAATCGGTTCAACAGGCACTTGAAACGAGACGCGAAACCCACGCGACGGAGAAAACACGAGTCGTGCTTTTTCTCGATGGCACGCGTGGCGGGCCGATTTGGGATTGGGGAAAACTTGATGATTCGTTTACCGAAGCGGTGGGAAAAGTCGTCGATCGCGAGAGCAAAAATCGGATTGCCGTCATCGTTTCCAGTAGCGAAGGTGAGCGAAGTTGGTGTGACCCGCGGCGCGGACGAAGTTTGTTTGCCAAGGCCATCATCGCATCGTTGACTGGCAGCGCGAGTACCGGCAATGATCGCTATATCACGGTTGGTGAAATCGCCGACGATGTTCGTCGCCAAGTCTCTACCGACGCTCAAGCGATTTGGGACGCCAATCAACACCCGAAACTACTCAGCGAGCATGCTGCGTCTTGGCGGTTGATTCAAAAACCCGAGCCTGTGCCGAGTCCCGTTTTGCCGGACGTCGATGTGGACCAGTTGAAGAACGTCTTTGAACAAGTGGATCGGCTCTGGGATCGACACAACGAAATCGCCAAGAGAACGCATCCGCCGTTGGTGACGAATCCGTTGGCTTGGGGTGTTCTAGAAAAACAGCTTGCCCGACTAGACCAACTGGCCTTGGCGGGTCAGGCCTATGAATCGGATCGTGACCGTGTGATCGCAAACTGCGAGAAACTGCTGCGAGAACTCAGCAATGGGTCGTCTCGCATCCCAAAGCAAGAGGCTTTGCCGGAGTTGCAATTGGTCGACTATTTCGGGTGTGAGCCAGCGTCGGAACGGCTCGGTGCGACTCAGGAACGGGCGAATCAGGCCATCAAGGAGTTTACCGCCGCCTGGGAAAAAGAACCGGTTCCCGAGAAAATTCAGCTTGCAGCGGAGATTGACGAACAGCAGTTGACGGAGATTCTGTGGCCCTGGCTGATTAAAAAACAATTTGAATCCAACGCACTCACTGCCGCCGCTGGAATGCTTGATCGCGTGACCGTCGAATCGAACAAACCGAGCCGTTTGGTCGAAACGTACTTGATTCGATTGCTGTCTGCTCCTGATCTGCCACAGGTTGGTGGGATTCGAGCCAACGCGATCGTCGAATCCCATCGGGCCAGTCGTGGTGCGTTGTTAACAAAGGATCTTCGTGCGTCGTTCTGGATTCGCCAAGCCACCACGACGTTGGATTTCCAGCGAATGCGGTTTACCGATGCAGCCTTGGGGCACGGCGAATCCGGTGGTGCGGAAACGCAGCTTTCCCTATTGACGACCGCTGACTACCGGAAAATTCATGCACGCGGCGACATGGTTTCCGAAGCCTATCAGCTACGTGATCAAATGCTTCACGAAGTGCCGCGAATCGCCGAAACGTTGCTCTGGGACGTCGGTGCGTTTGGACAGCAGGAAGCATCGAGGGTATCGGCCAAGTTGATTCAAGATGCAATCGATAAGGTACGATGTTTGGCGGCTCGGTTGCGGCTGAAGGATGCGGTGAACCATTTGGGGATGATTGACGACCGCTCGTTCGCTCAGATCAATGATGCAAGGATGGCAGCCGACGTCGCGATGGATCGGCTGAGTTTGCGATTGAAAGAGCGAGTCGATGAGATTCGCGGAACGAAAGCGAGTGACGAACGCGGACTTCGTCAAGCCGTCGCTCTGTTGCAGGGGTCTGGTGTCCGAGATGCGCTTCAACGCGCCGGAATCCACCAAAGGTTGGTGGAAATGATTGGCAACAACCAATTGGACCTAACCGCTACCGAATCGCCCGAGAGTCCAACGCGGATCCCGGAATCGAACGGTCCGTGGCAACAGCAATTGCAGGAATCGGTACGGATCGAGAACCAACATGCTTGGGTCCATTGGCTTGACCAAACGCAGGATCTGACCTGTCCCGAAGCAGCCCCGACACCGACGGACAAAGAGGAAACCCCCGCATCCTCCGCTTCGCTCTCCTCCGAAGGAGTTTTGCTTCGCAACAAGATTGTCGAGCTTGGCAACCAAGATTTTGGTAACGTGTCGGGCAGACCCGAAGAGCTCAGCAGCAGCGGCGAGCGTCTGGCGTCCGTTCGTCAGGACATCGACGATCAAGAAACTCAATTGCGATGCCAGACCGTCATCCTGAGTGATCGCCCAAAATCGATGCAGCGTGCCATCGAACAGCGATTCGAACTGGATTTGCAGTTGTTTGTGATGGAGCAAGCGGCCCGAACATTGCGTGAACGTTGGTGTGAGGCGCGAGAAGGTGAAGAACCGTTCTTTGTCCAAGCTACCGATCGGCTGCTTGGGATCAAAGCGTTCAAGCCGTTACCTCCGATCCTCGACGGCAGCGATCTGCAGCAACGATTAGCGGATGCAAATCAGGCTGCGACCGAAAACGCCACACTCAATGCAAGCCCCACCGAGCGGTCTGAGCAACGACCGCTGCTGCGGCAGGTCAGTGGAAAGGCGGTCACGTTTCAATTGCCGGCCCCCAGGATCCTACCGCCCGGAGATGTTTCCGTATGGACGAATCAAGATTCGGAGCGACTATCGTTGGACGAAGCGGCCAACGAATCGCTGACCACCTCGTTTACGGTGTCCGACGATATTTCGAGCGTCGACGACACCTTCGTCGTCGAGTCGTTCTTTCGTGGACTGCGTCGTCGTGGTGGGCTGACGTTTCGCCGAATTCGCGATCCGCAAACGGTGTTGTTTGAGCTTCCCCATTACGGCCCACCCACGGCGTTCGTGCAAGCGGCCCAACAGGATGCGGAAAAGATCGTGTTGGTCTTCGATTGCTCTGGTTCAATGGACATCAATAAACTTGATGCAGCTCGCGGCGCCGTGAAGCAATTCCTCAAGAGTCTGCCAGCAAAGACCCGTGTTGGGATGGTGCTGTTTGGACACCGATACGGTTGGGTTCAAACGGTTGGAGCAGACGGTAAGAAGGATATCATGGTGAGAGACGAGGTGGACCCCAAGCGATATCAAGCCTACACGATTCGTGGAGGGCAGAAGGTCCGTTTGGCATCCATCCGCGTCGATGATCGCAGCGCGTCGCACAATCCAAATTTTGATGTCGAAGCGAAAGTTGACTTGGCTCCACTTGAAGATGCTCGCTTACAGCTACTCGTGTCGGAACTGGACAATCTATCTGCCGTAGGGGTGACGCCAACCTATCAAGCGATCAACAAAGCCTACGGCATGCTGGGTCTTGGCGACGGACGGATTATCGTCGTGACCGATGGCGTACCGTTTTGCGTTGGCGTCGAAACGGCTTCTTTCCGTGATCAAGCGGTTGCGAATCGGGCGAGTTATCCGAACGTCAACTTGCATATTGTGAACTTTGCCAACACGAATCCTCAAGCCGACCTGAACCTTGCGTTTCCGAATTGTGTGGTCAAAGCGAAGGACGGAGACGAGTTGATTGACAAGCTTCAAAATCTAAGGTTTCGACCGCAATCGGTCTGGAAACGAGACGGCAGAATCCAAAGTGAGGAAGTTGAATTGGGCTCCACGATGGTTCTCGATCAGTGGCCCCCACCTCGACAGGGGAATCTCAAAGGGCAACCCGTGCGGCCGGCCCTGCCGTACGAGATCGAAGCACAAACCAGCGAGACGGAAACGGCCTCAACGGAAGTCCGTGTCGAAGGAGGCGAAGCGTTCGTTCTGCAACTGCGTGGTGGTCGACTGGCCCATGTTCCCTTCCCTCGTCGACTGAATGTGTTTCGGGAATTGGAAGTCGACGGCAGTGACAGCAATCGCTACTCCGTGATTGCACTCCCACCGGACGTGAACAACAATCGGAAACTGACATTGAAATTGGTGATTGAGAATACGTCGTCGGAAAGTTTCACGCCGCGACCGAGTGACGTATGGATCGATCTGGTTGGAGTTGACGCTGAGCGTCGTCGAACGATCAGCTATTCGATCAACCAGCAAGAGTTCGAGGTGTCGCGTGGCGTTCCTGTCTTAGTTTGTCGCGTCGACGATTGGCCGGACTGGGCGAACAACGTCCACATCGAGGCGTGGCTTCGTTTCGGAGACCCTGAGGCCAGTCGCGAACCCTTGCCACTTCGATCAGAAAGCAGCGTGGCATTGGATTCGGTCCCGGGGGTAAGTTTCCGTGTTGAACGCCAGCGAGAACCCAAGTTACAACTATCGATAACGGAAACCTATGCCGCCGATTCACCGGTGAAATCGGTTCGTCTGCTTTCGCAGCCACTTCCCAATCGACAGACAACGCGCGTGTACCCCAAAGAGGGTGTTGTCGAAGAAGTTCTCGAGTATGACCGACCGCCTGAAAATCTAGAGGTGTTCGTCACCAAGCGAGGTGAGATCACCGACTCCGCTCCGGTACACGCCCGAGGCAGCATCTCCATCTCTGGTCGCTAAGCCACGACCGGAAAACACGGGCACCCTTCGCAGCTAAAAATCGCGTATTTGCATGACTTCGTAGAGCGATAGACGACAAGCAATGCCGCTGGAACCCAAACAGCGAAAAAGTGCGATGTTTCCCTGCAATGCTGACAACAAATCTAGCCTTCGAACGATGACAGTCTGTAGGGAAACTGACAGACCTTTCTTCGTCCGCAAAAGGGGAGCAATGCTATGACCATTCACTACCGAGATGATAGCGACCACGTGACTCATCAAGTTTGGGCTCAGCAACAAGCGAGTTCTTGTGCCATTGCGAGTATCTGGATGGCTCGTAATCAAGCGTTACAAATGACCGTTAACGAGGCGGAGTGGGCGTTGGCTTGGCGGACGTATCACCAAGTTGTCGCCGGGCTCGTCGCAGTCCCTGAAGCACCGGCCCCCATGTCCCTTAGCCCCGGCGCTCACCAGAATAACCAGGAGACGTTTGGGAATATGTTCGCGAACTTCGGCACCTTCATGGGGCAAGTGGCACAGGCGATCCGGAACGATGGATTGACCGTGACACACTTGACGAATTTCACGCGGGGGAACACCGTCGATGGGGCTAGGCTGAGCGACACGGCGCCCGCGATCGTTTTGCTCGGTTGGTACGAGGGTAGCACTCGCAACGGAGGCCACTTCATCGTTGCTTCACGAAGAGCGACATCGGGAAAGATCGTCTATTTAGATCCTGCGGGCGGAAGACTCCGCGAACTCGGTGTCGGCCCTGTCTACCTCGGAAACGGGCGTTTCGAGCAGATTATCTACATTACCGCGTAGTGCAGCTTCGACGCATTCTAGAGCCTTCGGGTTCGCGAGGAAGAAATGCTACGTTAAGAGCCGTCAACTCATTTTGGAATAGCCAGCGAGTCCCTATGCCGGCGAAACGAGCGCTAACCCGGATGATTCGTTGGAGTGGTAGGCTTTAGCCGATTACGTGCTGGATCCTTGCTGAATCGGCTAAAGCCTACGACTCCAACGTGCGCAGTCTGTTTTTGACTCAATCGGAACGGTCCGCCATGATTGTGGCTTCGTCGCCTGATGCAAAAAAAAATGGCCGCTGACATGGTCAGCGACCTCCCTCGCAGTGTCGATCAGATTAGGATTCGCCCTCTTCAACTTTCCAGCTGTACTCGACGTTGCCTTTCTTCTTGCCTGCACTGTCGTTTTCGGTGTAGGTCACTTTGATTTCTTCAAAGTTCAGTGAGAAATTCTCGGTCGGCACATCGTCGGCTTGTCCAGCACCGCCGATTTGATAACTGGTGACCGAAACATTCTTCAGTTCGTAGCGATAGTAGGTCACTCGGCCGGCATCGGTGTAGGATGCAGTGAGTTCGATCTCGACCTTCGGGAAAACCTTACCCTTGCATACCGCTTCGGCAATTTTCGGGCTGGACTTGTCCAGTTCCTTGACACACTGGATGTCTTCCAAGATCGTGTCGCCGCGACGGCGCGTGGACCCCGTCGCTCCGCCACCTGGTTTATGAACCCCCTGGCTAAACGATAACAAATCGCTCCACTTTTTGTGATCCTTGTCGAGGCATTCGCCATCAACGCCATCGAATTTAATGTAAGCAGCCATTTGATTCTTCCTCTGGTTAAAACCGGGTTGGAACGTGATTTCGAAGGCGTTTGCCCCCGTGATATCACTGTTCTCGTGGCTTCGTCAAATTAGTTGCGTCTCGAATGAAAAGAAACGGAAACTACTTTGATTCTGCGGCGGCTGGCGAAAGTGATAGCGATGGCTTTCCGCCTGCGACATCAATCTTCAACCCGGACCAAACGTACGTTCGAGTGGAATTGTTCACCGTGCCCTGGAACGTCAACGTGTACTCACCGGCCGGAACATTTGAAAAATCGAAGGCCGGGTTCGCACCGCCGACTTCAATCGTATCACCTGGTCGGATCTTGTCCGGCGCAGGCGACAGAACCAATTTGCCTCGCATCGCACTGCGGCTTTCAATCCGCCCCTTGATCCGGCCGAGCATAGGCGGCGCGGCAACCAGCGGTTTTGCACCGGCAGGAGGATTTGCCTGAGCGTTCATCTCAGCCGAAGCGGGGGCCGGTTTTGGCTTGGGGGGTCGAGCCTTGACATCGACAGCATCGCTGGCTCCCTGGCTGGCCAATCCAACAGCATCCCAAGCCTGCACCGCAATCGCAAACCGGCCTACCTTCTCTGGCGTAAACGTTCGCAACGCCCGCGGAATTCGAGGCAAGTTATTGGCTTGTTCCGAGACGAACGTGCGGTCATTTGTGTCTGGTTTTCCATCGCCGTTCTGATCGACACCGACTACGACCCGGCTGATACCGGACGACGCATTGTTGCGGATCACGTCTGCGCAATCCACATTCCAAGTGACCGACTCGCCAAGGTAGGGCGTGTTAAAGTTGCTCGGTCGCGGTCGCTGAACCTGCGGTGGTGTTGTGTCGAGCGTCAGTTCAAAGGCGGAGCGTTTGACCTCGTCCTTAATCTGGATCTCGGCTTGAAAAGAAATTTGATCATCCGCCCGTTTAGCTTCCGACGTCCACACCTCCGTCAAATCATTCACGTCAGTCGTCAGTTCGATTTGGCCACCGTCGCCGATCGAATTGGCCAAGGTGGAAACGATGCGATCGGTCCAATACCGCCGCTGGGTATGGCTATCAACGAGTAATCGAATTTCTGGCGTCGAACGATCCTCGTAAAGATCGGCGGACAGATCCGCGCTAATCACGGTCGTTAGTGACTGACCATTGCCACGAAAGAAGACACGGCTTGGGAAGTAGACGGTGGTAGCTGAGATGGGCAAATCGTCCGCGCTAAGGCTCGTTGGTGTGTCACCGTAGTCGATCGAAACGGAAGAAAAATCGATTGTATCCCAGCGTGTGCGCGTATTGCCGCGGCCTCCTTCATGATGACTGATCGCACGGCGGATCGCTCGTGGCCAACCATCGACATCCAACCGCACGTTGGTCTCATTGCGATTGGGCACGAGAACTTCCATTCGCCTCGCGATCGTTCCCGGAGAAAGCAGGATCGATTGTTCACGCCGCGGACCAGTCGAATCTCGCTCAAAGCGGTCCCACTGGTCATCTTGCGTCCAACGAACCGTCACGGGCGTCATCTTAATCTCAGGGATCTCGTCGAGGGATTGATCGCCATCGATTTTGGACTTCAGCGTAGCATCCACGGTCACCTCTCCAGCACGGAATTGCAGCGACGTGATCTCGACGTAGTCCTCTGGGGACCAAGGTCTTGGGATCAGCCAAACAATCTCGTCATTTCCCGGCTTTGCATTCCCGGATTCGTCAAGCAATCGAACCACCAAGGCCATGCCATGCGAAACATCCACATCGGTAACATTCGCTGGCGGACTTGCCGCGGTCGCATTCGCAGCAGTTGCTGAGTCTGCGCTGGGTGGCGGATTCCAGGTCAGTGGAGTCCGTTCTTCCCCCGATCCCAAACTCAATTCCGCAGGTCCTTTCAAAACTTGGGCTCCAGACAACACGCGCGCGTCCACTCGTCCATTGGCATTGAGCAGCGGTGATTCTAGCGCACCGATTCGGTGGGCCAGTAGGTCTGGCCAGTACGCACTGATCTTCTCGCCGACAAAAGGGTTCTTTAGCTTGAGGAGCCAAACACGAGCCCGCGCCGGTCGTCCCGATTCATTGAACAACGACAACGAGAACGACGTCCTACGCGACGCAAACGTACGTAACCAAACGCCCCCAGCAAGGTTGTCATTGCCACTGACCACTTCTTTGCTCAGCCCTTCCGTCATCACCGCAACACGCACTTGGTCCGACTGGGGCAATCGGACTCCGAGCACCCTTGTGGACTCCAGTTGCTTAAGTGCCGGATCCATTGCTTGATCGATCGGCTCGATTCGAATTGCCACCTGGGTCGCAGATGAGGATTCATCACGCTCGCGCAACGCACGCAAATCCAAACGAGCCACTCCGGTGTCGCGAGCCGACACGGTTAGCGTGATGGTGTCGTCGGTTGCGGTTTTTTGTACTCCGCTGCCAGCTCGCCAGGTCAATTCCAATGGCGGCTTCGAGAAACCCAATTGATCCAGTTGTCGTTGACGGGCAATGATCCGATAGGAAGACGTGCGGTCACTGTCGGGTTGGACCTCCACCTGCAGAGAGTCCATTGTCGCTTGCATCGTCAGTTCGTTGTTTTGGATCGGTCGATCGGAGGCATCCAAAATACGTGCTTTCGGATCTCGCACGCGAGGAGCCGCGACGACGCGGTGAATGATGGGGCTCAAATGATCCTCGGCGTCGGCATCCGAGGGAGCAATCCGCAACGCAGCAGCAAAATGATTGCGAAATCCGGAGTCGGCTGCTCGCAAATGGTCGCTGAGCAGAGTGTAGGATTTCACGTCCGGCAGCTCTCTTTGCGAACCTGGCTCCAATGCGACAAACCGACTATAGTCGCGTTTCAAAGGCAACAATTGGTTACTGACAATCGCATTCGGAGGTGTCTGAGCACTCAGTTCACTCGATGCGATGCGGATTTCAATCGACTGGGTGTCAACACGTTCGATCCTGGTCGCAGCCAACTTTTCAATGATCTTTCTGCGTAGCTTTCCACTGGGTAGCGGGCTTCGCAACCAAGCCTGGGCCCGCCGGATCACGGGCCACGAGTTGCCTTCGTCGACCCTACCGAACTGTTCTAGCAAGTTCGCAATCTTCTCTTGAACCTCGCTGTCGGATTGCGTGATCAACGATCGAATCAGACGAGTCTGCTCTTGCATTTCCGTCACATCAACATGATTGCCACTCGGTTGTGCATTCTGTTCGGCGAGTAGGTGTTCGGCCTCGGTGAGCGTTTTCGGCCAATCGAAATCATCGGCGAGCGAAGGACTTTTGCTGAGAATCGCCTGCTCGCGGTACAGCAGGCGGCTGTACAATCGCGACCGGGCGACAGCGATGACCAACTGCAATTCATTCGCGGCACGCACTTGTTCGTCGACGATCGGATTACTCGGTCGCGCCGTGCGCCAACGGCTTGCCAATTCGAGAACCAGCACGTCGCTGTAGTCCGATGGGTCGCCCGTTTGATCGATTGTTTGGTTGCGAGCGGATTCGACTGAGCGAATCAGGAGGCCTAGGTCGTTGGTCGTCTGGACTAGCCGATCGACTTTGGATTGATCTGCATTGGGGTCAAGCGTTTCGATATCGGCGTGCAGGATCTCCACAATCAGCCGCTGCCAAAGTTGCGGAGCGATTGCGATCGGGTGGGGACGGTCGAAGGTTGAATTTGTTTCCAACCAATCCCGGTAGTCCCAAAAACTATTTGGCGAGGACGTGGCCTCCGGCACCTCTGAGTCCGTCATCGTGTCGGCCGATGTTTCTGGCGTGCCACTCGCATCGCCCGCTGCTTGTGCTGGCCCGCCCGCTGCTTGTGCTGGCCCGCCCGCTGCTTGTGCCGGCCCGCTCGCTGTTCCATCGGCTGCGGGTCGTGCCGTGTCCGGTTGCTCGTCAGCGCCGAGCGCCGGCGGCGGCTTGATTGGCGTTTGATAACGTACCGGTCGGATCTGCATGGAAACGGAATCGCTCGCAGCATCACCCGTCGGATTATCCGTCGTTCCATCAACATTCTTTTGGGGTGACTGATCGTTCGTCTCGGTGTCGTCGATTGGCTCCGGTTCCACCGCAGGCATTGAGCTTGTGATCCACACCTTTTCGATTTCGGATTGCTTGGTGATTCGCCCAATGCCGCCACGCAGCATCATGATTTGCGGACACTCCGCATCGCCACGTTGCTCAAGCCGTTTGTATCGGGCGGCCATGTAGTTGCAAAGTTCGTCAAGGCTGATCTCATAGTCGTCATTGAAATTTGCCTCACCACCGAGTGCGTCGATCAGTGTTGCGGTTGAGATTGGTAAGTTCGCCTCGGTGTTCCAACCGACGTTTTGAAGTGGTCCACGAGTCACCATCACCCACAACGAATCGACATCAGGACCCTTTAGGTTTGCCACGACATTCGACAAGTTCGCAAAGGCCTGATCATCGGATTGGCCCAATCGCGGCAGAGTTGCGAATGGTTCGATGTCCAGCACGACCAATCGTGTCCCTGTAAACTGCGCAGGGGCATCCGCAGCCATTGGGGCGAGTAGTTCGGTCAGGGGCAGCAAGCCTTTGGGTGTATCGGATTCGGTGCCCGGCTGCAAATCACTGCATGCGATCATCGGTTCGCCATCGGGTCCGGCCAGCAAATAGCCTCTGACGATGACCAAAACACAATCGTCTGAATCGCTCAGACGTTCCTTCAGCTCCGTGGTGGACTGAAGCTGCTCTTGAATCGAAGCGGCGGTTCCATTGATCTCCACTGCCTTTAGGTTTGTGACGATTGCTTCGGTCGCAGATGCGCCGTACATGGTCGGCATGATGACATCGCCATCGAGCGAACCGGGCTGAATCAGGAACGCCCTTAGCTCTCGGGCGGGCTGACGACGTAGCCAGAAGTAAACGAGCCATGCCAACAGCAACAGTGCGATCAAGGTAAACAGGATGCGACCGATCCAGCGGTTGCCACCGGAGGATTGCGTTTGACGCCAAGATTTTCGTTCGCTGTAAACGCTCGAGTTGCTCATCAGCCATGCCTGGGAAGAGAGTTTTGTGCCAGGAGTCACTATTTACTATCTTAGAGGGGGTGGCGTACGCCACCTAGTAGGCTCGCCACCCAAAAACTGTTAAACTAAGGTCGTCAGTCTTGGCCAATCGAGAAGCGTCGCGGTTTCTTGAAACGAAAGTCGGCAAGGTTTTCGTGATCTGGTTTGACCACGGAAAGTGTTTGCGACGTGCGCGAGCGGTCGTTGCAGCCAAGCCGCCCAAAGAACAACGCCGATGTGTCACCTTATTCCTCTCGGTTCTCTGGAAAAAAAGCAATGCAAAACGAGCAGGTCGCATGGCTGGAGGGAATGTTTCTTCGGCCACATCACATGCAGGCTGCTGAGCGTAGCTTGACCGATTTGGTGGGTAACCAAGTCGCGTTGGATCATGGCTACAGTTACGGATTGCGGCAAATCAGTTTTAGCAAAGAAGCGATTGCTAATGGCCAGTTTGAATTGAGCGAGTGCAAGGCGAGGTTACGTGATGGAACCATCATTTGGTTGTCCACCGGAGAGGAACCCGATCGTAAGGACTTAGGAAAATCGGCATCCATCCGAGCCAAGGACCTTTCACAGGCGTTCGAAGAGGACGAGTCGATCGACGTCTTTCTCGCAGTCCCCAAACTGCGTCTTGGGCGTGCGAACCTGCTTGGTCAGCGCGGAGGCGAGCATCGCTATGTATCTCGGGATTCGGACGTGCCGGACGAGAACGCGGGTGGCAATGAGCAGGAGATTCAGCAGCGGTCATTGAATGTGCAATGTTTGCTGGGCACGGAGAACTTAGCGGGTTTCGAGACGATCCCAATCGCGAGAATCAAGCGTAGCGGTGCGACCGAGGCGGCACCGGAATTGGATGCTGATTACATCCCGCCGCTGTTAGCCTGCGACGCTTGGCCCGAACTGGCTCGCGATTACGTTCGAGCGGTTTACGACATCATCGGACAGAAGATCGAGGTACTCAGTGCCCAAGTCACGAGCCGCGGGATCATGCAGGGAGCTTTGGAAGCGGGCGACATTAGTCGCTTGCTGATGCTTCATTCGCTCAATCAAGGCTTTGCTTCTTTGCGATCCTTGGCGTTTGCCGGCGGCGTGCATCCGTTGATTGCTTATACCGAATTGTGTCGGATTGTCGGGTCATTGTCGATTTTCCGAAGTGACCGCCGGCCCGGTGAGATTCCGTTGTACGACCATGACGATTTGGCCCGGATTTTTCGCTGGGTTCGCGAAGAAATTCGATCGCTGATTACCGAGGTGCAGGAATACAAGTACGAACGTCGCGACTTTATCGGTGCGGGCCGCGGCTTGGAGGTTTCCCTGAGTCAAAAGTGGCTCGGACGTGATTGGGAATGGTACATTGGTGTGCAGCACCAACAAATCAGTGCTCAGGAGATCCGCGAGCTGCTGTCGCCAAAAGGATTGGATTGGAAGCTGGGCAGCAGTGAAAAAGTGGACTACATGTTCAAATTTCGTGTTCCTGGTTTGATGATCGAAGAGACCTCTGCACCAAGAGTCTTGCCGCAAGGCAGCAATTGGATCTTCTACAAAGTCAAACGTAGCGGTTTGATTTGGGATCAACTGCAGTCACAGGACACGCCGACATTGGGGGCACGATTCAACGAGAACTTGATTGAGAATCTTGATACGCTGCAAGGTCAAAAGGATTTGCACATCAACGCGAACAACATTTGTGGAATCATCCGTTTGAGTTTGTTTGCCGTTCCGCAGGGTCAGTAGGTTAGCATCGTGCGGACAATGAAAGAGGGTGTGGATCTTGTTCAAGGTCCACGATATCGATGGTTCGTCATGAACTCCACTACAAGTCCTGGCCGCTATTAACCGCTTGAAAGCTTCATTTTCATGTCACCCGAGTTTTCCGCTGCTGTTGATCCGATCTTCACCTATGTTTTGTCCGTCATGGACGAAATCGAGGCCGGTCGTGCTCCGCTGCCCGAGGACATCAGCGTGCGTGTGCGAGGGGTGATCGATCATGCGGAAAATCGACTCGGATCACGACCTGATTGGGAATTGGCGAAGTATGCACTTGTCGCTTGGGTCGATGATCTGCTGATCGAAGCACCTTGGGAGGGGCGCACTTGGTGGGAAGAGAACCGGCTGGAGTTTCAGCTGTTCCGCTCAGGCGATGCGTTCACTGCATTTTACTTGCAGGCTAAGAAGGCGAGCGAGTTTCCCAAGAAGGATGCGTTAGAAGTCTTTTACGTTTGTGTCGTGCTTGGCTTTCGCGGCTTGTACGGTGACCCAAGTGCGGTGGAGCATGCCGAGGAATTCGGGTTACCACGATCGCTTGATGATTGGGCGCGGCGAATGGCGATGTCCATCCAACTTGGCCAAGGCCGTCCGCAGCTATTGGAACTTGGCCGTCCCGGCCCCGGTGCACCGCCACTGGAAGGAAAATACTTAGTGATCGCATTGGGACTGTTTTTTATCATGCTCGCGTCGATCACCGCCGCGCTGGCGTATCATATTCTGTGGCCCTCACCGTGAGATTTCACGCATGCATGCCCTTCGAAGCTTTATCGATTTGATCCTCTATCCGTTCCGGATGTTGGCTCGAATCCCCAGCAACGTGATCAGTTCTCCCAAACGGATGCTGGGGCTACCGCTACCAGTGCGCGTCGCACTGCTGCTGTTCGTCAGCTTGTTGACGATCGCAATTGTGCGTTGGGTTTTGTATTGGTTCATGCCCAGCAGGATGCAAGGCGAGGTCTTCTTTGATGGCGAGTTCTTTGCGATTTTGTTGTTGGTCTTCATCATCCCCTGCACGGTTTGGTACACGCTTAAGTTGTGGCTTGAAGGCGAACCGTCACCCTATCCGGAAATCGACCGGGTTTGGAAGGAAGCGGTCAAAGCGATGGGGGTTCAATCCATCAATCCCTCGGAAACTCCGATTTTTCTGGTACTTGGTCCGGGTGATGTGGTTTCCGCCACTGCCTTCATGTCGGCATCGAACTCAAAGTTTTCGGTCCATGTCCCGAGTGGTCCCGGCCCGCTGCATGTGTTTGCAAATCCGCAGAGCATCTATGTGGTTTGTACCGAGTGTTGCTGTTTGGGGCACTTGCTGAGCGAGGGCGGAATGCTGGCTGCTGCGACCGGCGGCGTTCCCGCGGCTGCGGGGCCAGCCAAGCCAGCCTATGATCCTGCTCGAACGCTGCAAGTGGGTTCCGTCACGTCAGATCCCTATGCGGAACCACAGCTTGGCGGAGATTCCTCGGACCCCGTTACGCCGTTCAGCGTTCCTGGGGCCGCGAATTTGCAGCCGCCATCAAGTGGTGGGGGTGGCGGAGCGAACGATGGGATCCGCGGCACGATGATGGTTGGCATGCCCGGTGCCGAAGGACCTGCATTGCAGGGAAAACCGTCCGCAACGCCCCGGTTGGCAATTTCTCAATCGAGTGAGGCTTCGGCCCTCTTGGCTTACCTTTGCCGATGCATCCGTAGAGTTCGAGATCCAATGTGTCCGATCAACGGAGTGTTGGTCACCACGCCATTTCATTTGCTTGCCGACGGAACCGGTGAAGCGGTGACTCAATTACAAACAGCGATCAAAGCAGACTTGGCTACGATCCGTGGCGCCGCACGGGTGCGATGTAGCGTGACGCATATCGTCGACGCAATGGAAGAGGAATCGGGATTCCGAGAACTTGTGCGTCGGGTGGGAACCGGTCGTGCTGCCACGCAGCGCTTCGGAAAAGGATTCGGACTTTGGAATCCGGCGAAAGTGGATCAATTGGATGCCGTCGTGAAGCACGCGTGCGGTGCCTTCGAAGATTGGTCGTACCTGTTGTTTCGAGAGGAGGATGGGCTCAGCAAACGAGGCAACCGGCACTTGTACGGATTGTTGTGCCGAATTCGCTCAAATTTCTTGCCACGACTCACACATCTGATCCAATCCTCCTATGGACTGGATCCAGGGGCGACTGCGCTGTCGAGCCGTGAGCCGCTGTTGTTTAGCGGTTGCTACTTCGTCGCAAGTGGTCAAACGCCGGACCGGCAAGCCTTTCTGGCCAGCGTCTTTCGGAAATCTCGCGAAGAAGAAGAGGAGTTGGAGTGGGGTAGCGAAGCGATGAACGAAGAGCAGCGCATGCAGGGCATTGTCAAGGTGCTCTCGATCTTGAACGGGATGTTGATCGCCGCCATGATTGCCCTGCTCATTTTTTGGAAGCTCAAACCAACGTAACGGTTTCCCGACATGATGATGCCAGAAAATGAACCACGCAACGATTCTTGTCGCCAAACGGATCCGTTCGTTGCTGCTGAGCGGCAAGCCGACAAGCTGGCGACGCCCCGCGATCAATTGCTCGCTCAGGTTTTGGGCGAGACACTCAGTCGGCGTCATGAGGACCCCGGTGCGATGTTGCTTTCACTTCGGCAGTGGCGGACAACACTGGGTGCGACGCTGTTTGACTCGGATTTGGTTGAGCGGTTGGTCCAACAGGTGCTGCAGTATCGAATGGGCAGTCATGCGGACGACCTTCCCGCGCCGCTGCGCCGGGACGTCGCTGCCGTGCTTTGGAATGACCCGGTGAGTCGCCAACGTATTGAACGGTTGTGGCAGTCGTTGGAGCCAAGCCAATGACAGATCCATGCCCCCATTCCGATGAGCGGGAAGGTAAAAAAACGGTAAAGGCTTCGGCTTCCGAACCTGTCGATGTTGCATCCTTGATCGAGGAAGGCCAAGGCCTTGTCCGCTCGATCGCCTTGAGCGTGTTTCGCAGCTTGCCCGTTCCAATCGAACTGGATGATCTGATCGCGTATGGTCAGTTGGGGTTGGTCGAGGCAGCTCAAAAGTTTGACCCAACCTCCCAGGCACGCTTTACCACGTTCGCCTATTACCGCATTCGTGGCCAGATCTACGATGGTGTTTCCAAGATGACGTGGACCAGTCGGGCGCGCTTGCGACGGATGCGGTTTCAGCAGATCGCCGATGACGTGCTGGAAAGCGAACAGGATGAGGCAAGTGATCGGCCGACGCCGGAAGAAGATGCCGCATGGATCGGGCGAGTGACCGAGCGACTAACGGTCGTCTATTTGGCCTCGGGGCGCGATGACGAGACCAATGGACCCTCGTTGCGGAACGCCGTCTCAACGGAACAGTCGCCCAGTGCCGCGCTGGCCAGCTTGGAAATGCAGCAGAAGCTACAGAAGGTCGTCACGCAATTGCCGCCCGATGCGGCTCGATTGATACGAAGCATCTACTTCGACGGCTACACCTTGACCGAAGCTGCACAACGCGCTGGAATCAGCAAGAGCTGGGCCAGCCGGTTGCACGCCAAGAGTCTTGATCAGCTAGCCAAGAGTCTCCGCCGTGATTGATTGGGTGCCGTGTCTCACCGCACCCTTACAGATCGTACGACGTGAGCGGAAAAACCGGGCAATTTCAGCTTCTCACGCTTATCGCCCACTCGATCCGCGATTATCGTGGTAATCAAATCAGCCACCCGCGACGCTCACATGCAGGCGAATCCTTTTCATGGCATCTGAACCCACACTCGATCTCGATCGTCTCACGGCAGCCATTTCCGAAGAACACCCCGCCGGCACGTTTTTGCGTGAAACCAACCGCGAATTGCTGCAACGTGCCAAGGACAGTCGATCCGCAGCGGTTGCAGTTGAGCGTCGGCAACGTGAGTTGGAGATGTACAGCGATGAGGATCTGGCAATGCTGCCCGATGAGGACCGTCGAGTCGAATCGCCCGATTGGCGAACGGTCGTCGATTGTTGTACAGAGATCCTTGCCAATCACTCAAAGGATCTGTGGGTTGCGTCCTGGCTCATCGAAGCGAACACCCGCTTGGCTGGATTTGCTGGACTTCGCGATGGGTTCCAACTGGTCGTCCAGCTGGTCGAGAAGTACTGGGACAACATTAGCCCGCCGCCGGATGAAGAAGAGGGCTACGCGGGCACGCTTTCCCAGTTGGCGAGTTTAAACGGAGTCAGCAGCCAGGGTACGTTGATCATCCCGATCGAGTCGATACCGCTGCTTGTCGTCAATGATTCTCCGGGGCTCTCGTTTGCAGCCTATCGGCAGGCCATGAAGGATAGCGATGCGCGACCGTCAGAAGCAGAATTCTATTCTGCGGCGCGAAAGATCGATCCACAACGATTGCGTCAATCGGTTGAAGAGATTGACGAGTCCATCGAAGCATTCTCGCAAATGAATCGCTTGTTGGCGAGCAAGTGCGGAGCCCATGATCAACCGGCGGTGTCACCTCCAAGCTCACAGATCACGGCAGCACTGGAGCAGTGTCAACGAACGCTACGTTTGATCTCTCGCGATGTCGTCTCGCCGGACTCGGCGGAGGAATCTGAACCTACGGATGATGATTCCGAATCGCTGACACAATCGACTGCGACATCCGGCCGTGGGAATGTCGATCCCGTGAAACAGCAAGTGGCCAATCGTGAGGACGCTTTTCGCATGCTGTTGCAAGCGAGCGAGTTCTTTCGAAAGACCGAACCGCACTCGCCCGTTGGTTACATGCTGCAAAAAGCCGTGCGGATTGGACGAATGGAGTTGCCTGATTTGCTACAAGAGATGATCACCGACGAGGACGTGCTGGTACGATTTGCTGAACGTACCGGAATCGACATCAAACGGGACTCCGAAGAGGACTAGCGGGCACCTTTCCCCTGGCCCCTCCGTTGGAGTGTTGCATCACGCCATCGGCTGGGGTAAAATCAAACGTGTGTGATATTGGGGCACAATGTTTCAACCGCCGCTTGGGGAGAAAACGCCATGGCTTCTGAAAGCCAACAAACGAAGCTCAGTCGAGTAAGAAAGCCTCGAGTCCATATCACCTATGAGGTCGAAACCGAAGGTGCTCAGATTGTCAAGGAACTGCCGTTTGTCGTCGGGGTGATGGGTGACTTTTCTGGCGATCCGACAAAGAAACTTGATCCGTTGACAAAACGCAAGTTCATTCAGATCGATCGCGACAACTTCAACGATGTGCTCAAACGCATGACGCCGGGATTGGACATGCGTGTCGAAAACACGCTCGCCGAAGATGGCAGCGAAATGTCGGTCAATTTGCAATTTGAAAAGATCGAAGACTTTGAGCCAGCCAACGTGGTCAAGCAAGTCGAACCACTACGCAAGTTGATGGAAACGCGTGACAAGCTTCGTGACTTGGCGACCAAGATTGACCGAAGTGCGGATCTTGAAAATGTGCTCGAACAAGTCTTAAGTAACACCGACCAATTGAAGCAACTCTCCGGTGAACTCGGCGGCGACGAGAGTGAGTAGGCTCTTCTCCGACGCAGCCCATGGGAACTAGGACTCGCTTGATGTCCGTTCATTCTCTTAACAGACGCGTTTTACTCTTCGATCCACTGACATCCCTTGCACTGGAGTTTTCGTTATGGGTGCTAGTAAAGAAAAGGCCGCAGCGGCCCAACAACAGGTCTCGGAAAGCGTCGGTGAAAGCTTGCTGGAGACGGCGATTTCGGCAACCAAACAAACCGAGCGTTCGCGAGCCGAAGAACTGCTGAAGACATTGACCAGCGAAGCGCTCAAAGGAACGGTCACCTTTGACAAAGACGTCATGCGTTCGCTCAACGCCGCGATCGCTGGTATCGATGCAAAGCTAAGCAAACAGCTCGCAGCCATCATGCATCAACCCAAGTTTCAGCAACTCGAAGGAACTTGGCGTGGTGTTCATCACTTGGTGATGAATAGCGAAACCGGTGAGATGTTGAAGATTCGCGCGTTGAATTGTTCCAAGAAAGAACTGTTCAAGGACATGGATCGTGCCGTCGAGTTTGACCAAAGCCAACTGTTCAAGAAGCTCTACGAAGATGAATTCGGAACACCCGGGGGTGCCCCCTTTGGTGCGTTGATTGGTGACTATCAGTTTACGAACCATCCCGAAGACATTGATTTGCTTAGCAAGGTCAGTGGTGTCGCGGCTGCCGCTTTCTGTCCGTTTATCTCTGCCGCCGATCCGACGCTATTCGGTTTTGACGACTGGACCGAAATGACCAAGCCTCGCGACCTGTCGCGGATTTTTGATGCGGTCGAATACACGAAGTGGAAAAGTTTCCGCGAGAGCGACGATAGTCGGTTCTGTGTCTTAACGATGCCGCGAACCTTAGCTCGATTGCCCTATGGTGCAAACACCAAAACGATTGATGAGTTTGACTATGAGGAGGTTCAAGTTGGGGCAAAGGGTGAGTCGGTTCACGTTGAGCACGATAAATTTTGCTGGATGAATGCCGCGTATGTGATGGGTACAAAGCTTACCGATGCGTTTGCCAAGAGCGGTTTTTGCACGGCGATTCGCGGAGTCGAAAATGGTGGCAAGGTCGAGGATTTGCCGGCCTACATTTTTAAATCCGATGATGGCGACATGGACCTGAAATGCCCCACCGAAATCGCGATCACCGATCGCCGTGAAAAGGAACTCAGCGATTTGGGATTCTTGCCGTTGTGCCACTTCAAGAATACCGACTATTCCGTTTTCTTTGGTGCGCAAACTTGCCAGAAACCAAAACTATACGATCGCCCCGCAGCGACCGCCAATGCGGCGATCAGTGCGCGATTGCCCTACATCATGGCCACCAGCCGATTTTCGCACTTCTTGAAGGTGATTGCCCGAGACAAGATCGGTTCGTTTATGGAGGCGAGCGATTGCGAAGCGTGGTTGGATCGTTGGATCCACAATTATGTGACAACCGACACGAATCCGTCCTCGGAAATTCGTGCTCGTTACCCGTTGGCCGAGGCAAAGATCCAAGTCCGCGAGATCCCGGGTAAACCGGGGTCGTACAACGCGATTGCGTGGATGAGACCGTGGCTGCAAATGGAGGAGTTGACGACCAGTATGCGGATGGTCGCCAGCATTCCGAAAATGAGCAGCTAAATTCACTCCATTCCATCGTATCCCGCTGCGCCGAACCAGACCGGCGCAAACTCCATCACGCCAAGGGTTCGTGCTGTGCTCGACGCCGATCCTAGCCCCAAAGCGACGCCAGGAAGCGAACAAGGCTTCGCATCTGAGTCGGTCGCGGATTCGTTGTTGGACAGCGTCCTTGGTCGATCGGGCGGTCCCTCGTCGGCGACGGATGCCAAAGCCAAATCGTCAACCGGGGCTCCGTGCACGCTTGATGCTTTCCTAAAAAGCAATCAAGTTGGCGAGTTGTTGGACCTGTGGCTGGGCCCAAGTTGGCGTGAGAACCCTCGTTACGACTCGGGCGACGCGATCGCGACACGATTGAGCGCCGATATTGCCGCGATTGACACCCTGCTTGGCGATCAGGTTAACGCAATCTTGCACAGCCCGCGATTTCAGAAGCTCGAGGCCTCATGGCGCGGCTTGGCTTTTTTGGTTCGGCGGGGAGATATCGAAAGTGATCCGCTGATCAAGATCCGGATGCTGTCGGTCAGTTGGGCTGAATTGGAGAAGGACTTTGAACGCTCGGTCGAATTTGATCAGAGTCAAATGTTCAAGAAGGTTTACGAGGATTGCTTCGGAACGGCCGGCGGAGAACCGTTTGGCTTGATGGTTGGTGATTACGAGATCAGTCATCGTGTAACGGCGAAGCAGCGGCATAATGACGTGTTCGTGCTGAGATCGATTGCCGGCGTGGCAGCGAGTGCATTTTGTCCGTTTTTATGTGCAGCTCATCCCGACTTGTTGGATTTTGAGTCGTTTTCGCAGTTGCAGGTCACTCGAGACCATCGCGAGCGGCTGTCTCGACCGGACTACCTGAAATGGAATAGCCTCCGTGACGAAGAGGATGCTCGTTTTGTCGGTGTGCTGCTGCCGCGGATTCTGATGCGTGGCCCCTACGAAGACGACGGCAGCCGAATCGATCAATTCGTCTTTTCCGAGGATGTTCGCAAGCCCGATTGCAGTGGTTATTTGTGGGGCAATCCAGCCTACGCTTACGCTGCGGTCGCGATGCGTTCGTATGCAACGAGTGGTTGGTTAGCTGACATTCGTGGGCTGCGACAAAACGAGGATGCCGGAGGGTTGGTGAGCGATTTGCCAGCGTTGAGCTTTCCCACCGATTCACGTGGGGTGGTCCCGCGACCCGTTACGGAAGTCGCGGTCACGGACTCGCTTGAACGGCAACTCAGCGAAATGGGGCTGTTACCGCTTTGTGATTGTAAGGATACGCCGATGGCCGTGTTCGCCAGCGGTCAATCCTTGCAACGTGCCAAGGTGTATGACGACGCCAATGCGACGGCGAACGCAAAAATCAGTGCGATGTTACCCTACATCCTGACCGTCTCGCAATTTGCACATTACATCAAATCGATCGCCAGGGCCAAAGTCGGCTCGTTCGCTACGGCATCCGAGTTGGAGCGAATTTTGCACGATTGGATTGTCGAATACGTGACGACCGACCGCGAGGCCTCCGCGTCTGTCAAAAGCAGCAAACCGCTCCGCGAAGCGGACATTTCGGTGCAGCCCGATCCGAGTCGGCCGGGATCGTTTCGCTGCATCATGCGATTGGCCCCTCATTATGAACTGGATGAGATGGTCGGCAGCGTGCGGCTAAGCACGATTTTGGGAAGTGAATAGCAACAACCAACAGCAAAAGAGAAACCATGAACATGACACCGAGCGAGCTTTACCAGGCAGGACAACTTGATGAAGCGGTCCAGCGGTCGGTCGAACTTGTCAAAAAGAACCCGGCTGACAGTAACCTTCGTTTTCAGTTAGCCGAGTTGTCCTGTATCGCCGGCGACCTCGAACGAGCCGATCGCCAAATGGAGACGGTTTCCAATCAGGATACTCAGGCGGCAATGGCCGCCGCACTGTTTCGGCAACTCGTTCGCGCCGAGTTATCGCGTCGCGAGTGTTTTTGTTCCGGGAGGATGCCAGAGTTCATTGGCACACCCTCACCGCAACTGCAGAACCATGTGCGAGCGCTGACGGCGATACGCGAAAACGACTTGGTGGAGGCCGCGAAATGGATCGGAGCGGTCGATGAGTCGGCACCTAAACACACCAAGGGATGGATCGTCAACGACAACAGCGTTACCGCGATTCGCGATCTCGACGATGTACTCGCACCGATTTTGGAGGTCCATACATCGACGGGAAAGTACTTCTGGATCCAGTGGGATCAAATCGTTGCACTCGAAGTTCATCCGCCCAAACGATCGATCGATTTGCTTTGGCGTCAGGCTTCGTTGTCCATCGAATCGGGGCCGGACGGCGAAGTCTATTTGCCGGCAATTTATCTTGATCCAGATGGGCAACCGGCAACCGACGCAAGTTTGCGACTCGGACGCAGCACCGATTGGGTCGAAAGCGGTGATTCGATTGTTCGCGGCCGAGGACAAAAAACCTTGCTTGCTGGCGACGTTGATTTACCGTTCATGAGTTTGGTAACGATCGAGCGTCAGGAGTAGGCGTCTCATGTCTCGCATTCCCAATGACACCAGACTGATCCCCAGCATACTGGATCGATTGATCGATCTGCAGCCAGATCGCAAGACCGAACTGCCTGCTAGCCGTACTCAGGTGTTACAGCAAGTGAAGACGAGCGTAGGGCGTGACTTGCAAAACTTGCTCAACACTCGCTGCCGTGCCACGGGATATCCCGAAGGGCTCGAGCAGTTGGGTACTTCGCTCGTCGCCTATGGCATCCCCGATTGTGTCGGCATCAACACCGGCTCGCGAGAACAGCAAGAAACGTTGCGGAGGATGATCCAGCGAGCGGTAGAGGTGTTCGAGCCTCGATTGATCAGCATTCGTGTTTCGACGGCCGACACCAATGACCCCTCGGATCGAACGATGCGATTCCGAATTGATGCGATGTTGAAAATCGATCCCGCTCCCGAGCCGGTTGCTTACGATAGTTGGCTCGACGCGACCGTCGGTGATTTCTCGGTGCAAGGAGTGCGGCGGTGAGCGATCGATTGCTACCCTATTACAACCAGGAGCTTGAGTTTCTTAGGCGTTTTGGTTCGCAGTTCGCTTCAGAACATCCCAAGATCGCTGGTCGGCTGCGTTTGGGCGATGACTTGTCCGAGGATCCGCACGTCTCGCGAATCATCGAAGCATTCTCCTTGCTGGCCGCACGAACTCGGCTAAAGATCGACGACGATTTTCCTGAAATCACCCATGCGCTGCTCGGTGTGCTTTATCCTCACTACCTTGCCCCCATTCCCTCGACGGCGGTTGTTGAATTTTCGATCGACAAGCGGCAAGCGGACCTCGTCGGTGGCTATGGTATTGAGGCTGGCGAAAGCGTGGAAACGGAATCAACCTCCGATGGCGTTTGTCAATTTCGCACAGCCTACCCCGTCAAGTTGTTTCCCATTGGAGTCACCGCAGCCTCGTATCGTGGGCAACCCTTTTCATGCCCTGCGACCGATGCGATTGGCAAGAGTGAATCGGTGCTGCATTTGCATCTGAATAGCTTTCGTTCGTCGGTACCCATCGGCAGCATGGACATTTCGGAACTGCGTTTTTTCATCCGAGGGCTGTCGCGGGCATCAATGGATCTGTACGAATTGATTCACGGCGGCTGTGTGGAAGTGCTGTTGGCAAAATCACCAGACGATCCAAGTCCGATTCGCCTGAGTTCGGACGCGATTCAACGAGTCGGTTTTGCAAAGGACGAAGGCTTGCTGCCACACCAAGCGAGAACCTTTGACGGCTACCGATTGTTGACCGAGTATTTTGCGGCTCCTGAGAAGTTCATGTTTTTCGACATCAAGGGAATCAACGCGAAGCGGTTGGCTGGGATTGGCGATTCGTTGCACGTGTTCATTCTGTTGCGGCGGCACATCGGTGACATCGAGCCGTTTGTGGCTGCCGATACGATCCGATTAGGCTGCACGCCGGTGGTGAATTTGTTCGAGCACCGTGCCGAACCGATTCGTGTAACGCATGGCGCGTCAGAGTATCGCATCGTTCCCGATGCTCGACAGCCGCGTGCGTTTGAAGTCCACACGGTGACTCGGGTCACCGGGATTGACGCAAGCAATCAAGAGATGATCTATCACCCTTTCTATTCGATTCGTCACGCGGCTGAACGAGAGAAGCGACGCGGCTTCTATCATCTGATGCGCCGCGAGGCAGAGAGGAGTGGCGGAGATGTTGACCGTGCCACAGACGTCTATCTGTCGTTAGTGGATCTTGATTTTCTACCACAGGAATCCGCCGGGACGGTGCTGGACATCCGCATGCTTTGCACCAGCCGGAATTTGCCGGAACGATTGGAGTTTGGAGGCGGACGACCCCGTTTGCAATTGGTTCGTGGCGGCCCAGTCAACGCACCCAAATGTGTCACTCAGCCGCGACCCGCGATTCGACCTCCGGTGGGCAAGGGAACCAGTTGGCGTTTGATTAGCCATCTTGCGTTGGGGCACGTTTCGCTATTCGATCAGAGCAACGGTGCTTCGGCACTGCGCGAGATTTTGAGTCTTTATGAATTTGTCCAAAGCAGTGACCTCCGTCAGCGTATCGATTCGATCCGATCGGTGCATTACCAGCACGGCGTGGCACGTTGCCATTCGGGTGCGGCAACCGGCGGCACCACGTTTTGTCGTGGCTTGGATATCGATCTGATGGTGGATGAGGACAAGTTGAGCAGCGGTGGTGCGTACTTGCTCGGCTCGGTCTTGGAGCAATTTCTTGCGCTGTATGCAACCATCAATTCATTCACCCGAACACGACTTTTGAGCACTTTACGCGAAGAGCCGATTGCGAAATGGCCAGCCCGATCCGGAAGAAAAACCCTTCTGTAATCGATCGGCTGGTAACACAGCCGCATCGATTTTCCTTTTACCAAGCGGTGCGGTTGCTGCTCGCGTCGGGTGCCGCACGCTCCCTCGGTGCAAACGAAGGCCGAGTTGGAACGATTGAGAACGCGTCGGCAGAAGCGATTCGATTTCGATCACAAGCGGCGTTGGAGTTTCCAGCGACCGAAATTGTCTCGGTGAAGGTGCCGCCATCGCAATCCGATGATCTGGATGGTGACGCAAATGGGCGTGGCCAAGATCGATCGCCAATCGAAATGGAAATCGCGTTTTGGGGATTGGTCGGGCCGGTCGGAGCGCTTCCGAATCATTACACTCAGTTGGTGATTGATCGTGCTCGCGACCACGACACGTCGCTGCTTGACTTCTTGGATTTGTTCTCGCACCGACAGCTATCGTTGTTTTATCGCGCCTGGGAGAAGTACTTTGTCCCAGCCGGTGTCGAGCGAGCGCTGCGCCAGCACGATCCTGCCGCCGACCTACTACGTGAATCGTTGTTGTCGATCGTCGGACGAGGGACGCGAAACGTTCGTGATCGGTTAGAGATTCTAGACGATGTGTGCGTTTACTACGGTGGACTGTTCAATGATCGGCCCAACGCGGAATCGCTCAGCCAAATGGTGGCCGACTTCCTTGGCCTCGATACGCAGGTCTTGTCGCTATTCGGTCAATGGCTGTTGTTACCACCGTCAGAGCAATCGCGACTGGGTGCACTCGACGGGCACAGTCGGCTGGGCACCGACACGGTCCTCGGAGAAAAAGTTTGGGATCCGACGTCGAAGTTTCGCATCAGCATCGGCCCGGTACGGTATAAAGATTTTCTGAGTCTGATGCCAACGGGTGATTCCTTAATTCCAATTTCGCAGCTGATCCGCAGCTATGTTGGCTGTGAGTTCTCATTCGATCTCCAAGTTGTTTTGATCGCCAGTGAGATTCCGCCTTGTCAACTCGGCGGTGTCAGCAGGTCGGAACTCCCTCAAGCGAACTTGGGGTGGAACACATGGCTGTGTAGCCAGACGCCAACGAAGGATAGCCACGATGCCGTCTTCCAACACGATGGTTCACCCTTGGCCTAACTCATTCGAAACCTCCTCTCTATGAAAGGTTCTCAGCACCATGTCGCAACTGAATTTGAAAGAACTCGTTGGCAAATTAAACAACACTTGTCGCGCGTCGCTCGAAGCGGCTGCCGGTTTGTGCCTTTCGCGGACCAACTACAACATTGAAATCGAGCATTGGCTCTTGAAGTTGCTCGAGAACGATCGTAGTGATCTTACGATTGCATCGAAAGCGTCGGGGGTCGACGTATCTCGATTGACCACCGATTTGACGCGTGCGATTGACAAGTTCAAAACCGGCAACGGTCGTCCGCCCGCCTTGTCCCCCAATGTGGTCGACTTGATTCGCGATGCATGGCTATTCGGGTCGATTGATCAGGGTGTTGGAAAAGTCCGCAGCGGGCACTTGCTGGTCGCATTGTTAGCGTCCAATTCGCTTCGCGGTACCGCACTGGATGCCTCGCAGGAGTTCGAAGCAGTCAACCCCGACGCGATCGCGCGAGACTTTGCTGTGATCTTGGCAGAGTCCGATGAGGAGCATGTGCCGATGACCAGCGGCAGCGCGCCTGGGGCGACGGGCGGACCGGGAACGCCGGGACGCGGGCCGACCAAGACGCCTTCACTTGATCAATTCACCATCGACCTGACGGGGCGTGCCGCCAGCGGTGCAATCGATCCGGTACTGGGACGTGATCACGAAATCCGTCAAATCATTGACATTTTAACGCGTCGCCGACAAAACAACCCGATCCTGACCGGCGAAGCGGGCGTGGGAAAAACCGCGGTCGTGGAAGGGTTCGCCCTGCGAGTCGCATCAGGAGACGTGCCACCGTCGATTCAAAATGTTCAAATTCGCACACTCGACCTAGGGCTGCTGCAAGCCGGTGCAGGAATGAAGGGCGAGTTCGAAAACCGATTGAAGGGAGTAATCGATGAAGTCAAAGCGTCACCCATCCCAATCATCCTGTTCATCGACGAAGCACACACGATGATCGGTGCCGGCGGCCAAGCGGGCCAAACCGACGCCGCCAACCTTCTCAAGCCGGCCTTGGCACGCGGTGAACTGAGGACAATCGCGGCGACCACTTGGGCTGAATACAAGAAGTACTTCGAGAAGGACGCTGCACTGGCACGCCGTTTCCAAGTGGTCAAGGTCGAGGAGCCGGACGTGCCGGTTGCGATCGAAATGATGCGTGGACTCGTCGAAACACTCGAATCACATCACAGAGTCCGTGTTTTGAACGAAGCGGTTGTCGATGCGGTAGTGCTTTCAAGCCGTTACATCAGTGGGCGGCAATTGCCGGACAAGTCCGTCAGCTTACTCGACACCGCTTGTGCCAGGATCGGATTGAGCCAGACGGCGACACCGTCGGCGGTAGAAGATGCGCAGCGACGGATTGATCAGTTCAAACTGTCCATCAAGATTTTTCAGCGTGAACAGCAAACAGGCACGGATCACGAGAAAACGATTGTGGAATGCGAACAGCAACTCGCGTTAGCCGAGGAAGCATTGGACTCGTTGACGGGCCAGTGGGAACAGGAAAAAGCACTCGTTCAGCAGATCCAAAAGCTGCGACATCAGATCACCGGCGATCCGATCGGGTTGGCGGTGGTAGCGGAAGAGGCAAAGGAAGAAGAGGAAACGCCACCGGCCGGACCAGAAACATCGCAAGCACCCGACTGCTCCGAAATGCCCGGGGTCGAACCGGGACCCGCCACTCCCACGACCGAAGAACTTGCCCAATTCAAGTCAGAGCTTGTCACAGCAGAGAAAGAACTTCGCAAAGTCCAGGGCGAAAATCCGCTCATGTTTCCCTGTGTCGATTCCTCCGCCGTCGCGCAAACGGTTGCGGCGTGGACCGGAATTCCTGTGGGACGGATGGTCAGCAACGAGATTCAAACGGTGCTCAACTTAAAAGAAATGATGGAAGAATCGATCGTCGGCCAGTCGCATGCATTGGATCGTATCGCACAGAGTATTCGGACCAGCCGCGCGCAGCTGCGCGATCCCCGCATGCCGATCGGCGTTTTCCTGTTGGCCGGAACGAGCGGGGTGGGAAAAACCGAAACCGCAATCACGCTGGCCAATTTGCTTTACGGTGGCGAGCAGAATATGACCGTACTGAACATGTCCGAGTTCAAGGAAGAGCATAAGGTCGCCTTGCTGATGGGATCGCCTCCGGGCTATGTGGGCTACGGTGAGGGTGGCGTGTTGACCGAAGCGATCCGTCGGAAGCCCTATTCGGTCGTTCTGCTAGATGAAATGGAAAAAGCGCATCCAGGGATCCAGGATGTGTTCTATCAAGTCTTTGACAAAGGAAATATGAAGGATGGCGAAGGACGCGACATCGACTTCAAAAACACGGTGATTATCATGACCACAAATGCCGGTACGGATTTGATCAAAAGCATTTGTAACGATCCTGACACGATGCCCGATCCAGATGACTTTATCACAGCCGTTTTTCCTGAACTGCTCAAGACGTTCAAACCGGCTTTCTTGGGACGTGTCAGTGTGATCCCCTACTATCCGCTTAATGACGAGGTGATGACGAGGATCACACGATTGAAACTCGACAAGGTCGCAAAACGTGTCACTGAAAGTTATGGGGCGGAGTTTACCTATGCCGACGCGGTCGTCGATGCGATTCGTGCCCGCTGTACCGAAGTCGATACCGGTGCCAGAAATGTCGACCACATTCTCAACCGCACGTTGCTCCCCGAGCTATCCGCTCAAGTGCTGGCGAAGCTCGCCGAAGGCAAAGGAATCTCCAAGATCGCAATCGGTTCGGACGACGCAGGATTCACCTACGAAGTGTTCGCTGCGGATGCTGGTAACTGACTCTGACTTGCAGTTCTTTCAATGCACTCGGGAACACGGAGAAGGTAGGCGTGTGATTTCGTTTACCATGGGTCGTTTGAATGGCTGCATGGCTGGTTTCTTGTCTTGGTCGTGACATTTTGACGCAGCCAGCGATGCTAAGCAGAGCCAGCACGGATGAAACCCTGAGTTCTCCCGCTTGCCAACGGAGTGTCCACAATAGAGAATACTCGCATGCGAGAAATTACCATTAAAGAACTCCCTGAACATATCGTTGAAATTGTCAGTGATGCCGGAGAGGGCGCACAGAAGGCAGCGGTCAGTTTTGCACAGGTTTGTGCAAAGGCCGGTAACGGTTTGTGGACGGTTGAGATCATCCCCTCGGAAATTCAGCCGCCCCCGCACACGACGGGCAGTGCGAGTGGCAACCGGATTCGGCTTTCCCGAAAGAACCGGGTTACCAACGTTGGTAATAAGGCGAACGTGGTATTGGCCTTTAACGAGATGGCCCTTCTGTCCCGCATCGAAGCGAGCAGCCTTGCGGATGATGTGGTGGTGATCATTGACAGCATGTGGGCCAGCCACCCGAATCACCGCTACCAGGAATCCTACAAGGAAGTGACGGATCGGGTTCGCAGTACGGGGGGCACCGTTCTCGAAGTCCCCATGGAAGAAGAAACGTTGAAGGTGGTAGAGGACGCGCGCCGTGGCAAGAATATGTTCGCGGTGGGTTTGCTGACGTTCCTGTACAGTAAAGATCCCCAGTTGATGCAGCAGGTGATTCGGAACACGTTTGCAAAAAAGTCGGAAGCCGTCATCAATACAGCCGTCGGGCTCGCGGAAAAAGGTTACGACTACGCGAAGACTCATTTCGAATTTCAGTACTCGATTGAGGCGACTCCTTCGGATCAACCCAAGGTGGCAATGAATGGCAATACTGCTTTAGCACTCGGCGCGATTGCCGCGGGGTTCGAACTTTGTTCGATGTACCCGATCACACCGGCGACGTCAGCATCACATGCCCTTGCTGATTTCTTTGAGAGTTTTGGTGGTTTTGTGCACCAGGCAGAAGACGAAATCGCCGCGATTGGTGTGGCCGTTGGAGCTTCTTACACTGGCAAGACGGCGCTGACGATTACGTCGGGGCCGGGTATGGCGTTGAAGACCGAGTTCCAGGGGTTGGCGGTCATGACCGAAACGCCGCTGGTGATCGTGAATGTCCAGCGTGGTGGTCCAAGCACGGGTTTGCCAACGAAGATCGAACAGGGCGACCTGCTCCATTCACTGTTCGGGGCACCGGGCGATGCCCCCAAGGTCATCATTGCTCCCAGTAGTATCGAGGAATGTTACTACATCCTGAGTACTGCGAGGAAGATCGCCGACGAGTTCCGGATGTTGGTGATTGTGCTGTCGGATGCCAACTTAGCCACCGGCCAACAGGTCTTTCCACGCCCTGATGTGGACCGTACGCCCGTCCCCCCGATTCTTGACCTCAGCCCGGTTCCCGATCAAACGCTTCCCTACGACTGGGATGAAACCACCGGTTTATCGAAACGATTGATCCCAGGTCAGCCCGGAGGCATGGGGATCACGACATCGTTGAATCATGATCGAAACGGCAAAGCTTGTTACGATGCCGAACGGAACCAACGCGCTCATACGATGCGAAGCCGCAAGTTAGCGACTTTGCAGAAGACCCTTCAGCCGCCACCTCTGTATGGTGCCGAAGAAGGCGATTTGCTGCTCGTCGGCTGGGGCAGCACGCGAGGAGCGATCGAAGAAGCGGTTGATATGGCGAGGGCCGAGGGCTACGCCGTTGCTTCCACCAACATTCAGTTTCTCAGCCCCCTGCCACCTGGTTTGAAAGAGCTTTTCTCGCGGTACAGAAAGGTGATGACGGTCGAGCTGAATTACAGTGACGACCCGAAGGACCCGCTGATCAATGAAGATAGCCGCCGCTACGGCCAACTCTGTTTTGTGCTCCGAGCCCGCACGTTGTTGGATATCGATTGTTATGCTCGTGTCCCAGGACAACCGTTCATGCCGATCGAAATCTACGATGCCATTGTTGCTGAGTTCAACAACCGACCTACCGCTGTGCCGACGTCCGAAGCCAGTGCAAAAAACCACTCACCGGAGGCGTTTAGGCCATGAAAAACATTATTCACGACAGCATGAATGAAAACTGCGCGGTCACGTCGCACACCTTAGCGGATTTTGAATCCGAGCTACCTCGTTGGTGCAAGGGTTGTGGCGATCACGGTGTTTTGACGGGTATTCAGCGGGCGTTGAAGAAGAACAATATCGACCCGGAGAATGTGGTATCGGTATCCGGGATCGGTTGCTCGAGTCGTTTGCCGCACTACTTGCGAACCTATGGGTTTCATGGCCTTCATGGCCGTGCGTTGCCGATTGCAACCGGAGTCCGGTTGGCTCGTCCGGAATCCCACGTGTTGGTTGTGATGGGCGACGGCGATTGCTTCAGCATCGGTGGAAACCACTGGTTACATGCCATTCGTTACAACATCAATGTCGTTGCCTTGGTGCTCGACAATAACATTTACGCGCTGACGAAAAAACAAGCTTCTCCCACAACGCCTGATGGTCAACTGACCAATACGACGCCGCGCGGAACGTATCTGGAGCCCATGAATCCGCTCAGCGTTGTGATGGGGATGACCAATGTGTCGTTCCTCGCGCAGAGTGCGACGTGGTTACCAAATCACCTTGACGCGACCATCGAGAAGGCTTGGAGTCATCACGGGTTGTCCTTTGTGCGAATTCTGCAGCGCTGTCCGGTTTACATGCCTCAGGGGTTTGGCGATGGCGGAAAGAACTATCCCGTAGTCCTTCTCGAGAACGAACAGGGGATCCCGATTGATCAAACCGCCCTGCTTCGAGGCCCGGCTCAGCCGCATGACCATACCGATATTCACGCCGCCCAGGAAGTTGCTCATACGTCGGAGCCGGCGCCGATGGGCCTGATTTACCAGAACGAGCGGTTACCCGCGTATGAAGATATCCGCTTCAGCCGCACGGATAAGCCCCGAGACCGAAGCGACTTCTTGCGACGTCTCGATGGGACGCTGGATAAGTTCGCTGTTTAACGTTTTGCGGAAAGTATCTTGCTCGAACCGTAGCGCGGGTTCGCCGCAATTGTTGGAGTTCAGGCTTGAGCCGCTCCCCTACGACTTGTGTGCTCCTCGTGATGCATAAAGAAAGGTCGCTCCCTGATGCAACCATCAATTAAAGAACGTATCCAAAACGCGTGGACGCCGGTCGGCGCTGAGTTGCTTGGTGTGATTCACCAGACCATCTCGGAATTGGATGATCTGCTCAAGTTGGACGAATATCGCCAGCACGGCCACGAACCCGCCAAGCTGCAAGAAGCGATGGGACCGTTTGCGGCAGCAAGTATGAATCTGGATTCGCTTTCGCATGTGCTCAGCCAAGGCCGAAGCGCTCGTTTACTCAGTCCGCAGCGTAAACAGCGAATCGAAAAGCTGCTCGCGACCCTCAGCGCCATTCGTCTGGACTTTGAGGCGAACCCGCCGATGCCCGTCTTTGTTTCGATGGAACGTCCGGAGAGCGAAATTGAAGTTGCTGTGGATCGACACCTGAGAGGCATCGCTGCGCTGTTCCAAAATTTGCACATCGCCCAGTTGGAAATCAGGGCCAAGTACCAACCAGATCAGCATGATGGCTTCTTTAGTGACTTCCGCTGGCATCAGCTCAGCCCGGCTGAGATCGAACGTTGCCCACCGTTTGTCGTGGTGGCCGAGTTGGACCAGGACGATGCAGCGTCGATCCAAAAAATGGTATCGCTGCTGGGCAGCCGCCAACCCATTACGATCCTGGCACTGCGTCGATCGTTGAAGAAGGTGTATCCGCCAGCCCCTGACCCGATCAATCCCACCACAGCCACACTCGAACTGTTTCCCCTGTTTATGCGAGGCGTTTACGCGGTGCAGGCCTGCATCGCAAACCACTGTTTTGATGACCTGCTCCGTCAAGGAATCACGTCTTCGCGGCCTGCGCTGGTGTCGTTGTTCTGGGATGACCAAGTGGACGACGTAGAGCTGAGGGATCGCTCCGAAAAAGCTCTCCTGTCCCGTGCGTTTCCGACCTTTACGTACGACCCTGATGGTGGAACGGACTTGGCATCCTGCTTGGATCTTTCAACCAACCCTGGCCTGGGACACGACTGGGGGACAGATTTGGATCTCGGTCGTGAGAACGAAACGGCTTCCGCAATGCAAGATCGTCCGTATACGTTTGCGGACTTTGCGTTTGCGGAATCGGCTTTCGCCGGATCTTTCGACGAGTTGCCTGCGATGGCTTCGAGAGAAGCGACCGTTCCGCTGCTGGAGTATCTCAGTATGACTCGGCCGCAACGCATCGGGCGGATTCCCTATGTCAACGTTGTCGGTAGCGATGGAGCGCTGATCGAGCAGGTGCCCTCGGCCGATATCGTCACCCAAACCTCGGAGCGGATGCAGCTCTGGCGAACCCTGCAAGAATTGTCGGGTGCTCACAGCCCCTATGTGAAACGAGCTGTGAAAGAAACGCACACGCGGGTCAGTTCCGAACACAAGACGGTCCAGCAGAACTTGCGGCAGGAATTGGAACAAGACGCGGACCGCCGTGAAAAGGCGGCCGTTGCGAATGCCGTTAGGAATTTGACGGCCCACTTAACTGGTAGTCATCCCGGCTCGATTCGATTGGAAGAGCTTTTTGGAATCTCAGAGCCCGTCCCCGAAGCGGAGATTGACCAAGAGTCCGATACGCCCCCATCGCCACCGAAACGCGTCTCGCCCGCCGCCGAACCGGCCAAAGCGGTGCCACCATCCGGGGATGGAGCGTGGTTGGAAACGCCTCTTTGCACCAGCTGCGACGAGTGCATCTCCGTCAATGACCGTATTTTTGCCTACAACGAGAACAAGAAGGCGATCATCAAGAACCCAAAGGGAGGTCCCTATAAAGACCTCGTGCGGGCCGCCGAAAAGTGTACCGCAGAAATCATCCATCCAGGAAAGCCCTGGGATCCGAGCGAGAAGGATGTCCAAAAGTGGGTCGAACGCGCAAAACGATTCCAGTAGGCCCCCGATTGTTTTGGAGAACGAACCGATCGAAACCGACGCGGACTTCGCTCAACCCGATCGAGAGCCTCGGCAACTCGACGGCGAATTGGCCGAGAGTGAGGCGGCGCTACGCAGTATTCACACTTCAAGCGTTCCCGAGATTCTGGCGCAACTAAGCTCCTCGCTGCTGGTGACGACCTACCAAACGGGCAAGTTGGTAATCCTGCGGAATGAGGCGGGCGTTCTGAACACTCATTTTCGATGGTTCAACAAGCCGATGGGGATGGCAATTCAAGGTGGCAGATTAGCCGTCGGGTGCGCCAACCGCATTCAGGAATTTCACAACGTTCCAGCGGTAGCGACACGATTGGAGCCAGCAGGAAAGCACGATGCTGCCTGGTTACCACGACGTGAAAACGTGACGGGTGATATTCAGATTCACGAGATGGCATGGATTCCGTCTGAGACCTCGCCCCTACCCGAGTTGTGGTTTGTCAACACGGCGTTCTCCTGCCTTTGCGTGCGCAGCAACGAGTACAGTTTTGAGCCACGTTGGCGCCCCCGGTTCCTTAGCCAGTATTCGCCCGATGATCGCTGCCATCTGAACGGTTTGACTGCGGTAAACGGGCGTGTCAAGTATGTTACGGCTCTTGGCAATTCCAATGAAGCCTTCGGATGGCGTAAAAACAAACGAGATGGTGGGATCCTCATCGACATCGACTCGAACGAAATCATCGCTCGTGGTCTCTCGATGCCGCATTCGCCGCGCTGGTATGACGGACGGCTGTGGGTGCTGAATTCGGGCACCGGCGGCTTTGGAATGATCGACGTAAAAAGTGGCCACTATGAAGAGGTTGCTCAGTTGCCCGGCTTTACGCGTGGGCTCTGCTTTCGGGGCCCCTTCGCTTTTGTTGGACTCTCGCAAGTACGTGAGAGTGCCGTCTTTGGCGGTATTCCTCTCGTTGAACGACTGCAATCCAGTGGCGAGCGGAGCTGCGGTGTCTGGGTCGTGAACATTCAAACCGGACAGACCGTGGGTTTCGTCAAGTTTGAGGATGCCGTGCAGGAAATTTTTGCGGTCGAGTTATTGGCCGGACAGCGGTTCCCTGAGTTGATTCAAGACGACTCAAACATTCTAGCAGCTGCTTATGTACTGCCCGACGAAGCCTTGGCGGACGTTCCAGCAGCCTTCCGTATTCGCGACGGTCTCTCCGATTGATTTCAGTATCTGCTTTACGAGAATTGAGCTTCTCGAATAGATGGCCTACTTGCCTGAGAGGCTGAGTCCCGACTTAAGCGAATCCTTGATTTCCTGAATACGCTCATCAATCTTCGCTTGGTCGACCTCGCCTTCCAGATACTCCTTCAGCTCCACCAATTTTTGCTTGGTCGTCGCCAAGGCATTGCTAACCGATTCAGGCAACTCGATGCCTTCCGCCTTGTTCTCAATCGACTGAATCAACTCCGCAACCGCCTTCTTGAGTTCCTCAGGCTTTTCCTTGAGGCTTTCCAGATTTCCAAGCTTGTCTTTCAATGGAGAAAGGAAAGCCATCGCCTTGTCACCCAGTCCCGACGCCATCTCCTCGCCCTCCTCCACAACTTTGCTGACGTCTTCTGCGATCGTATCGGACGCTTTCTCAGCGATTACCTCCGCTTCGTTCATCTTTTCCACGGCCTCCTGTTTTGAGCATCCGCTGCAAAGCATCGCCAGAGTGGCGCAGAGTCCAATTGAAACGGTTTGAAAACTAGCTGTCTTGTTCATCTTTCCAAAATCCCTCATGCATGAAGTGTGATCTTCGGGCAAGGCTGCCCAACGGCGTGGTATCCAATGATTGGATTCAAGCCAAGACTTATTGTACCCCCCCACGGCAAGCGCAAACGGTCTTTTTTCTCAGCGCGTTCAGAAAGATGTTAGACTGAATTCGGCAAGATCGAAAAGTGTATTGTGATCGGACAATCTTATCAGCCCAAATCCAGAAGGGCTTCCTCTGCATTTAACGGAGAAATTTAGTGAATATCACGGGATTAGTCGTTGCATTATTGATTGGCGCGGTCGCTGGTTTCCTGGCGGGCAAGATTGTCCGAGGTAGTGGCTTTGGGCTGGTTGGCGATATCATCGTTGGGATCTTGGGTGCCTTGGTCTTTGGTGCTCTGTTCGGCAGCTTCAATCTACTTCATTCGGCGATTTTGAATGAAATAGCGGGTGGAACGATCGGGGCCGTGATCCTGCTGTTCGTGATTCGGCTATTCAAGAAAGCAGCATAGATGGAGGCGTCCCGATTGCTGAAATGCAATTGCGGCTTTGCCACGCAGCGCGGCCGCACAAGCGTTGCGAATGCAGCTCTTTTTGCCTAAGCTACGTTCCAGAAACTCGGAGCGTGGCGGGCTGCCTTAGTGGTCTGTCCACTCCCACCAACCCGAAAATTGAAACTGGTCCAAACACGAGAGCATTTTGATCTTTAGCGTAGCCACCGTCGTCAGACGGTGGACCAGGTTCTGGCGAACGTGGCTACGTTTGGAGCTTACGTCATTGTTCAAAATGCTGCGAGGAATGTTAGCTGAGTCGTTTTTGCTCCCAACCCTGCAGCAGGTTGTTTCCTGTCGACTCGTGAACGGTAAACTTTTTCAACAAGGAATTTCTGCATGCCTCTCTTGAATCAATCTACCAAATGGCTCATTTGCGTTTCTCTCGGGGTCGCTTCGTGCTTCGCGGCTCCGCGCGTTTTTGCACAAGAAAAATCAGTCGTCAAAATGGACGATGCCGCAGCGAACTTACGTGCCGACCGAACCGAGACGTACTACCAATATTCCATCTGGGGCGCGTTTGTTAATCGTGTCTTCGAGGGTTTTCTTCCTGTGGAAGAACTGAAGCAGCAGGGAGATATTGGATTGGGATCATTTACGAAGCTCGATGGCGAGATGGTGATGCTCGATGGAGTGCCCTATAAGATTGATGAGACTGGAAAGGTATTCGTGCCGCCGAATGACGAGAAGTTGGTCTATGCCAATGCCGCCTACTTTGACGAAGATCAGAGTTTCCAGCTACCTGCGGTTTCAAACTTCGAGATGCTACGGGGCATCATTGGCGACCGGCTGCCATCCCGCAACTACTTTTACGCATTTAAGGTCACCGGGAATTTCAAGTCAATGAAGTGTGGTGGCTTGAGTCGCCAGGAACCTCCCTTCAAAGAGGGGTTGGACGTGCTGATTCCCGCTCGCCCGGTTTTCGATCGAGAAAACTTCAAAGGGACGATGGTGGGATTCTTCTGCCCGTCATTCATTGGCGACATCAACGTGGCTGGTTTCCATTTTCACTTCATCTCGGATGACAAACAGTTTGGAGGCCATGTCTTGGAGTTTGATGCAACGGACGTGACCGTCGCGTTTGACCAAATGGATGAATACAAATTTGCCTTGCCCAACTCCGAAGCCTATGAGCAAGTCAGCTTTGAAAAGTCCTTTCAGTACAAACAGAAGTAGCAGAAGGGTCCCGTCAAGGAAGGATCGTTTCCTGGGTTGGCACAAGTCGCACGGGGCCCATCAGCCCTGAGACGTGCAGCGGAACTTGTTTCCATGGTTTTCCAGGTGTGCCAGAGCGAGTGATATTGGTCCGCCCTATCCGTTGCTCGATTGGAAGCTGCGCGTCTCCGACAAGGCGGTTGGACCAAGTGTTCGCGACCTCAACGACGAGCTGATTTTTGCCGGGTTGGATCCATGCTGAGACGTCCAGCGAATAGGGTGGTTTCCACCTAACGGACCAGGCGTTGCCATTGATCCTGACGCGTCCAACGGTCCACACGTTTCCTAGGTCCAGCTGGATTCCGCGTCCCTCCGCCATCCACGAATCGGGAACATTGAAGCTCGTTTCATAGCGCGCGATGCCGGAATAGTATTTAATGCTTTGCTGGTTGAAGTCGGTCCAGGATTGGAGCTCCTCGACATCGATCGATTCGGGAGCTCCGCGACCGCTGAGAAATTTCAACTTCCAGGGCTGAGTCAGCTCGATGGCCTCAGGCAATCCCTCGACACTTGCTGACAGCTCTTGTCCATCGGATTTCGTGAACTGGTAGAAACCGTTCTGGTGCGAGATGAACCGCATCGGTTCACCGGGTGTGCCAAGCACTTCGACGCCTTCGGCGGCTACGGTGAGGTGTGGGTGTGGCGGACGGTCGCGAAAGACAACGAATAGACTGTCTTTCGCGTCGAGCGATAAGGGAACGTGCAGGACACGCTCATCTTGCTGATACACCCCGCAAGGCCGGATCTCACCCGAGTCCGGGAACCAAAACTCCGGTGCCTTACCGGTTACACGAAAGCTGGCTCGGACTCGCGCAGGTTCGGATTTCGTGTTGCGAACAAAATAGATGTCCGCGTCTGGAACCCGACGATGAATGTAGTCCAGCCGACAATCGTCGTGCTCGCCGACGAATTGAAAGTCCGGTGGTATGTTTCGTGCAAGCAAGATCTCACGTTCGGACGGTCCCCAATAAACGTGACCCTTGCCATAGCGAACATGCGTCACCGATTGACCGTTGCATGCTCCCCAAATTTCGTCCGCCAATCCTTTGACTTGTCGATCACGCCGTTGGTGATCGGTTAGTCCACCGGTGCGAATCGGCTTGGGACCGACGATGGTCGCCCCCTGGCGAACCAACTGCTCCACTTTGTGCAACACCGCCAAGTCGATCTCCTCTCGGTTGGGCAGCACCAAAATTTCGTACTGCATCCCATCAGGAAGCGTAATTCGACCGTTACTGACGGACATGCGAGAAAGCACCACTTCTGCACTGGCGACGTCATAGTCGTAACCGAGTCCGAGTGACGGGATGACGTGCTTGGGCGGTACGAAGTTCGATCCCTGGTCGCCATAGTAGTAGCACACGTCGCCTACAAAGAGTCCTTGCTGCAGCAGAAACGAGCAGCGTGACAGGTAATTCAGAAACGGCGCGGCCATCGGCCACCAAATCAGATTCGGCGTCAAGTGTGTTCCCGCACCGTAAACCCACCCCGGTTGTCCCGCTTCCGGGGGTTGATGCGAAGCGGTATGCCAAACAACATGATTCATCCCTTCACAAAAGGCTCGATCCGCCGAGGATTTCAGGAAATGGGGACCGCTGGCCCAGTGGTAGAAACCGGTGAACGCCTCCATGTGGACACGTCGATGCCCGTAGACATGGGCGGCACAGGCGGTCTCTTTGACGACCCAGAGACCGTTGCGCTGTGTCCGCCAAGGCCAGAACTCTCCTCTCATTTCATCGATCGCGCCGAGTGCCTGCAGCGCGTCCACCGGAACGTTGTGAGTCGGCGGCCCTGGCCCCCCCGCCTCGGCTTCGATCCCCAAACCCGCTTTTCTCGCGGTTGCACTGGCTGTTCGGTAATAGGCATCGACCAACAATTCGCCAAGCGTCTTCTCAAAGTCGTACAGAAATCGCTCGGTGTTGTCTTCGCTCTCAACAATGCAACCCGCGAACACCGGCAGATAGCGAGTCATGTCGTAGCCGCGATAGCGTTGGAATTGATTGAGAAAGTCAGCCGTCCATTTGGCACCGACGACTTCATAGCTCGGTAAGTACAACTGCTTGATTCCGGCTTCGCTGAGATTGCCTAAACGCTTTTCCAGTCGGTCGATCATCGTCTGAAGGAACGTGCGGGTCGCATCGGCGTTGAAGTGATCCGTTGCCAAGCCATCGGAGTTTGGGCTGGGGATCTTGAGTCGTTCGCCGGTGTTCGCGCAAACGAAACGCATGATCGTCCATTTCCCCTCGGGGACCGACCAAGAAAAACGACCCTCTGCGGAAAGGAGGTTTGTGACATCGATGATTTCGGATTTGTCGGGAATGATGATCGGGGGAGGCCCTGCGAACGACCAAATACCGTCCGGTCCTGATTTATCGCCATCGTGTAGGTTTGCTGCCGTCCATTGTCCGCCCGCAGCAGCTTCGGAACTGTAGGAAATCAATTCGGCTGGATCGCGTGTGGAGTCCGTCGACTTGGATCCGCCGATGTTGATGCCGTCGGTTGAGTAGATTTCGAACTCCGCCAACTGAACTTGATCCGTCGTGGGATGCTGTCCCTGAAGAAGGGTCAATCGAACGTAGCGGGCATCGGTCACGTCAAAATCAAACCGCTGTGGTTGCGTGTTTGGCAGCAACGATCCGGCAAGGATCTGATGAAATTCCGAACGTTTGGGGCGCGTCGTGCTGATGGCGACCGTAAAGTCCTTGCTGAAGCAATTTGTGTCTCCATCCTGATTGGGGGTGTCGGCTTCTGCGTTGTACAGCACCACGTGATCAATACGGTGGACGTCGCCGCGGGGCAGGCGAAAGACAAACTCGTGCCCAGGCAGCCGCGTGGTTTCCGGCACCGCCAAAACGGCCACGTCGCGGTAAAATGCAGGCTCCCCATCCTCTCGACGGGGGACTTGGGTGGGCAGTTCGGGGAATGGCAGCGCAGCGTTGAATTGGCGAGGGCCTTCGGTTCGTGTCTCGGTACGGTAGAGGGCCATACTGGCGTGTTCCGGTCTCACCCAAGGTCCGCCGAGGTCCCAACTGCTGGCGGCGGCCAATTGGACGTCCAGTCCATGTCGCCTTGCTGCCTCGGTCGCCTTCGCGATCGTCTCGACGGATTCCTCGCCCATGAACGCTGGACCGGCGGGAGGCAAGAAATCGGCATCCCCGCGCCCGCCCATGTCGAAAATGCACAGACCTCCCACGCCCTTGTCGGCGAACTCACGCAGCTCTTGATCGAAGTAGTCACGATTCGCATAGCCGTTCAGCCATAACCAATACGCCGAAGGCTTCGCCTGCCGCGGTGGATCCAAGAAACCGGACTCGAGTGCATTCGATCGCGAGGCGCTGTGCTGGGCATTTGCGGTGGATGACAGCATGCCAATTGCAAACAGACAGGCAACGAGGCATGTGCAACCTCGTCCGTGGCACCTCATCAGTCTTTGCTCCTACTTGAATTGTCGGGTGTCGTTACATGGTCAACAACCGATTGGGGTTCGTAGACCATTACATCGCCGCGTCGCGCCGCAGGTTCAATCTCCCAATCCACGAGCTTGCCATCCGTCACTTGGCCGCGAACAACGGTCTTGCCGGTCAAGTGCAGTTTGAACTGAGCGTCCCAGTTGGAGGGCCAAGCGGGAAGCAGAAGGATTTTACCGTTGGCTTCTTGAAGAAGCATCCGTTGCAGTGCCGTGCTACCAGAACCAAAGTGATCAAAGTCCGGACAGGAGTCAGGGCCTTCGCTTCCGTAGAGTGGAAAGCGACATAAGGGAGATGCGTGCGTGAACCGATGGACGAGGCCATCGCGTGCTTCCAATGCATTGCCCGCGAAGGCCCAGTGGATCTGGTCCTGGGTCCAGCACTTGTATCCAAATCGGTCTTTATTCGTTCGGTGTTGCATCGTCCAATCCACGATGTCCCTGGTGCCGAGTCCCAACCCGAAACGCCGGAAGGGGAAAACAGGATAGAGCAAACCGTTCTCCGAATTCTTCTTCATTTCCCAAGACTGAGCGGGCGCAATCGCGAGGCGACCGTCGATTTTTTGAAGGTGCACTTCAGGGATCTCTTTGCGAAAACGTGCCCACTGCCTTTGATCTTCCGAAGATCCCACGTTCATGGACAATAGTTCGTCCAAGCAGTGTTGCAATCCAGAAACGTCGGGAGCTGGGTTGACTGCGATCCACCACGTTTCGAGCACCATGGCAGGATCAATACGAAGCTTTCCTTCGAGATCGCGTCCGTAATGCTTGTCAAAAAACAGCAGGATCTCTCGGGCAAAGGGGGCCAACACTTCGTCTTGAAAAGTCTGGTCTCCGGAATACTTGACGTAGTCGATCATCATCGCCACCGTTTCAAGACCGCTGGTGAAGTAATAACTATGGTAATAGCCACTACCGTCATTGCCTCCCGGAGGCGTCTTCAGTGGTTTGTGCTCGACGTCGCTGCCATCCTTGCCACAATCACGTTCGCCTCCCGTTGGCTCCAAATTCTCGCGATAATAGGCACCGCCATGGCCGAACCAAGCGTGGGTGATGGCTCGGCGCATGGGAAGCATGTTCCAGTAGTAATCAAAGAACGGTTTCATCAAATCACCATCGCCACTCATCAACAACGGCCAATACAACAAGCGTTGGTTCTGGAACGTGAATCGTCGTCCCCAAAGCCGATCGTCTTCATGGCTGATCCATGCACCATCGTCCCGTTGTGTAGCGCGAAGTCGTGGCTTCTTGTCGTAACGTAGGGGCTGTGTGAACAGTCCTCCGTTGAACTTGGTTTGGATTCGTCCACGACTTTGACAGGCCATCAGGAATCGGAAGACGTTGTAGCTCTGCGCGACGATGGCGCCACGGTCGATCACTTTGCGCTGTGCCGAATACCCCTCGTGGCCGAGCAGGCCTCGCTGCTCCGCAGGTAGCGTGTTGTCGGTAATGGTGATCCAGCTGCGATCCCAGAATGCGGACCACCACTCGCAATGCGTCGCCCAATCCGTGTCGGAATCCCTCTGTTGGTCCGCCTGCTGTTGAATGGTTTCGACCCAATCCGATGGATCGGCTGTCTGTGTCGCAAGTGCATGGATACGAAGATCAAAAACCTGTCCGTCTCCGCACAACGCCCCATCGCTCAATTCTAAGTTCCGGCTTTCCAAAAGATTGCCAAAGGTATTGAAACGATACGGGTCGGGATACACCGATGCCATTTGCTCGACATCGTAGAATTTCAGTTCTGTCGGATAGACACTACGGTCACCGACCGAGAAGGACCAAAGAATACTTCCGTCCTGCTCGAGCCGTACATCTTGCGTTGGCGGATCGATCGGTTGCATCGTCTTGTTCCACTGACAGCCGTCGATTCGCTCCCACAAATCAGACTCTGCCCGAACCGAAACGGGATGCGGCGATTGGATCTGCACGTGATAGACCGGACGCATCGCGTCAGCCCAAATCCGAAGGTGGACCCCATCGGCTTCGATTCGGATCGATCCCGTTTCTAAATCCAGGACTTGTTGAAAGGGCTTTCCCTGCTCAAAAGGATTGGGGCGTAGCGTGACTTTGACTCGCCCGGTCTTAAACAAATCGCCGTTGTAGGTAAAGGCATCATTCTTCGACAGAAGCAGGTAGAGCTCACCGTCTTCAATGGCATAGACGCCCGCGGCAATGTCTCCGTTGCCAAGCGGCATTTGTCCAGTCGCATCCTCAGATGGACGGTCCCAAACCACATTGTATCGATCGATTTGCTCCGCATCGAGATTCGTCGGCAGCGCCATGCCAAAACCGCATAGAGCGACGAATGGAATAAGCCATTTCATTTGAAACACCCGTGAAGCATTCATGATGCCTAGACTTGAAAAGAGGGTCTATTCGTGGAGCCTTGCTGCTTCACCCACCACCTTCAGCACCCAGGCATGCTGACAAGGTTTTTGCTTGGGAAGTTCAACATGCAGCCCCTCTCGGTCACAGTTCCATGTCAATGCCGTTGTCGAACCGAGCAAGTCCACAGCAGCGATCGGTGAAGCCGTGCGTCCACGAGCAAGTTGTTTGAGTACGACCTTGCCATCCGCTGGCCATTCAAGCAGCACCGCGTACAGCACGTCGTCTTTACGAGTGAACCGGACCGTGTCTCCCTTGCGCGAGTCATCAGCCGTTGGGAGCGCATCGGCCACTTCCTCGGGTCCGGGGCCAAAAGCATCGGCGCCAGCGTCGGGATCGAATTGGGCGGTTGGATTCCACAGCCGGGTCGCATAAACCGCTTCGCCGTTCATCGCCAACCATTGGCCAATTTCACGAAGTCGCTCTGCGCTGGGGCCCGGGATAATCCCTTTTGCATCCGGCCCGACATTTAACAGAAAATTCCCCCCTTTGCTTGCGATGTCCACGAGCTTATGAATGAGGTCTTCGGTCGTTTTCCATTTGTGATCATAACTCTTGTAGCCCCAGGTTCCGTTCAAGGTCATGCAGGTTTCCCAGTCATAGTCCAGTCCTGCAGCGGGGATTTTTTGCTCGGGAGTTCCGTAGTCACCATCTTCTTTTTTTCGTTTGCCAATCCGATTGTTAACGATGATTGCCGGATTCAGCGAACGCACGTACTGCATCAAATCGCGACCATCCTGTTGAGTCCACCAGGGCACCCATTCGCCATCAAAGAACAGCACTTCGACGTGATAATCCTGGATCAACTCCTTTAGCTGCGCCTTCATGTCCGCGATGTACGCATCCTTCATTCCTGGACGTATGCGATTGAACCGATAAGCATTGCGTTCTTCTCGCTGCGGATCGTTCTCCTGGGCGGGGTGATGCCAATCCAGTTGCGAGTAGTAGACGCCGAAGTGAACGCCCTGTTTCTGACACGCTTCTGACAGTTTTTTGAGCGGATCGCGATCAAACGGAGTTGATTTGACAATGTTGTAATCGCTGACGGCTGAGTCATACATCGAAAAGCCATCATGGTGTTTGGACGTGATGACCAAGTACTTCATGCCTGCCTCGCGAGCCAATCGGACCCACGCTTCCGCATCGAAGTCGACGGGGTTGAACTGCGCCGCATAGGGTTCGTACTGCTCTCGGGATAACAAAGCATCACACTGGATCCACTCGGATCCGTGGCTGGCGTCGACGATCTGGCCATTGTGCACACCGGCCGGGACGGCATAGAAACCCCAGTGAATAAACATGCCGAATCGAGCCTCACGCCACCATTGCATGCGAGCATCTCGCTCTGCGGACGTCTCGGCCACCTGTTCATTGTCGAGCGAGAGGGACGTGTTGCAGGAAATCAGAACGGAGAACATGGCAAGAATCGCCACGACGTTTCTTCGGTTCGCTGTGCTTTGCATAGTTGGTCCAGTGCTTTGCATGGTTGGTCCAAATCGAGGGCGGTGAGTCATCATAGCAGAACTTCAATGCCAAGTGAGTCGCTGAGATTCAGCTTTGCTTTCGCCAAGACTCGACGGGACGAATCGCTCGGCTGGGACTCGTTAGTGACCAACGCAGCTCGCCACTTTCCTTGGACAATGAAGCAACCATTCTACTCCACGTCTGCGTTCGCGTGTAGTCTTATTGCTCGGTGGGGATCAAAACTGCTTCGCTGGACATCGCCACCTTGTGGGCCATTTTCCGTAGTTTTCCGAATCAATCTCGGACTCTGCGGCAGGCACTAGTCGCCGGTACTTCATGTGCAAAACCGGCGGCTAGCGCCTTGCCGCTCATCTATTCTCGCTTTTCAATTGGGGAATGCTGCGTTACCGCTTCAGCGATCGAAACAGCGAGCGAGTTTTTTTGTCAACGTTCGCTGTGCGTAAGTTCTACAAGACGCGGTTTTCGCGGAGCGCATGGCGATACGCAATGACCACCCGTTGCAGCGCTGCGACTTAGGTTTTTTTGCCAGAAAGGTAGTTATGAAACGTCCTCTGCTTGATTGTCTCGATGATGCCGGTCTGCGCGATAACACCGTCTTGATTTACATGGGAGACAACGGTTTTGAATTAGGCGAGCATGGGTTTTATGACAAACGAGATGCTTTCGAGCACTCCATACGCGTTCCGATGATCGCCCGCGCGCCGGGGCGAATTGCGGCTGGAACGGTCATCGATGCGATGGTCCAAAACATCGACATCGCGCCGACCCTCTTGGACTTGGCAGAAGTCGAGGCAACGGAAGCGTCAAAGTTTGATGGGCAGTCGATGCGTCGACTCTGGCAAAAAGGAAATGGCCATCGCGACACGCAGTCCACGCGTCCTTGGCGTGATCACATCTAGTACGAGTACCATTGGGAATGGAATTTCCCGGCCACACCCACAACGCTGGCGATTCGTACTGACCGTTTCAAGTACATTTACTACCACGGTGTTTAGGACCTGAACGGCTTCTATGATTTGCAAACCGACCCACATGAACGACACAATTTGATCGACGTGCCGGCCTATCGCGAACAGATTGACGCACTGCAGCAGCGTCTCTTCGATGAACTGGAAGCTTCGGGCGGCTTGACGCTCCCCTTGCGCCCACCGACCGGAGAACGACTCGGTCAGCGAAAACGCGCGCGTTAGTCCATTCTCAGCACGGACTTCGAGCCGAGAACAGCCTGTTGACGACAAAACAGTGCGTTTTCACAAACCTTGCCGATTATGCCGGATGTGAATGTCTGTACGGTTACTTTGCTCTTAACGATCCTGCGGCGCCGATGCCTACCCGAGGAGTCTGCATTATTCACTCGTGCCCAGGGTTCATTTTGCTTCGATACTTGCCATTTTCTCGCAAGTCTGCAATCCGAGATAGGCATCTCGTCGATCGAGTACGCGCCAACTTGGAAACCTTCCGTACGCTGTCAAGCCAATCGCTGGTCCGTGAAACCGACAGGCTGCGTGGAGAAGTCAGGCGAGTAGATCGTAAGAACGTGCGATGGTTCAGCAGCAGTTTGCGAGAACGCAAATACGGCGTGAAACACGACGTGATCCTCGATGCGATCGCATTGATCGCCGAAGCCGTTCACCGCGTCTCCGGTAAGTCCTACTACGACGTGCAACTGCTTGCCGGCTGGAAGCTTTGCCAAGGAACGATCGCCGAGATTCAAACTGGCGAAGGCAAAACGTTGATCACCGCTATCCCCGCGTTTGTGTTCGCACTGGCCGGTCGCGGCGTGCACGTTGCCACCACCAACGACTATCTCTCTCGCCGGGATTTCGAAACCAATCGTCCCGCGTTTCGATTGCTCGGTATGACGACCTCGCACTTGGACACCGGTCAAGACGACAACCTCAAACGCGCCGCTTATGCCTGCGACATCACCTATGGGCCGGGGTATGAATACGGCTTCGACTACCTGCGTGACCAAATTCAACGTCGCAAGTCGGATCGACAACCACTCGGGGATCGCTTCGTGCAACAAATGCACGGCCATCGCTTCGAGAGCGCCAAGCCCGTTCAGCGTCGATGCGCTTTTGCAATCATCGACGAGGCCGACAGTGTATTGATCGACGAAGCCAACACGCCGTTGGTGCTTGGCGGGCAAGAACCAGGACCGCAGACGGACCCCGAACTCTACCGGATCGCCAATCAGTTCGCCGCTTCTTTATCCGCCCACACTGACTACGAGAAACTCGCAGGTGGCATCGTCCAGCTCACGGAGGCGGGCACCGGTCTGGCTCGTGCCGCGTTCGAAAAACTGCCACGCAGAAAGATGTCGCGATCATGGAGTGTGCTCGTTCAAAACGCTTTGAAAGCTCACATCGGTTTTACTCGGGACGTGGACTACGTTGTGCAAGATGGCGAGGTGAGAATCGTCGATGTCAACACAGGCCGTATCCACAAGGAACGCCGTTGGCAAAGTGGACTGCACCAAGCCATTGAGGTTGCATGTGGCCTAACGCCATCTGTGGAAACGATCACACAAGCTCGGATCACGCGGCAACGCTACTGCCAATACTATCAACAACTCTGTGGTCTTACCGGTACAGCTGGTGACAACGCGATCGACTTTCGCACATTCTACGGTCTCGACGTTGCTGTCGTTGAAACGCATCGACCGTGCCAACGCAAGGTTTTGGCGTCTCGCTACTTCGCCAACCGCGATGACAAACACCGCTACCTCGTCATCGATGCTGTCGGTCGGTCCAATCGCGGTCAGCCCGTCTTGGTAGGGACGCGATCGATTCGCGAAAGCCATGCGATCGCCGAGGCGTTTCGTTCGCACGGATCCACATCGCATGCAATACTCAACGGCGTCCAAGACGAACAGGAAGCCCACGTGATTGGGCGTGCAGGCCGCCACGGTGCGATCACGATTGCAACGAACATGGCGGGACGCGGTACCGACATCGCAATCGGTGATCGAGCGAGAGCGTGTGGTGGCTTGCACGTGATCGCGGCCGAGCATCATGAATCATCGCGAGTCGATCGACAATTGGCTGGTCGCGCGGCTCGCCAAGGTGATCCCGGATCCGTGCAGTTCCTGACCTCGGCCGATGACAAACTGATCCACGATCACGATGACGGCTTGGCAGACAGACTGCGTCGGATCAAACAGATTGAAGGCGTGAACGAATCGAGTTTGGACGCCGCGATTGGCCGATTGCAAAAGTCAATTGAGCAAAAGCGGTTTCGGTCGCGTCAAACGATGGTCGCACGAGACGCGTGGCTAGAGAAGATTCAGAACACGTTAGCCAAGACAGGATAGCGCAATGAAGTTGAAAGTGAGAGCTGGAATGAAAAGAAGGGGGGCGGCGATGGTCTCGGCCCACGTTGCGTTACTCTCGTTGGCTTGGTTTAGCGTCGCTTCCGCCGAGACGTTCGAAGCGTTCAGTGAACCGGTGCAAACGATCCGCTTGTCCGCCGCTCATCCCGGTCGCGTTGACCGCGTGATGGTCAAACGCGGCGACCGCGTCGCAGCCGATTCGCTGATCATGCAGCTCGATTCAAACGTGCTGGAGGCCTCGCGAATGATCGCTAAACAGGAGGCCGAAAGCACCACGCAAATTGAATCGCTGGAAATCGAATATGAGATGAAGCAAAATCGCCACGCCCAGGTTGCGGGGCTGCTCGAAAGGGGCGCGGTCAGTCCCGAGGAAGCGAAGCGTGCGGAAGCCGACGCACGAATTGCAAAGCTGGCTCTTGTTGCAGCGATCGAAAAGAAATCACTCGCGCAACTGAAATTGGCCGAGCTTGACGGACGGCTTGAACAACAACGCGTCCGCGGCCAGGTTGCTGGACTCGTCATCGACGTGCTGCGAGAGCCCGGCGAATACGTTTCGACGTCTGACCCGCATGTCGCCACGGTGGTTGTGCTTGCCCAATTGCGTTGCACCTTCTTTGTCCCAACCGAGGTCGCGGACCTGTACGAAGAGGGTGAAACGATCGACATGATGATGGAACAAAACAGCGGTTCCGGTGATCGCCCCGTGCGAGCAAGGGTTGTTTACATCGCGGCGGTGACTCAGGCTGACAGTGGCCGTGTGCGAGTGGACATGATCATCGAAAACTCAGCCCAGCAATTCCGTAGCGGTCTCCGTTGTCGCTTAGAGCCGCAGCGCCGACAGCCACGTTTGCAGTGGTCACAACGGCAGACCTCGGAGAGTTCGCTGTGATGAATCCAACGTCCAACCCGACCACCTTCACCACGGGATCGGCCAACCCCGGGGGAGCGAGGGAAGTTCACGCATCGCATTTGCGCGGCAGCTCGGACGGGATGCTGTTGCAAATGCGATCGCGTTTGGCGCAGGCATCAGGGCAAGTTCAAAATGCGGGCTGGCTAATCGAATTGTTGCAATCGCTTGCCGCTTGCGACCGATTCTCAACAGCCTGTCATGAACTGACTTCGGAACTACAAAGCCACTTAAAGCTTGTTCGCGTTGCGGTCGGTTGGAAAGGAGATGCGAATTGCCAGCACGTTGCTTCGATCTCGGGCGTTGCCAACCAAGACGCCCATTCCGATGACGTACAGCTCGTTCAGGCGTGCTTGGATGAGGCGATCCATCGCGAATCGCTCGGTTGTTGGCCATCCCTGCGGGGACAAACGGGTGACACCGATTCGATGTTGTCGCACAAGCAGATCGCAGGACGCGATCGCGAAGTGGTCTCGGTTTCGTTGACGACCAAGACGGGGAAACGAGTTGGAAGCTTGATGTTGGTCGCCGCACGGGGCCAATTGTCGAGGCAGCCTCAAACCATCGACTTCCTCGCTGCCACCGCCAGCCCGCTGGCGGACGTAATGGCGGCCATCCAACGGGCTGAGGGAACGAGGCTTACCCGAATGGTGCGTTGGTATCGCGGCTGTTCGCTTGCCAAGCGAAGCGTTGCAGCAGCGATCATCGTCGCAGCGATCGCGTCGGCCTGGATTCCGGTGGACTACCGGATCGCATGCCCTGCGGTGATCGAACCGATCGAACGAAGATTTTGTGTCGCTCCGCATGACGGATTGTTGCAGAGCGCGAAGGTGGAACCAGGCGATGTGGTGAGCGTGGGGGAGACGATGGCTTTGATGGACGGCCGAGAGGTTCGATGGGAGTTGGCGGGTTTGGTCGCAGAGCATCGTCGATCTGCCAAGCAGCATGATTCCTATTTGGCATCGCATCAGACCAATGAGACCTTGCAGGCCGAGCTGGAAATGCAACGGTTGCAATCGCAGATCGATTTGTTGAGTTACCGCGAGAGCAACTTGACACTCGCCGCGCCCATCGCTGGCATCGTGTTGGACGGCAACATGGATCGCCGCGATAACTTTCCCGTCAAACAAGGGCAGGTTTTGTACGAGATCGCGCCGCTTGGGCAGCTACGTATTGAATTGAGCGTGCTCGGTGAAGACGTCAGCCATGTTGCCGAAGGGATGCATGTCGAGATCCTGTTCGCGGGTTTTGGCAGGGAAGCCTTCGATGTGACGATCGAGAAGATTCGGCCTCAGAGTGAAGTGCGCGAGGACCAAAACGTGTTCATTGCGGAATGTCTGCTCGCCAATGACGATGGCCGATTGCGGCCCGGTATGAAAGGGCACGCGAAAGTCTACGGGCAACAACACACGCTTGGCTGGATCGTGTTGCACCGCGCCTGGGAACAAGCTTGTATGTGGATGCCTTGGTAGCATTCGTCTCGAACAAGGGGCCAAGCAGTATCGATCAACCCCTTGCCGCTGAAACCCTTCAGAGATTTGATCTGCGATCAGCCAGGAGCCTATCGAATATGAGCGACGAACCGATTGCTGCCGACCCAATCACGGTCGAGGTGATGTCCTTTCGTCCCTGCATTCGAGAGGATTTGCGGGTCACACGGCAAGTCCATTCGGGGCTTCCGAGTTTTGTCATCGAGGATCCCGTGTCGGGACGGTTTTCCCGAGTCGGAAACGTGGAGTATACCTTTCTTTCACAGCTGGATGGGCGCACAACGGTCGCCGAGGCCTTTGCCGTCACCGCGTCCAAGCACGGACTCGATGCTCTCGACGAACAAGACGCCGTCTCGCTGTGTGGTTGGCTGGTGGAATCAGGACTGGCACACACCAACGCATCGAAAACAGGACGCCGCGTTGCGGACGTGGCTCGCAAGCAGCGCGAGCAAGTGATCGTCGGAGCGATGAACCCGATGTTTCAAAAGATACCGCTGTGCAATCCTTCGTTCATGGTGGACCCGATGGTCCGGGTTGCAAAACGCTTGTCGCAACGCTCGATGGTGCGAGTTGTGTTGATGTTCACCGCCGCGTTGGGTTTCGCTGCAACGACGCTGGCGCTGATCGGGAACTGGCATGATCTATGGAACGCATCCCGCAACGTCTTTGCAGATGGCAACTGGATTTGGTTGATTGCGACATGGGTGATCGTCAAAGGCATTCATGAACTCGGCCATGCGACAGCTTGCCGATGGCTGGGCGGGCGAGTGGGCGAGGCGGGTGTGATGTTGGTGCTGTTCATGCCGCTGCCGTATGTGGACGTCAGCAGTTCCTGGGCCTTTCCGAACAAGTGGCATCGGATGCTCGTTGCCGGCGCGGGAATGATGGTCGAAGCGGCAATGGCAAGCATCGCGTTTTGGTTTTGGCTGTGCGTCGAGGATCCGGTTGTGCAAATGCACGCGCGCAATCTGATCGTTGCTGCCACGATCACGACCGTGTTGTTCAACTTGAACCCGCTGATGCGATTCGATGGATACTACCTGCTTTCGGACTATCTTGAACTGCCAAATCTTTCCACCAACGCGACCCGTTGGTTGACTTACCTTCGTCAGAAATATTGGCTTGGTGCATCCGTTACACGCCCGACCTGGCCCGAAGGTCAAGTGCCAATGGTTGCGACCTACGCGGTGGCAGCGTTTGTTTGGCGAATCCTGATTTGTGTCACGCTGGCGATGGCGGCGATGTCATTGTGGAGGGGTGCTGGGATTTTGCTTGCAGCCGTCGCGATCACGTTTTGGATCGGTAAGCCGATCGTGCGTCTGTTCGCCCATTGGAACGATCCGGTGCGAATCAATCGAAGTCGGTTCTTGACCGTGACGGGCGCTATGGTGGTCCTCTGCATCGCTGGATTGATGCTTCCCTATCAACAGCGGGTTTCAGCCCCGATGATCGTCACTCATGACAAACCGGTTGAAGTACGGTCGCGAGCACGAGGTTTCGTTACGGAAATTGCTGTCGAGCCTGGACAGCGAGTTGTTGTCGGTCAGGTGCTGGCCCGATTGACCAATCGGGGACTCGAGATCGATTTGCAGCGTCTGAACGCTGAAATTGCTCAATCCCGACATCGACAACGCGTCTTCCGCCACAATCAGTCCATGGTGGAACTGGAAATCGAGCGTGCCAGTGAGCTTGCGATGATGACGCGACAGCATGATTTGCAGCAGCGGCTTGCCGGACTCCATATTCGCTGTCCCGCCGAGGGGACGGTCCTTCAATCGGACTTAGTCGATCGCCTTGGGACCCTTGTCACGGCAGGCGAAAGGATGTTCGTGGTCGCCGATCCGAAGCAGATGAAACTCGTGGCGATGATCCGACAGGATGACGCGGTCACGCTACGAGATCGCGACCAGTTTACCGCCGACGTTTGGATCGAAGGACAGGGACGGCTGCTCGAGACAATCTGTTTTGATGAGTTGAAACCGCGTGCAACCCATGACCTTTCGCATCCAGCATTTGCCAGTTCGCTGGGAGGATCGCTAGCCGTTTACGCCAATCCTCAGGCCCGAAACGTGAAGGAGCGATGGAAGTTGGTCGAGCCGCGAGTGATCGCCGAAGCTTTTTGGGAGGACCCTCAATCCCAAAATGGAGGTGGGGAGCTGAGAGGCGGACAACGGGGAACCGTGCGATTTGTGCTGGGGCAGCAGACGCTGGGACAGATCCTATTAGACGAACTGATCCAGTGGTATCGGAAATCCGGCGCGAGTGTAGTGATCGCAGCACGTTAGCCCGGTGGTCGGGGTTGCCCGACTGGAGTGATTGCAGTGATGCGGAAATGTTCAGTGCAGCAAAGGATCCCTAAGTCTCGATGCTAGCAAGGACTGTGATGGGGTCGCCCCGTCCTCAACCTCCCCGCTGCCTCCCACCGATGGATTGGTGCCTTGCTCGCTTTACGGCCATACCCTTCGTCGCATGCCAATGACTCAGCTCACGGCTGCACGCCCCCCGAACAACGACAACGACTTTCACGAGGCATCGCCGTCGGCATCGCCCTGCTAATCGCGGCGTTTAGCGGCCCGGCGTCGGCTCAAAATGCAAACGTCTCGGACCTTTCGGCCTTGCAACAAGCCAACACCGAATTGTCCGAGCACGATCGTTGGAACACCAACCATCAATACGATCCCGGTTGGTGGACGCCTTATGTTGGCCAGCCGCTCGGGACGGAACGGCAATCGATGCCGCTGACGCTCGAGGACACTCTGCTCGCAACGCTCGAATACAGCAGCCAAGTGCAAGTTTTTAGCGACTTGCCCCTGATTCGTGAGACTGCCGTGATCGAAGCGGCCGCCACGTTCGATTGGCACCAATACCTCGATACACGTTGGGACGACGTTAGCGAGCCGATCGGCAATGTCTTGACGGCGGGCGCGGGGGTGGACCGATTCAACGACCATAACTTGACCGCGCGCGGTGGATACCGCCGGCGAACTCATACAGGGGGCACCGTCGATGTTTCGCAGCAATTCGGTTTCCAAGACAACAACTCACAATTCTTTGTGCCCGATCCACAAGGCACCGCCCGTTTGGTACTCGGGTTTACTCAGCCGCTGATGCGAGGTCGTGGCCGCCGATATAACGACAGCCTGATCTGCCTGGCAAAGATCGATCAAGAGGTTGCCGCGGATGAGTTTCGACGTCAACTTGAATCGCACCTGTTGGAAGTCGCTCGTTCGTACTGGGCGTTGTACCTTGAACGCGCCGCGCTGTACCAAAAGACCAATTCCTACCTTCGTGGAAAAGCGATCTACGATCGATTGGCCGCCCGTAGCGACTTGGATGCCAACGCATCACAGTTGGTCAGCGCCGAAGCGGCCATTGCGAGTCGTTACAGCGACTTGGTTCGTGCTCGTGCTGCCGTGAAGAATGCTCAATCGCGACTTCGCTCGCTCGTCAACCAGCCCTCGTACGCCAATGTCGAGTTGTTGCCCACCGATGCGCCGTCGTTCACGTCGAGTTCCGCGGATTTGGAAGAAGCGGTCGCAATCGCGGTACAGAACCGACCTGAAGTCATGCAGGCTCTGAAGCAAATCAAGGCCGCCGGCGTTCGCTTGGACATGTCCAAGAACGAATTGATGCCGCTGCTCAACTTGGTCACGCAAACCTACCTTTCTGGCTTGGCTGCTCAGGGTGACGCATTCCAGGCGTTCGAGAGTCAGTTCACCACCGGGGCTCCAAGCTATGGCATTGGATTACAATACGAATTTCCGGTGGGCAACCGCGCCGCGGAAGCGCGGCTACGTCGACGTAAACTCGAACTGCGTCAAATCAGTAACCAGTACTCGACGACACTCGAAACGATACGTCACGAGGTCGCCGTGGGGGTTCGTGAACTGCAAACGTCGATGTCCGAATTGTCCACCAAGCAAACGGCGATGCGAGCACGTTCGGCTCAACTGGATGCCATGACGGCCCGTTGGGAACAACTTCCGGGCGATCAAACCGACAAGACTTTGACGCTTGAGAACCTGCTCATCGCGCAGAGCCAACTTGCGGGTGCCGAATTTGAATACCTGACCGCACAGTTGACGTATAACCTGTCGCTGGTGAATCTAAAACGGGTCACTGGATTGCTGCTACAAAGCGAGCAAGTCGAAATCTCGCGAATCTGCGAGTGTGGACTGCCACGCAACCTCCTCTCCAAACAATCCAGCTACGTGATTGACAACGGGGGGATGCTGGACGGCGGAGTCTTGGATGGTGGATTGTTAGATGGCGGAACCATCATTCCCGTGCAAGAACCGACCCTTGCACCCGAGTATTCCTCGACGCTGGACTTCTAGAGACGTCGATTTTTTCCCTGAACGATTTGGTAGTGGATCTAGTTAAAAATCCTTGACGATAGGGGCTCTAACTGCTTGTTGATTTAACGCTTTCGTGGTTGCTATCTTTAACAGCGATAGCTGCGGCAGCATTTAGCTGCGGACGAAAGTCAGTCGTAGAGGTAAACCGAAGCCCCAGCCGCGAACGCGGCGACAGCGGACAGGCGCACCCTCGATGTTGTCTGTCCGGAATGCGAGGTGTTTTAATGTAGGACAATTGTCTCAATTGTCTTCAGCTGGCTTTGCCAGCGAGGTACGCACCGGACAATTGGGACAATTGTCCTACAAGGAAGTCTTCGTGGAACATCTACGGCGTACGGATGCGTGAACCGTAACGGTAACCCAGGGTGCGCCGCTTCGCGACGACCTCTGGGCTGTGGAATCTAACCGCTTCGCGGTAATGAGCGCAGCGGTCACGTTTCCGTTGCAAGCCGTGGAATCGTCAAGGTGCCCGTAATCTGACAACCCGCTTCGGGAATGCTATCAAATTAGGGCATTCGTGAACGCTTGCCCCCTAGGAAATGCTGATACCTACAGCAAGGTCTCCATTACCGGTGCGCCTTAACTTTTCGCTATTAACGGCCTCCCCTTCCGGTTTTCCCCCACGCGACGCCACCGTAATGAGAAAGAACTTCCACGATTTCGTCCATGCACGCCTATGGCAACATCTCGAGCCACGTGTGCTGTTTGATGCCGCACCGAATGTCGAAGTCAGTGCCGAACAGGGTGACGCGGCGCAAAATTCTGAACCGGAAGTTGCGATCGTCAGCATCCAACAGGAGACGGTCGCCGCTACCAGCGACAAACAAGCCGATGGTGTCAATCGCGAACTTGTCATTGTCGACGCCAGTGTCGAGAACTATCAATTGATGGTCGATGATCTGCTCGCCAGCGAAGATCCGACGCGAGAATTCGAAGTTGTCGTGATCGGCGAGGCGGAGGATGGCATCGCTCGCCTATCCGCGATCCTTGCGACACAATCGGACCTCGACGGATTGCATCTAATCTCGCACGGAGAAGATGGGGCGTTCCGGCTCGGCAACACCTGGGTCAACGGGACGTCACTGCAAGCCAACGCCGGCGCGATATCGGCATGGGGCGATGCCTTGAATGACACAGGCGACATCCTTCTTTACGGCTGCGACGTATCGGCAAGCCAAGCTGGACGCGACCTTGTCGATGGACTCGCTGCTTTGACTCAGCAACAAGTTGCCGCCAGTGAGAACGACACGGGGGCGGCGGCGCATGGCGGTGATTGGACGCTGGAGTATGCCAACGGCAACATCGAGACCGAAATCGCGATGAGCGAAGAAACGCAGGCCGAATACACTTCCGTCCTGGCCGCCGGTCCTGAGGCATCGTTGTCTGCCGATCAAAACGTGATGCTTGGCGAAAACTTCACCTTCAGTGTCACGTTCGACAACACCGGGGCCGACACAGGCTTCGGACCCTACATTGATTTGCTGATGCCTGCATCCGGAGCAGATGGCAGCGACGGGGTTACCCTTACCGGCGCGAGTTACCTTGGCCAGACCCTCAATGTCTACGAACATACCTTCATCGATAGCGGCGATGGAACCGAAACGATTGCTCATCCGTATTTTGTCGATAGCAGCGGCACGCCACTCCAAGTCAAGGGCAACGCCGGTGACATCCTGTATGTTGTCGAGTTGCCCTTTGGCAGCGTGACCCCTGGACAACCTCCGATCTCGGTCGAACTGACCGGCACCGTCAGCAGCGATGCGGATCTGGGCACTCCCTTGATCATCCAAACTCGCAGCGGGTTCCGGTATGGCGAAGACGCACTCGATAACCCCACGACCGATCCATCCATCGTGATCGACAATGCTACCGATTTGACCGAACCGTTTGCGGGTTGGACCGAGACGATGCGCGTCACGCCCACGTTGATGACGCTAAAAAAAGACTACATCGGTCCTGAAAACGAAACCGCGACCGGCCCCAACTACGTTCGTCAGTATCGAATTGGTGTGGATGTTGCGAGCGGACAAGCCATCAGCAACCTCGAGATCATTGACCGTCTGCCCAATAACATTGTGATCACCAGCATCGACAGTGTGACCGTCGGTGGATCGGCTGCGACCTACTCCGACAACCTCGGATCGATCACCCAGCCCGGCAATGCGCAGGACCTGATCATTTCGCTCACCGATCAAGTGGTCGGTACGACGGCTGAGGGCGACGTCATGGTCACCGTTAGCTTCTACGTCCCAGAGTTCGACGCCGATGGCAACCGCATCATTCCGCTCAATGGCGAAGACGATACGGTCAGCAACCCGGATTCTCGTTCGCTGAACAATGCGCGGGCCGTCGGTGACTGGACGCCCACCGACGCTGGTGACGCGTCAGGAACCGGCAATGCTATTGCGGATCCCGACAGTGTCAACCCCGAACATATTCTTGATGACAAGGCGATCGCTCTACAAAAGTCAGTTGCCGTGGTCGGCGGCGGCGACGCGATCCCCGGTGCGATATTGGAGTACACGTTGTCGTTCCAAATCAGTGACTACTACACGTTTGGCGATCTTGTCATCGATGACGTGTTCCAAGATGGTCAGTTGTTTGACTTTGGGTATGGTGCAACTTTCAATATCGGCGACTTCAGCAACAGTGCAAATGGAAGCTTTTCCGTTCGCAGCATCGGCGACGCAGACACGGGTGAGACATTGGTCGTCGATGAAACCAAGATCGACTTGACCGACAACGGATCTGAGAATGTGGCAAGCGACGGATCCACGACGCTGCGTTTCGATATCTCGCAGGCCTTCATCAATCAGTTGACCACCGACGGCGCGTCAAACATCGACGGAATTCTTCAAGGCGGCTTGACCAACGGTGCAACCAATCTCGGTGCCGCAGCGGGAACGATCACGTTTCGAACCGTCATTCAAGAAGACTACGCTGACACGTTCCCATCGGCCGACCGTAGTGTGGACCAAGGAGACGTGATCACCAACGATTCGCTAACCATCACAGGATCCGTACGTCAAAACGTCGAAGACGGAACCATCAACACCGTTTTGCTCCCCGCGGAATCGGATGGCAGTAGCGCCTCGATCCAAATTGCTACCGGCACGCTCAACAAAGAGGTTTACGCGATCAACGGCAACACCTCGCTGCCGATGGGAGACAACGGTTTGCCCGTACTGGTTGCCGGTGACGTTGTCACTTATCGCATCACGTATTCGCTGCCCACAAGTGACTTTGAAGACCTGACGTTATCCGATTTTCTGCCGTTGCCGATCTTTGAAGTTGGCGACCACAATGCCGATGGGGTCGGTGGCGATGTGTGGACGATCGATTTTTCCAATCAAACATTGGAAGCCGTCTCGGGGACGATCGAACTCGGTGCTAACGATGACTTCTTTGCCGAATCCAATATCACGCCGACGATCAATCTTGGTGTGGACGATAACCGCTTGACGCTCGAATTCGGCGACTATGATGACATCAACACCTCTCCCAATACGATCGAGCTCTACCTCAGCGTCACCGCTCAGGATGCTCCTACCGCCGATGGACTATTCTTGACCAACGTTGTGCAAGGATCCGAAGGTACGACGCAGTTGGAATCAACTTCAATTGACGACATTGTGCAAATTGAAGTCACGCAGCCGGTGCTCGAGATCAGCAAAGGCATCATCGCAGTCAACAACTCCAACGCGTCGCTGACGGGATCACAGGGACCATCGGGAATCAGCTTCGCGGCGGTCGGATCCACCGGGGTGCCGTTTAGCGGGGGGGCGATCACGAGTGACGGATTGGCCAGCGGTGCGATCGATGCGAACGCCAGCGGATTGGATGCGGGTGACCGAATTCGCTATGCCATCGTGATAGAAAACACGGGTAACAGCTCGCGTGGTGCTTACGACGTGACGATCGCCGATTCGCTACCCAGCGGCTTGTCGCTGGTGGCCGGCAGTCTGCAAGTCGTCAATGGCACGGGAGCCACCGTTGCCTTCACAGGAACCGAAGCCGACCTATTCACGACCGGTATCACGCTCGACGACCCCAGTGCGACGCAAGGCGCGATCGAACAGTACAACTCCACCAGTGGCGACAACATCATCGTTCTGTTTTACGAAGCCGAAGTGTCATCGACGATTCCGGCGGCCAGTACGAAAACCAACACGGCCGCGGTCACCCATTTTGCCGGTCGCGAGGGTGGTGAAGATCACACACCGACAGATTTGACCGAGACGGCAACGGTCTCGGTCGACAGACCCACGATCTCCAAGACGCTCAGCGGTACGGAGATCGACAGTAGCAATAACGGTGCAAACCAAGTCGTCATCGGCGAGTACGTGGATTACCAAATCGTTGTGAGCGTTCCCGAAGGCACCATGGGCAACTTCCGAGTGGCCGACGTGCTCGATCCGGGCCTCGTCTACGTCAACGGCAGTGCCACGATCACACCTTCGATCGGATTGGCCACTTCCGAACCTTCCTTTGCATCGATCGCGTCGGGCGCAACCGTCAATGCCGCAGGTACCAGTGTCACTTTCGACTTTGGCACGATCACCAATAGCAACACCGACAATGCAACCAGCGAACAGATTACGATCACCTTGCGAGCGATCGTCAGCAATGTCGCTTCCAACGACACCACCACCAACGATTTGAACAACCGGGCGACGTTGTCTTATGACAGTGGCCCCAACCTCAGCAACACTTCGGCCAATGTGACGGTGCTTGAACCCGCGATGAGCGTCGACGTTACCAGCAACGTCTCGACTGCGGACGTGGGCAACGTGATCGAGTACACGATCACGGTGACCAATCACGCTCTTTCCACGGGATCCGATGCCTACGACGTCAACTTGGAAGACATCGTCCCGGCCGGTTTGACCTATGTGACCAGCTCGCTAACGCACGACTCGGGCATCATCCCCACGGCGTTTGGCGAATCGGGTGGCACGATCTCGGCGAATTGGTCCTCCTTCGCCGAAGGAGGCTCGAGCACGTTCACGTTCCAGGCGACCGGAAACGCTTCGATGACCACCGCGGGTGTGAGCAATGCGGCTGACATCTCTTGGACAAGTTTGCCGGGTGACCAAACGGCCCCCCGCAGCACCCACAGCACGGTGTCGACCGAGCGAACGGGTGACACGGCCAATCCAGGCACGAGCGAAAACGATTATGTGGACAGCGACAGCGCATTTATCGCCTTCCCCATCACGCCCAGCAAAGTGATCCTTTCGACCAGCGAATCCCACACCGGGGATGCATCGTCGGATACGGCGGCAGATCCACGCGAACTTGCGATCGGTGAAATCGTCATGTTCGAACTGCGAACCGTGATCGGTGAAGGCACTCTGAACAACGTTGTGTTCCGGGATCTGATGACCGAGGGGCTAACGCTGCTGCCAGCAACGGTGACTTTCGAGATCATCGCGGATAGCAATATGACCGTCGACGCGGGATTGTCGGGTGCAAACTCAGGAAGCATCACGTTGCCAGCAGGTCGAATCACCACCACCGGCACATCGACCCAGCAAATTGATTTCGACTTGGGCAACATCGTGAACAACGACAACGATGCGGGTGCGGAAGAGCTCGTGATCACGTTTCAGGCACTCGTGACCAACGATTCGGCCAATCACGACGGCGACGCAAAGACCAATCGCTTCGAGTTCATCGAAGGTGGATCGACGCGAGCAACGTCGGGCACCGTCAACGCCGAAATCGTCGAGCCCGAGATCACGAACGTCAACAAACGCGTGCGATCGACCAACGCTACCGGTACCGAGGTGACTTATCAGATCACGTTTGCGAACACCGGCAACAGTTCCGCGTTTGACGTCAGCGTGCGGGATTCGATGGCCGCCGAGTTGACGCTTCAAATGGGAACAATCTCCGTTACCCATACGGGCGCAGTTTCCGCCGTCAACACGACCAACAGCAACGCGACCGAATTGGACATTCGCATCGGCGAGATGCAAGCAGGTTCGACAATCACAGTCGAGTACGCCGTTACGGTAGCTTACGCTTCGTCGGCGATTCAAAACGATGCCGATGTGACATACACCAGTCTGCCCGGCGACCAAGGTACTGCCAACGCAACGCCAGGATCCAGTGGGGCAGCAGACGGCGAACGCAATGGATCGGAGATTGGCGTGAATGACTACGCCGACAGCGAGAGTGCTTTCCTCGGCAGCATCAGCGATCATGTGTACTACGATATCAATGGCGACGGCAGCGATAATGGCAGCGACGTAGGGATCCCCGGCGTAACCGTGAATCTGATTTGGTTCGGTGTTGATGGCATTGAAGGCAACAGCGACGATGTGACGCGCACGACAACGACCAACGCCAGTGGCGATTATCTCTTCACAACGCTACCGGCGGGAAGTTTCCGCGTCAGCGTGGATTCAAGCTCACTTCCCAATGGCATCAATGAGGAAACCTTTGACCTCGATGGTACGGGCACGGCGAACACATCCGTCATGACCCTGACCGACTCGCTTGCGGGAATCATTCGCGACGATGCTGACTTCGGCTATACCGGATCGGCGCAACTCGGCGACCTTGTCTACTTGGACCTCAACGGCGATGGTGACCAAGATGCGGGCGAAATGGGGCTGGCCAATGTCGATATTTTATTGACGTGGCACGGATTCGACGGAGCGCTCGGCGGTGGTGACGATATCACCTACACGCAAACCACCAATAACGACGGTGAATACAACTTCACGCGGCTTCCCGCGGGTACGTTCACCGTGGACTTGGTCAACTCGACGGCGCCTGCGGGGACGGTCGTCACAACGAGCAATGATACTCACAACGTCACATTGACCGAAGGCCAAGACAACGACGACAGCGATTTCGGTCTGCGTGGTCCTGGGAATGTCGGCGACTTCGTCTTCTTCGACAGCAACAACAATGGTGTCTACGACGTCAGCGTTGACAGTGCGTATCCGGGGGTCACCGTCACGTGGACGGCGGATATCGACGGCGATAGCGTTGACGAATCGTTCTCGACGACGACCGACAACAGTGGTGCCTACCACTTTGAAGGCCTCCCTTTGGATACGTTCACGATCGCGGTAACGCCACCCGTCGGCACCACGCCAACCTTCGATGCCACGGGAATTGCAAACAACCTGTCCACCGCCACTTTGACTCTGGGAACGCCCACCGACAACGATCAGGACTTCGGTCTGACCGGTACCGGTCGTGTCGGCGACATCGTCTTCTGGGATTACGACGCAAATGGCGCGCAGAACGGCAGCGAAGTCGGGTTGGCGGGGATCCAAGTTCAATTGGAAATTGACTTGAACCAAGACGGCAGCAACGAAATCACGCTCACGCAGACCACCGCTTCGGACGGTAGTTACCTTTTCGACAAGCTACCACCGGGGGCCTACACCGTGGTCGTCGCGCAGCCGACCGGATCGGTTCAAACTGCCGATGCGGATGGACTCGCCAGCGGCAATGAATCATCGCTCGTGCTGAATGCCGGCCAAGTTCGCGACGATCAAGACTTCGGCTACAACGGGACCGGAAGCATCGGCGACTTGGTCTTTTTCGACTATCGAGGCGATGGCGGTGTTTTCAACGCTGGCGAAGGCGATCGAGGCATGGGCGGAGTGGATGTCACGCTTGAAGTCGATGTGAATGGCGATTCCGTCACCGACTTTACGCTGAATACCACAACGGCGGGTGATGGTTCCTATCGGTTCGACCATTTGGTCGCAGGTGACTACACGATCACGGTCGATTCCGCTGACTTGCCAGACCAAATGGGTGCCAATCCGACCTACGATGCAAACGGATCAGGGACTGCGGATGTTAGCGAAATAGCGTTGGCAGGTGGGGCGACCAACAACGATCAAGACTTCGGCTACCACGCCGTTCCCAATTACAACATCGTCATCGACGACGGACAAACAAGCGTCGACACCGGCCAGACGTTGAACTACACCGTTACCGTCCGCAACGACGGGACGCTACGAGGCAACAACGCCGTCGTGACGGTTGCATTCCCAAACGATCTGCTCGAAAGTGTGGCCGCATCGACTGGTGGAATCGTCGATGACGTCGCGGGCACCGTGACCTGGAATTCAACCACGACGCCTGAGTTGGCGGTGATGAACGTCGGCGAACAAGTCGTCTTCACGATTACCGCCGATGTCGTGGAAATTCTGGATGGCTCGCACTCGCCGATCACGTTAACGGCCGATGTCACCGATGATCTTGTCAACGGTATTGACCCGGACTTGGCTGATAACACCAACAACGACGTGGATCAAATTGCAAATATCCAAACTCTCAAAAACGTCACGGGTGTGAGTGCCAACGGCGACAACTGGGACGTGACATTCGTGATCACCGTGGAAAACACCGGCTCGGTGCGATTGGATCAGCTTTCCCTTGTGGACGACATTGCCTCACAGTTCGGAGCCGCGCTGGTTTCCGTGACGGCACCGATTCTCGACGGGACGGGGATTACCGCTGGCACAACACCGACAACCAATCCGAACTGGGCCACCGATCCTTCACTGGACATACTCGACCCCGCAAACGCCAGTGAGTATTTCTTGCCCGGTGAGTCGTACACCATCAGCTACACCGTAACCCTGGACCCTGATTTCTCAGGCACGTCCTTCGAGATCGACAACTCCGCAATTGCCGGCGGCGTCGACATCACAACCGATGTTGGGAACCCGTTTTCGGTCATCGATCTCAGCGACTCCGGTGTGGACGTGACGACGACGAATCCAGGTGGACCCGGCGATCAGGGCAGCGAGGATGACCCCACGCCGATCTACATTCCCGACGTCTCCATCGCCAAAATTCAAACCGGCGCGTTGCAAGATGCTGTCACGCGGAACTACACGGTTGGCTTCACGCTTTTCGTCGAGAACATCGGTACCGTGACACTCGATCAGCTTAGCCTGTTGGACGACGTGGCCGCTCAGTTCGGAAATGCTTTCGTGAGCATCGAAGCAAGTTCGTTGGTGATGAGTCATCCCACGGGTACCGGTGTCTTCCCCGTCGTGAACACGGCTTGGGAGACCGACACCACCGCACAGATGATTGACGCCACGGGTGCAAGTCTTGATGCTGGGGCATCGTTCGAGATCTCATTCAACGTGATCGTTGATCCTGATGGTATCGACGGGCTGTCACAAGAACTCACCAACCAAGCCACGGCGGCTGGACGAGGACTTGATGAAAGCGGCGCCCCCCTACTTGATGGCGGCATCCCGATCATTACCACGGATCTTTCCGATAGTGGTGCCAACGCCAACACCAACAACCTGAATGAACCAGGCGACAGCACTGGCAATGACGATCCCACGCCAGTCGTACTCCCTGAAATCGGTGTTGCCAAGCGATTGGTTTCGTCTGTGGCGTCGGTAACCAACGGCAACCGCGATTTGACGTATGAGCTTGTTGTCCGCAACCTCGGCACTGTTGACCTCGTCGATCTGAGTTTGTTAGAAGACCTCGACGCTCAATTCGGCAGCGCTTTCGTAGGCGTCGTCTCTGCACCGGTGCTGTTCGATTCGACCGCTCTCGTTGATCCAAACCTGGCGGCCTGGGACGGGGAAGCAACCACCGACATGTTCGACGGAACAAGCGGGGTGCTACGACCAGGCGAAGAGTTCAAAATTCGCTTCACCATCGAAGCCAACATTGACTCTCTGGACGCAACCTCCAACAACCAAGTCGTCGTATTGGGTGACTGGGATGTGCAACCCGGTGTGCCAGGAATCAACGGGACGGTCAGCGATTTGTCCGATACCGGAACCGATCCAACCGGAAACAATCCTGGTAACCCAGGCGACAGTGGCGGCTTCGATGACCCCACGCTCGTACCGGCGATTGGCATTGCCAAGGACCACGGAAACTACGTTGAACTGCTTGACGTTGACGGCTTCCCGACTGGCCATTTCGTGTTTCCAACGAGCTTGGTGATTGAAAACCTTGGGGCGACAGAGTTGACCCATTTGAATCTTCGTGACGACATCGCGGGGATCTACGGTGATGCGTTTGTGGCGGTGGACAACTTGGCGATCGTAACGACGGGGGTTACCGGAACGGCGCCAACTTTGAATTTGGATTGGCTTGACGATACGACGCAAAACCTGCTGGCGTCGGGGTTACTCAATCCAGGTGACACCTTCACCGTGATGTTCGACGTGACGCTCGATCCCGACGCAAACGGCGGTTCGGGCTACTTCGACAACCAAGCCACCATCGTAGGCAGCGATCCATTGAATGCACTGGCGATGGTGCAGGACTTTAGTGATAGTGGGCTCGATCCAGCCAGCAACAACCTCGGTGAGCCTGGTGACACGGCGACTGCCGACGATCCGACGCCCGTCGCGATTCCCGATCTTGGATTGGCCAAACAAGTCATCGACGCAAAACAAAAGGGTTTGTCATTCGAATTGACGATTGAATTGGTACTGCAAAACACTGGCACCGTCGATCTGAACCAAATCGAATTACGAGACGATATCGCGGACCAATATGGTTCAAACTTTGGACGAATCCTGGGTGCTCCTGTCATCATCGCTTCCACCGCGACCTCGACCCCGACACTCAACGCCGGTTACGCGACCGACACGACGCAGGCGATTTTCGACGGCACCGATGGATTCATGAAACCTGGCGAATCTGTGACGATTCGGCTGGTTGTTGAAGTGATCTCCGAAGCGGGGCAAACGGAGGTTGTCGTCGTGAACCAAGCGACCACGTCAGCCGATCCATTGGACGAGAACGGCAACCCTCTGGAAGATAACTCGGGCACGCCGATCGGTCGAATCAGTGATTTATCCGACAGCGGTGCTGATGCGACCGGCCATAACCCGGGTGCTCCGGGAAACACCGGTCACTCCGACGACCCCACGCCACAACCGCTGACGTTCTTTACCTTCGACGCCTATAACGATTTCAGCCAGGGCAAGAAGGGCCTTGAGCAAAGCACGAAACGCGACGCATCCGATCCGTTCGACGATGGGCTTTCTGTGAATCCCGATCAGTACGGCAGTCGCGGTATGCTCACGCAGCAGATCACGAGGCTGGCACCCGAACCCATTTTCAGTGGTTCCGCTCGACCCGGCACGCAGGTCATTGGCCGCGTATTTGACTCGGCCGGACGATTGGTTGGCGAAGAGCTATCGTTGGCGGACGTCGGTGGAAACTGGATGATGCAGTTTCACCAGCTCAGCAGCCAAGATCATGCTCGTATCGAGTTCGTCGAATTGCCAGGAACCTCGGATGCGTTCAGCACGCGAGGTGACATCTACGGCTACCTCGGCATGGACAGCCTGAACAATGACTACGCGTCGTTGGAGCCTTGGACGTTCTATGATCAATCCCACGAGTTCACCGCGATCTACCGCCCAACCGTGCAGCAGTCGCTGCTCGGGGAACACCAAAGATCGACGCGACCTCTAGGGTTAGGGCGTTAGCCCGTTCCTAACGAGCGCGACCAGCGCCTGATGCAATTCTGGGCTGGGAAGTGTGCCAAGCGACTGAAAAGCACTCACTCTCATTTGTGGCCCAAACCAGAACACTCGTAATCCATGATAAGGATTACATCGGATTGCCTTCCGATTCATGGGAAGCAATGACTTGGGGTCGGCTGGTCGTATCACAGGTTCACTCTTGACGCTTCGCTTTGGTTGCTTGCCGTGATGCTTTTTTTGCATTCGTCTTATTTTTTGCATTGGGCAGCTCCGGGGTGTTGACCGATGGGAAGTGGCGAGCAAATTCAGCTTTGATCCCGCTATGTCGCGGGTCAGCGGCAACGTTGGTCCATTCATAGGGATCCGTAGAGTGGTCGTACAGTTCCTCGGAGCCGTCGGCATAGCGGATGTACCGCCACTGTTCGCTGCGGAAGCTATGGTTGTCTTTGTGGAACGTGGTCAATGCAGGGACGTCCCACGTGGCGTTGGGATCCTTCAGAAGCGACGAGATGTCAAGCCCCTCGACGTGGTCCGGTTTCTTGATTCCCGTGAGCGCACAGAGCGTGGGATAGATACTCATGAAATCCACGGGCCGAGGCGACTGAACACCGGCGGGCGTCAGGCCTGGCACTTTCCAGATGAACACGGCGCGGGTCGGTTCTTCCCAGAGTGCGAATTTCCGCCAGTGCTCCTTCTCGCCCAAGCTCCAGCCGTGATCGCTCCACAGGCAGATGATGGTGTTGTCACGGTAGGCCGACTGCTCGAATGCGTCCAACAGCCGCCCCACTTGAGCATCGCAGAACGCAATCGTTGCGAGATACGCTTGCACCGCTTCCTTCCACCGTCCGGATCGGAGCATCGCGGCGTGGTCGCCCTCGGGCTTGGCCATCCGCACGCCCGCCGCGGGAACATCACTCAGATCACCGTCGCGGTGCGTAGGCAATTGGATCGTTTCGAGAGGGAATTGGTCGAACCATTTCTTCGGCACACTGAAAGGCATGTGCGGCTTGACCAGCCCGACAGCCAGAAAAAACGGTTTGTCGTGCTTGCGGTTCAATACCTCGATGCCGTAGCTGACGGCGTCGTAGTCCGGCATATCGTTGTCACGATTCGCCAGTGGGCAGAACTTGATCCCACCAACGCCATCATTGGGGGCTGACGGATGACGCGTCATGCTACCGCTGCTGGTCTTGTGGAATTCCGTCCATTTGTCGGTGTTGCCGTAAGAGCCGTGATAGATCTTGCCGGTGCCAAAGCTGTTGTAACCGGCGTCGAGAAAAGTCTTGTTGAGCACCGTTTCCTCACTAACGGTGGGTCGCCAGTCCTGTGAATTATCGTAGCAACCGGTCGTACTTGGGCGCATTCCAGACATCAGTGCGATGCGTGACGGATTGCACGCCGGAGCGGCACAATACGCTTTGTTGAACGACACGCCCATCGCGGCAAGCCGGTCGATGTGCGGCGTTCGCGCCTGCGGATGCCGCCCCAAATGGCCGACCCAGTGATTGAGGTCGTCAATCGGGATGAACAGAACATTGCTTCTTTGTGTCTGCGCGATCGCAGGACCGCACGGCGGCAATGCCAACAGACCGAGACTGATCAGTAATAGCAGTATGCTTTTCATCGACGGATTCCTTACAGTAGTGGCATGGCTCTTTCGAGTCGGGACATCGTTCACTTCATCTTGCCGTCAAGCTTGTGAGGTCATGGTTTTCCTTGACGCGCGGCCGTTGCGTTCGCTGCGAACCCACCTGCAATACTCCTTGTCCAATGCGGCTGACAGCGAATTTGACGCCATTCTAATCGTATCCGAATCCCAAGTGGGAACCGCTCACCAATCGCGCCGATGTGTGCAGCTGGCCGTGAACTCCAGCGCATTCTCATCAGCAAAGCGCGTAGCATAGGATTGACGCCTATACAGGGATTCAGCACGGATTGTTCTCCAGGGACTCCGATGCTCTCGCGACGGATTCGGCAACCGCCGAGTCGCAGCCGCTTGCCCCACCCGTCACGGAGCAAAACGTGCGGGGGACATGGACCGGGCTTTGGGCAGTGCTGATCAAAGAACTGGTCCATATCCGTCGCCAGCCGACCACGCTTTTTTTCATGCTGGTGATACCAGCGATGCAAACCATCATTTTTGGATATGCGATCGAAACCCAAATTGAGAACATTCCGACGGTCATCTTCAATATGGATGGCCGACAAATCTCGCGCGAGTTAACCGCAGCGTTTGAAAACACGCGTCGCTTTCGGATCGATGGGTATGTCTGGGACGAAGAATCCTTTCAACGAGCGTTGTCATCGGGAAGAGCGAAGGTTGGTATTCGGATTCCACCGAACTATGTCGATCAGTTGCTACGACGTGAACAAGCCCGATTGCAGGTTCTGATCGATGGAAGCGATTCTCAAGTCGCGACGACGGCCCAAAGCACCGCACAGCTCCTCGGCATGAATTTGTCGATTCAGTTAGCCACGGCCAAAGGAGATGCAATGCAATTGGCTCCGGCTCGAGACGCATCGGGAAACGGGACCCTGCCGATCCTTCCCCCCAACCGCGTGAACACCCTGCTCGCGAAATGGCCCCCCAAGAAGAGGAAGACTAATGGACAAGGGGGAGCGTTAACGTCTTCTCGTTTGCGGACAACTCGACGAGGATCGGCTTGTCACCAATCGTCACCCGATAGGTACCGAAATAGGCAGGCACGACACATCGGCTGTTGGTGTCGGCTTTGCCTTGCCAATCGGTCCACCATTTTCGGTAAACCAAATCGCGGTACGCTTCGGCCGCCGGTGTTGGTGTCCAATCTTTCTTGTACAACGCCGATTGCGGAATCCAGCAGGCACCTTCCCAGAACCCCCACATCAGGATGCCTTCGACGGCCGGGTGCGCAAAGCAGATCCGATAGTACTCAACCAATTGGTCGGCCTTCTGCTGCTCCTGCTCGGGTGTGAGTTGGACCTTGCGGTCGCCGTAGTATTTCCAGCGCTGGCCCGGCATGTTGAATTCGGTGATGCGGATCGGTAGCTCGAACCGGGCCAGCCGGTCCAACGCGTTTTTTAACGCCTGAGGATCAAACCGATCGCTATGCAAATGGCCCTGAACCCCGATCCCATCGATCTTGACGCCATCCCGTAGCAGCGTCTCGATATGCTCAACGAAGTCGTCGAGTCGATTGCCGGTCAAAATGTCATAATCGTTGAGGTAGAGCACCGCATCAGGATCCTCTTGCTTAACCCAATCGGCCATTTGTCGAGTGATCTCGGCGCCGAGTCGGTCGGCGTAGTAGTTGCCGTGGATCATCTCGTTGTTCAGGTCGTATTCCGCGAATCGTCCGCGGTAGCGGCGTGCGATGGTAAGCCCTCGTTTTTTCAGTGTGTTGTGCAATTGTTCGTCGTTCAGTTCCTTGATCCAGTTCTGGACCCGATTCGGTATGCCCCAGTAGAGATTGTGTCCTCGGAGTGGTAGGTTGTGTTGGTCGGTCCAGCGGAGCATGTTGTCAACCGTCGCGTAGTCGACTTGATCAGGTCGACGTTCCATGGAGTGCCATTTGAGGGCATTTTCTGTGACGGCCGCGTTGAAGTTTTCAAGAAAAACCTGCCGATACTTCTCGTCGGATGCTTCCGGTTCTCGGTCGCCGAATGCGCCGCTGCTGAGCGCGGCGCCGAACCAGAATTCGTGACGGAGCTGCTCGACATGAACCGGTGTCCCGGCTGGCGCATTGATGTGGATCGATCCCATTCGGTGTTGCGCGATTGAGTTGTCCGTTTCATCAGCCAGCGTGGTGATGCAGCAGCCTAGAGTGATCACGAGGACGCTCAGGGGCTTCACCACAAATCGGAGCATGCAAGAGGATTGCATCGGAGTAGGTCCTGTTAGGTTGCGGGGTGAGGCAGGGCCAGTTCCACCGAAGGGTTCGGTGGAACATCGGTCATATTGATGGGAAGGAGGGGCAGGCAAAAAATGCAGGGACTGCAAAATCATTTGTGACTCAAGTGGCTTAATTTCAGAGGAAACTCCTTCACGACTTTTCCGCTGATGTCAACGCACTTGAACGTCATCACAGGATCGTCCAGCCGTAGGTCAAAGCTCAGCTGTCCCCAAAAGTTGCCTTCGTTGTAGGACCATACTGCATTGGGGAACGTCTCATGGGTGTGCTCGTTGGTCACCTTCGCCGAAACAAACTCATAGAGCGGATAACCACGCGGACGATCGATCTTCCAGATATCCGAGCGATGGCGATCTCCCGAGATGAGTATCACGCCGTCGATCTTCTTCTCGTTGATCCAATCGAAAATCTCATCGCGCTCGCCACGCGCCCAAGGGCCGGCCCAAGAATCTTTGCCCCCCTTGTCCGCGCCGTCGGACCACATGGTTCCCGAGGCAATGACCTTGAATTTGCCTTTGGCTGCTGCGAGTTCCTCGAACAGCCATTTCTTCTGGTCCGGGCCGAGCATGGTTTGATCTTCTTTCTCACGATAAAAGCGGCCATCGGTCATCAAGAAATCGACGTCCCCGAGCGAGAACGAATGCCAAGTGCCTGGCACTGAAGCGCCGCCGCCATAGTGGGGATTGTTCCAGTTTTGCCGGAACACCGTCCAGTTGGGTATTTTCCAGGGCGCTTCCAACCCTGCCCCGCCCGCGGAATCGTTCATCGCCATGTCATGATCATCCCAGACGGCATACATCCCGACGCTGCTGATCAAATCGCGGTATGCCGGGCTGAGGCAGCGGCGGTAGTAGAACAAGCGTTGAGCACCACGCCGGTTGACGACGTCGATGTAAACGTTATCGCCCAGCCCCAGGTAGGCCAGCGGACGCGTCTTGGACATGTTCCGCCAAGCGTACTCGTGCGCAGGAACATAGCGAGAGCCTGAGCCGAACGTCACGTGGAACTCGACGGGTTGACCTTTTTCCGGTGCAGTTCGAAACCGGAACGTGTCTCGCCGGATCGGTTTCCCATCAACTTGGACCACATACGCGTAGTCCGTAAACGGCTTCAAACCGGCGACCGTCATGACTGCCGTGAAATCGTCTGCGGGTGCCGTCGTGACCCGCTCCGATGCCTGCTCGCCGACAAGAATTTGAACCGATGCCTGCCCCGCCGTACGTACCCAGAACTTCGCGGAAGTCGGCTGCACATCCCCCAACATCGGGCCGCTAAAAAGTTTCAGGTCGTGCCGCTGAACCAAATCCACAAAAGCCGGTTCTGTCAACAGATCCGCCATTGCTCCCTCTGCTCCAAATCTGCCCGTTTGACCCTGGGCATCGGTGCCATACAAGGCGTTGATCAGATACGGGTCAAGGTCCTTCATGATGGCAGACTGCTCGCCTTCGGTGAGCGGCTCTTTCGCCAACGCGGTCACGGTTGCGGCAAGGGTCAGGGCGAGGACAACAACGGGGAAGATAGGTTTCGGCATCGATTTCACTCGGCTGAGAGTCATTGGATGAATCGACCCAGTATATCAGCTATCGCCTTTCGATTCGCGTTCCAAACAGCTCGGAATTCTTCCAGCGACGTTCCGTGAAAGGGCCCGGCCTACGATGGCAAAACGACTTCACCCGGACAGCAGGCGGCGGCAGAGATCGTTCGCCCGGAGGTTAGAGGGTCACCCTGCGTCCCACTTGATCGGTTTCGCGAGATAGGCGATAGTTGGAAAGTGGACAGCTGGGTCGATTGTGAATTCTCATCAAGACACGACGCATTACCTCACGGACGGGCCCATCGGTGGTAAAGGGAACAATTTTTTATGTGGGAACCGAATCGGAAGTACGGCATCATGCGCAGCCGTTGATGCAACGGGTTCCGATCCGAATTGCTGAGCCAGAAGTGGTGATCCGCGAGGCTCAGGCTGGTGACTTGGCCCTCTTTTTTTCAGAGCACTTTGAAAGGTTCCGCGGTGCGATCCGTCGTCTACAACATCGAAACATTGCCACGCTCTACGTGATTGACGGAATCTTGGAATGGCGAAATGCTTGGGAGAACCGTGAGCAGGAGCCGGCTTGTCCTTGGACCATGCGGCCTGTGCTTTGTCACAAGGTTGCATGCATCGGGTCCTCGCAAGCGAGAACGCTGTGTGATTGGGGGAACTCTCACAAAGTGGAAGTCGTTGGTGTTCCCCGCTTGGATGAGCTTCGAAAACAAGAAAACTCGGTTGAACGATCGGACGATCCGTTTCGCATTCTCATCATGACAGCCAAATGGCCTGGATATACCGATGCGCAGAGACAGCAGATCAGGCAATCGCTTCTCGACTTGAAAGCGTGGTCACAAAAACAAGCCAAGCTAGGCAACCGACCGATTCAGTTGATTTGGCGTTTGACCGCTGGGTTGGATCGTATCATTGGCGTTGAGAATGAACTTCGCAATACGACGGGCGACGACGTCGCCGAGGCGCTGCGACGAGCGGATGCGACCATTACGACGCCATCCACGGCACAGCTTGAATCCATGCTGATGGGTAAGCCTACCGCGATCCTCGATTATACCAATAGCCCGGTGTACGTTGATTCCGCCTGGCGAATCACGTCGAAAGTTCAGCTCGATAGCACGATCCAACAATTGTGCGATCCACCTGCTGAGCGGATGCACTTTCAGCGGTGTCTGTTGCACGATGCCTTGCAATTGGAAGTCAATGCAACGGACCGGATGATCACGCTATTGGAGAAGATGAGCGAAGAATCCCACAAGCGAGCTCGGCAACCGCAACCACTTCCGTTTCCAAGCGGGTTGTTGCCTGCGTTACGGAATCAACCGCAACGGCTGTGCACCCAAACAGCCTTTCCTCAAAGTGATGCCTTTCGCCTCAATGATCCCACCATGGTGCAGGTTGAATTGGCGGATGCGCAACGCCAGGTCAAGCAGTTGCACGCTAAGATCGACCAACTCAACACCGAACTCGGCCAGGCACACGAAATCTTTGAAACGATTCACAAGCACCCGATAGCGGGACCGGTCGTTCGTGCTCGTGAGAAGTTTCTTCAATGGGTTGCAAGATTGAAAGCAAACAAAGCGGATCCAACTTAGAAGCTTATGAAAGAGTCCGCTCAAACCGGCGCCGGGATTCCGTCGCCTGAATCGCGACCTTCGCAAAGAATCGACGTCGTCTGTGCAGCGGACGATGCCTATGTGATGCCGCTTGCCGTGACCCTAAAAAGTGCTTGCCGCCATCTCGGAAGTGGCAAACGAATCCGCTTGTTCTTGCTTGCCGGCGAGATTTGCGACGAAAACTGGTCAAGGCTCCAGCAAACCCTCGTTGACGAACCCATTGAAATCCACACAATCAAACCTGATCTTGATGTGGTTTCTGATCTGAGTATTTCACACCACATTTCACACACCGCCTACTTTCGACTCTTAGCGGCAGAATTGGTGCCTTGCAAAGTCGAGAAGGCTATCTACCTCGATGCTGACTTGTTTGTCAAAGAGGATCTTGCTCGTCTTTGGGATTTGCCCATCGAACAACACGATTGCCTGGCGACGGCTGACATTGCATGTCCCTTTGTTGATGCGAGAGTTGGTTGTGCGAACTATCGCTTGGCAAACCCTTACATGGCGGCGTTGAGACCGATTCGAAACTATCGAGAATTGGACTTGGACGGTGCAAGTGAGTACTTCAACAGCGGCGTGATGGTGCTGAACCTTCATCAATGGCGAAAAGAAAACGTTGCGGAACGTTTGTTAAAAATACTTCGTGACAATCGAGAGCACGTTTGGTGCTGGGACCAGTATGCACTGAATGTGCTATTTCACGGCAATTGGGGACGATTTGAGCCACGTTGGAACCAGGGGGCCCATGTATTCGAATATCCTTCCGAAGCCCATGCACCGATTGATCCTCAGCAGTGGACAGACATGAGAACCAACCCGGCGATCGTACATTTCACGACGGAGTTCAAACCCTGGCAAACCTCTTCGAATCACCCTCGTAGCGAGGTTTTCTTTGAGGGGCTTGCCGCGACGGCATGGAAAAATTGGTGTCTGCCGGAAACGGCATCGAGCTTCAAGCAATGGTTCAACCGGCGAATGATCGACATGATCAAGCGATCCACCATCACTTTTCGTAAACTTGCATCGGTAGGGTCACCATGATGAATTCGATCCTTACCCTACCAAGTCGTGAAGAGACGAAAGACGCCAAGCCGCTGCTAACCCTCTTTACGGTTTTGAAGCCATTTGAAGGCGAGGCGGATTCACATCAGCGAAATGCGATCGCGAGCTGGCGAGCGCTTGAGCCAGATGTCGAGATTTTGCTGGTTTCGAATACTCGCATCCCTGAGGACGTTCGCTCTCAGTTCCACTGCTATCAGGCCACCAAGATAAACCGATATGGCACACCACTGCTGGATGAAGTCTTCCGTTTGGCAGCATCCAAAGGCCGAGGTGCGGTTAGAGCCTTCGTCAACGCTGACATCATTTTGGATCATCGATTTGTAAATGCTGCTGAACAACTGATGCAGTCCAAACTACACTCCTGGCTCGCAATTGGACAACGAATTGAGCTGGAGATGCCTAACCGAATCGACCATAGCGATGACCAATGGATCAGTGACCGTTTTCAAGAAATTGGATCACGTGGCACGGCTGCATCCAGTTTGTGCAAGGACTTTTTTCTGTTCCCTGCCGACCTCTTCCAAGATATTCCCGCCTTTGCCATCGGACGTGGCAACTGGGACAACTGGATGGTTTGGAAAAGCAAAGCTTCCCACATACCCGTGGTGGACATCAGCCAAGTCGCGCCGGTGATTCACCAAGAACATGGATACTCGCACGTCCCAGGCGGTCGGATGTCTGCGTATGTGAGTGGCCCGGAAGCTCGTGAGAACCAACGGCTTGCGGGTGGCCGAAACTGGCTGGTCGGCAGCACGCCGAACTGGAGGCTGGATAAAGAGGGAATACACCCAATGCGTTTTGCAACGCTTCGGTTTTCCAAAGATCTGCTGCGTGTCGCATCGCTACTTCGCACGATGATCGGGTTTCCGAATCCGCGTCGTGTAGTAAAGGAGTCTGCGAAGATTGGCGTTTCGGCCGGCGCCAAAGATGAGCATTCAGACCCGGGCGATCCTACCGACAGTGCTGCATCGCCATGATCGAACTCACATTCACCCTTTTTGAACGAATGAACTCCTTCACCCAGCTTTCGATTCTCGTTGGATCGATCCTTTTGATCTGGTCGTTGGTTCACGTTGGTCTTGTTGGGTTCTTTAGCGTCATCGTTGTACGAAATCGGTTAGCGAGGTCGGAAAAGGACACGGTCACCCATCGTCATTTAAAGGCTTCGGTTCTGATGTCGCTTCGTGGCTGTGATCCGTGCCTCAGCCGAAACTTGAAGAGCCTGCTGCATCAGGCTTATGACGACTTTGAGATCATCGTTGTTGTTGACAGTCGCGACGACCCGGCATGGGATTTGACGCAGCAGGTCAAATCCGCCGAAGACACTGCCGATCGCTTGCGGATCTTTGAGTTGCAGAATCCGTCGACGACATGCAGTTTGAAATGCAGTTCCTTGATTCAAGCGACTCAGCAAATCAGCCCCGATAGTGACGTGGTTGTCCTGATCGACGCTGACGTGGTTCCGCATACGAACTGGCTGCATGACGCACTGCGGCCGCTGTCCGATCCCAAGATAGGCGTCGTGACGGGAAATCAGTGGTTTTCGCCGCATCGCCCTGATCGCGGATCACTACTTCGCAGCATCTGGAATTCGGGTGCGATGGTGGCCTCGGCATTGAACTCAAATCCGTGGGCCGGAACCTGTGCAATGCGGGTTGCTGACCTGAAGCGGTCTGGGCTCATCGAAAAATGGAACAGCTCGGTCGTCGACGATGGCCCCATCAAAGTAGCGTTTGCGCGGATCGGGTTACAAGTGTTTTTTGAACCGAGATTGATCATGGTCAACCGTGATCAATGTACGGCGGCTTTCGTGGGACGGTACGTAACGCGGATGCTGACATGGTCACGGATCTATGAGAAAACATTCGCGAACACAGTGGTTCATGCGGTCGCGATGTTCGCCTTGCTGGTGATCTCGCTGATGACTTTCCTAGTGGCCTTGCTGCTCCGGGATGAATTCGCGGCCCTGCTTGTCGGAGCTTCGATGTTCGTCTCGAATCTGCTGATGTTCGTTGGATTCCGATCCGCTGAGCACGCTGTCAGCCATGCGATCTCCCCTCGCCGCAATGAGAATCAGTTAGAGCCCATGACGTGGTTGAAGGCGACTTGGGTGTTCTTATTGCTACCGATCTGCCAACTGGCTCATGTTTTTTGGACGATCAAAGCCGTCTTCGCACGCCAAGCATCCTGGCGGAACATCACGTACCGTTTGGATTCACAGCAGCGAGTAAAAATGGTTGCCTACCAACCTTACAAAGCCACTCCGTGTACCTCATCGAAATCCACGAGATCGATTTGATGAGAGACCCCATCTTGATATGCGGTTGTCCTGGATCAGGCACGAGTTTGTTGGCAAAGATGTTAAGACATTGTGGCGTTTTTTTGGGTGCCGATGCCGGCCCCTTGAACGATCGCAAATTTCATGAATCGGCGAGTTTTCGCAATGCGAACAACCAGATTTTGTCCTCGACCATCAACTTCCCCCATGCCCCGAAGGGTGAAGAGCAATTTCACGCTCACAACAAGCGAATGTTAGCGAACATTCACGCGTTCAAGCAGGCGATTGATATTGAAGGGATACAGAGACAATTCTGGGCGAATCAAGAGCAGGACCAGCCATGGGGCTGGAAAGATCCTCGCAATTCGGCGACCGCGATTGTCTGGCAATCGCTTTTTCCGAGATTGAGAATCGTGATCCTCGAAAGAAAATGGAGAGCGGACGTTGCCGCCGAGCGCCCCAATAGCCTCGCTGGCGAGTGGTTCCGTAAGCAATCGTCTTCGGGCATTCGCTTGCTCTACCAAAACCCGGTTGGCATTGACCGAGCCAAAAGGATCACTGTCGATTTTGATCGGTTGATCACGAATCGCGACGAGCTGAATTCTGTGTTGCGTTCCCTTGGCTTGAGACATCTTGAGGTCAAGGATTTCTCGGCTTTCTCAACCGCGGTGGGTCTTGAGTCCACCTTGCCCCATCCACTTCGGTGATGAGGCCAACGTACCGTGATCGGCGAGGATAATCGACAGTTCGATCGGCAAACGACGGATCCGCTCGACACGTCGTCTGCCTTGCCCGGGTGTTTCATGAAGAGGTTCAAGAACGAGAACACAACAAGGCAATTTCGCTACACCGATTCTACTCGTATCGCAGTGCGTCGATGGGATCGAGCATGGACGCTTTCCGAGCGGGATAGTAGCCAAAGACAATTCCAACAGTGGCGGCGACACCGACGGCAATGATGGGAGCCCAAAACGACATCTCGCTCGGCCAACCCATCATCCAGCCAATCGTCATCGAACTGACGTGTCCAAGTACGATGCCGAATAGGCCTCCGATCAAACAGAGCACGGTCGCTTCGATGAGAAACTGCCGTAGGATTGCATTGCGATTTGCACCCACTGCCATGCGCAGCCCAATCTCTCGGGTCCGTTCGGTCACGGAAACCAGCATGATGTTCATGATGCCCACGCCACCGACGAGCAACGAAACCCCGGCGATGATCAATCCAAGTGCCGACAGCCCCGCGACAACCTGTTTGGTCACTCTCGATACCTCCGTGATATCCTGGATCTGGAAAACATCAGGATCCACGTCGTGGCGGCGTGAAAGAGCTTGACGAATTTGCTGGCGTGCTTCCGGTACGTCCTCAGGTGACAAAGCTTGAACGTAGATTTGACTGAGATGCTCGTTGCGAGTGGATCGACGGAGAGATGCCAGTTGCATCTTTGGCATCTGATCACCAAAGGCAGCGACGCGATTGACGGAACTTGTACTGCTGTTCAAGCGATATTTAAAGGTCGTCCAAGGCGCAACCATGATATCGTCTTGATCATTTCCAATCACATCCCCTCCCTTTGCTGACAAAACTCCCACAACGCGAAGAGAAACTCCGTTTGCTCGGATCTCTTTTCCGATCGGGTATTCGTCGCTAAACAACTCCTTTGCAACGGTTTGGCCGATGATGCAGACCTTTAACGCGTCGTACACGGCCTCCTCGCTAAACAGTTGCCCCATGTCCATCTCGGACCAAGTTCTGCCACGAAGATAGTCCGGAGAACTGCCAAGCACGAACGTTGGGCGGCAGCGACGGTTTCCGTACACCAATTGGACTTGGCCGTGAACGATCGGTGCTGTCAGTCGAACGGCGGGACACTGCTCCAGCAGCAGTGAGACATCATCGGGTGTCAGCGGTACATAGCGCCGCCGCCGACCCGAACTCGGTGTATACGTTGAGGAGACATTGAGCATGTTGGCACCCATGCTGGCAACCGTATCTCGGATCGCTCTCGAAGAGCCGCTACTGAGTTCCATGACATTCACGACGGACGCGACACCAATGATCACACCGAGCATGGTCAGCGCCGTGCGCAACGCGTTGGTTCGCAGTGCAGCCAACGAGACGGTAACCGCGTTCAAAATCGAAGCCAGAACTTGTCCGGTTGCGCGGGAATCGAGTGATAGGGGTTCCTTTGAAGCCGGTTTTGTATTGACGATTGGCGTCTGCACGGAATGCGTATGATCGTTGGCAATGACGCCATCCTTCATATGGACAACGCGGTCTGCGCTGCGAGCGACTTCGGCATCGTGAGTCACGACGATCAGGGTGATTCGATGCTCAAGGTTTAGTTTACGAAACAGCTCCAGTATTTCTTGCTCGGTTTTCGAGTCAAGATTGCCGGTCGGTTCGTCAGCCAGTAGCAATTGGGGGCGGTTGATCAATGCTCGAGCAATCGCTACGCGCTGGCGTTCGCCACCTGAGAGCTGGTTGGGTGCATGGTCCATTCGCCCCGCCAAACCCACGATGCTGAGCAGATGCTTCGCGTAGGCGACTCTTTCGGATTGTGTGCGATCGTCTGTCGCATACAAGGTGGGAAGAAGAACGTTGTCCAATGCAGAGGTGCGAGGCAACAGGTTGAAATTCTGAAAGACAAATCCGACGTGACGGTTGCGGAAGACCGCAAGCTCGCTGCTCGAGAGACCCGAAACATCGATTTCGGAAAACTTGTAAAGACCCGCAGTCGATCGATCTAGGCTGCCCAACAGATTCATCAGCGTCGTCTTGCCGGACCCGGAGGACCCCATCAGTGCGACAAACTCACCCGCATTGATGTTCAGCGTGATCCCTTTCAGCACAGGCAAAGGCATGTCGCCCACCTGGTATGTCTTGCAGATATCGCCGAGCTCGATCAAACGGGGGTCTCCTGGTTGCAGTGCCGTTTCATTGGAATCATTCGCGACGCCTTTGCAATGCGACAAAGTCATCGGAGCGTTTTTGCTGTGGGAATGATTCTCGCGAGGGTTGTTCGAGTGACGACTCCCACCACAACGGGCAAATCCGACTCGAATCCGTCTCCAACCACCTCCGTTTGCACGCCGTCGTCGATCCCAACGCGAACACTCATGGGGCGTACTTTTCCGTTCTCACTTGGAACCCAGACATAGGCTGTCTGACCCTCGACGGGGCGATTTGGGTCATCGCCTGCCGTGAGTGAATTCTCTGGAATGGACTGCACCATCTGCTCCGATTCGGGCCACCACTGAAGCGCACCGGTCGGCACCAACCATGCTTGGTTTCGCCTGACGATTTCAAACTCGACGTCCGTTGTCATGTGCGGCAATAGTTCGACATCCGGTTGGTCCATCCCAACAATCACATCGTAGGTCACAAAATTGCCGTGCATTCGGGCGTTCAGTAAGATCTCTTCGACACGTCCGGTCATCGTATGGTCGCGATAGGCATCGACCGTGAACGTCGCGGGCTGCCCCACCCTTACTTTGCCGATGTCGCTTTCACTGACCGATGCGCGAATCCTCATCTGGTTCAAATCTTCGGCCAGCAGAAAAAGCCCTGGATGGCCAACGCTCACGTACTGGCCAAGGTTTGCTCGACGATCGATGACGACCCCGTCGATCGGTGAGCGAATGGTGGTCTGAGCCAAACTGATCTCGGCGTGATGCACTTCGGCAGCGACTTGATCAAGCCTGGCCTGCCCGACAGCCAACTGAGCAGCTGCCATTTCCTTTGCGGTCACGATCTCATCGTAATCGCTTTGAGCGTTTGTCGATCGAAGCCGATCGGCGCGTTCCAACGTTCGGCGTGCTTGTTGAAGCTGCGCCTGCAAACGAACGATGTCGGCTTGTGCCAAGCGGTAGGCCGCCTTCGCCTTTTCCAAGCCGAGTTCATATTGCTGGGGATCGAGTTGAAATAGAATCGTATCTTTGGTGACACGAGATCCTACTCCAATGGACTTTTCCGAATCGTTGCCATCGGTTCCAAAGTGAATGATCTTGCCGGCCACATCCGGTCCAACCTGAACCACTTCATTTGGCTCGATCGTCCCCGTTGTCCCGACCGTGATCACAAGGTCACGGCGTTCTACGTTCACGGTCCGCAGTTCTGGCAAGTTGTCGGCTTCACGAATCAAACGTACGGCGATCGCGACCGTCAGCACAAAGCCGATGGCCATAAAGCCGATCGCGGCGCGGAGCAAAAACGGTCTTTTTCTTCTCGTTTGACTCACGCGGCCACTCCTCGCTTTCGCAAGTGATCGATTCGTCCGTCGACGAGTTCTACAATCCGATCGGCCGCGAAGAAGTAGCGATCATCATGCGTGATGGCTACGACGGCCCGGCCGTCCCTCGTCAATTTGGGCACGATCTCTCGGTAGAAGATTTCTTTAAAGGTAGGATCTTGTTCTGCGGCCCACTCGTCGAATACGAACACCGGCCGCTGGTCCAAACAGGCGACAAGCATGGCAAGTCGTTTGTGTTGGCCCCGGGAAAGTTTGTGCGTTGTCAGCCTTCCCGTTTCGAAATTAACCTTGTCGTCGATGCCCAGCAAGTTTGCCCAGTGCTTCAAAAGGAGGGGGTTCTCGTCGATCCCAAGCAAGCGATCAAACAAGTGCCCCTCGACGAAGACCGTCGAGAACAGTTGCCGGTAATCGCCCATCGATGCTGTGTCGATGGTCTGTCGGTCGACCAGAATGTCACCAGACTGTGGAGCATACAGTCCGGTTAATAGCTTCGCGAGCGTGGTCTTGCCACTTCCATTTCCGCCCACGATGAACAGCACTTCACCAGGCAAAACCTGCAGATCGATTGGCCCCAAATGAAATCCCTCTTCGTCGTCGTTCGGCGAATGATAGGAATAGGAAACATCTCGCAGTGCGATGGATCGAAACCCTGTATCCTCTGTGGTGACACTGGGTGATTTTGCGGGATCGATCATCAGGCCGAGGGCATTGATTTTGTTCAGCGAAATCGCGGCGCTGTTGAGCGCAGGTAGCCAACCGAGAATGCTATCAAGCGGACTGGTGAGGTAAAGAATCGTCAACGTGTAGCCCATCAGTGTTTCAGGCGTCACGGTCCATATCCTGGGCCAGACAAAGATCAGCAAGCCAATGCCAATGAACAGCGAAAGTCGTCCCCAGGTGTGCGCACCTCCGAGGATATCGGTCCCCTTAATCAACCGCTCTCGCATGGCCGTGTCGGCTGGCAACAGAACGTCGTACATAAAATCGACACAACGTCGGTTATTGGCTTTCAGTTCCTTGATTCCGAAGACCATCGCCTGAAGTTGCTTGCTGACTTCGTCGCGGTCTTCGCGGGCGCGACGCAAGTGATGATTCGCCCAGTGGACTCCGGCTAAATAGCTTGCAATCCCCAGCGACGCCATGATCACGGTGCAGCATGCCAAGGGAACGGATAGGCTGGCGAGGTAGCCGACACCACTGACAAGAACCATCGCACTTGCACAGACCGATGGAAAGTTCGACAACGCAGCGGTTATCGCACCCACATCTCCTTGCAGCGTTCCGAGCAAACGGTGTGGACCTACGCTTTCCAACTCAGGCAGTGGAGCTGCCATGATCCGATTGCACAATTCAAACTGCAATCGAGCGGCGGTCGATTGTGACAATCGAGTCAGAATGCATTTCGATAAGACTTGCAGAACCAGGACAACGGCGCAGGCGGCAGCGAAAAGGAATGGCAGCAAGCTGGACTGCGATGCCTCGCCGCTAAATGCCCTGTGTATCAGGGTGATCAACGCCAGCGTGGCCAAGCCGCTACCGCCACCCAGCACCACCGATGCCAGACTCGCCTTCCATGACGATCGCAACATGAGGAAAAAGAGATTCATGGAACGTCGAATCCCTAGTAACGAGCAATTGTGTACATTCTTCTCTGTTTTACAGAGGTCGTCAAAGGGCGATCGCGTCGTGGCAACAACCCACTCCAGTGGACCTGTAGCAAATGCCAACCCTCGTCACCAATACCAGTTGGCAGAAAGAAAGAATGGGGGGACTGGGGGGATTGCCCCTCAGGCCTCGCCGTTAGGTTCGCAAGCGTCGAAAGCAATGTGGGATCACGAGGACCGGAACGTCGCCTTGGCCCATGACATCGGCACTCAACCAGTTCTCGACCAGACTGCCGCGACTTGCCCCCATCAAGATGATGTCAGCTTTGTCGTTCTCCGCCACACGAAGAATGGTCTCGACCACGTCCCCCTCGCTGATTCGCGACGTAACGGCTACCCCCACGTCGCGTGCGGCATTTGAGAAGACAAGGCACGATTGAATACCGACTTCATCGGTTTCGCCTTCACGCAAGATGTGCAGCACAACGACATCGGCTCCGGTTCGTTTCGCAACCTGCATCGTATACTTCGCCACCTCGTAGGCGGCTTCCTCTCCTGCGGTGGGAATCAAAATACGCATCAGCGTTTCTCCTTAGAGTTCAGGGTGTCGAGTCGACAGCCCCATTGTACCGAGGATCGGACTTGAAGTTCGAGCAAGGATTTTGCGGCATACAAGAGGAGCTACGCCTGTTCAATATCTGCTAGGATTGACTCACGATGTATCGACGAAACGGTTAGTCGATGGGGCGATGAGTTTGCGGCAAAATGATGGACGTGAGGCGGATTGATGGTGCGTGTGCTGGATGATCGGTTTGAACGAGGTTTCAAGGTTCGAGTTCGCCGCCGGTTCCCTGCAACCTGCTTGATGCTGGCGTTGTTGTTGATGGGGTTGAGTTCCTGTGGCCCGCAAGTGATGTCGGTGCCCGCTCCGGGGGCCAAGTTTGATGTCGATAGCGTCGAGCTGCCATCCCTTCCCGATTCGCTTTCATTTCGCGACTACAACACGGTCGAGATTGCGGAAGTCGACCTGGGGGTTCCGCCAGGCAGCCCTGGCGAAGACGACAAAATATGGGTAATGCGGCCGAAACGGAACAAGCGGAACAACGATCAGGAAAGATCTTATCCATGCGTTTTCGTTGCTTCCGCTGGCGCGACGGTCTTGACGGGTATCGGAATGTCGACCGCAGAAATGGGACAGTATTCCGCTCTGACTCGACAAGGGTTTGTTGTTGTTGGCTACGGCACGGACGGGCATATTGACGAGACCACAACGGACCGCCAATTCATTGACGCCCATCGGCGATTCCGGGCTTCGATGTCTGGGCTGGTGAACTCACGCAACGCAATCGAGCTCGCACTCGCGAAGGTTCCCTCGATTGACCCGAATCGTTTGTATGCCGTTGGGCATAGCTCCGCAGCAAAACACGCGTTACTGTTGGCCACGCATGATCCACGCATTCGCGGATGCATTTCATTGGCGGGGTTTGCGGATATTCTTCAAACCGCAGACGCCCAAGAGCAGGCCAACTACGATTCCGTCCTTTCCGATTGGCGCGAGTTCGCCGTAAAAGCCTCGCCGGCTACCCACGCAGACAGTTTGCAGTGCCCGGTTTACTTGTACCACCGAGACGGGGACCTTGTGGTTTCGGCTCGCAATTCAATGAACTTCGCGGCGCAGCGATCCAACGCGAATTTGCCAACCAAACTCGTCATCAGCAGTGGCAGTGACCACTACACGGCAGTTCGGCACATCGATACGGCGGCGAGTTGGCTTGCCGACTTGGATGATTGCCTACGCACAGGCAAGACCTTCGTCAACGGGCGGATCACCGATGATGCACCTTTTCGCCAAGCGGCCATCGAGGTTGTCGTGACGACTGACCATCCGTCGTTCTTGCGTCTTCCCTTCCCAGCCGCCACGCGTGCCGCTGAACTCAACGACACAGGATTTCTGGCCATCACGAATGATGAACTTGGCTTCCTGCTGTACCCTCTCGGTCAATGGAAGCCGTCAATCGAACCGGTGTGGATTTTTCCGACCAAGGGAACACCCCAGTCGATGTGTTTTGCGACCCATCAGTCGTCTTCCCCGATCCAGACGCCCGAGCGATTGTTCGCTTGTGTCTCAGCCCAATCCGAAACGGTCGATTTTTGGGACTACCATAAAGCTGGCTTGGTGGATTCCATCGCGCTGCCGGCCGAGGCTGTCGATCAGCCCTGGCGCTCCCTCGCAACGCACCCCGCTGTAAAGGATGGAACGGTCTTCTTGGCGGCGCGCGATCCAGACTCGGAGGCAGTTCAACTTTGGAAAGTCGGACCGAACCGGGATGCGTCCTCTTCAGGGAAGAGTCTCGGTGCTGAAGACGGCAAGTTGAGCTCGAGCACCGTTGGAGCGTTTCCTTTTGAAATTCCCATGACGGACTATGTCAGTCAAACTCCAAGAATGCGTCAAGCTCATGCGGAAACGATTGCTGCGATGGCTGGCCGACTAAGAGGCCGCCCGCTTCCGCGCGTCTTGGAACGCGACGGCCATTTTTTTAAGATCGAACCAGATCAAATCTCCGTCACCCCTTTGTTTGGTGGAGAGCCTGTCGCGACCTTTCCTTTGCAAGCGGAAGAAAGGCAGGCGGTCCTTCACGCTGACGCGGGCGGTGAGGATCGCCCAAGTTGCTTGGGTTGGCTGATGAGCTCCCAGTACTGTATCGGCATCTTTCCAACCTCCGCCATCGTGATCAGACTCAATTCACTCCGCTTACCACAACCCGTTAAGACAGAATTTGACTCAAATGTCACGCTTTACTCGGGGCGTCGGGTGACTCAGCGACTCGGGGTCAACAGGAGCGAGCGTCCAATTCGACTGAGCTTGAATGGCGAATCTTTGCCATTTGAATGGAATGCGTCAGAGAGCGAGATCGCGTTCGAAGTGCCGAAGCAAGCTCATGGCGTCTCGACCTTCGTAATCGGTATCGACGCAGAACGCGACTACACCTGGTTGCTTGAAGGTGAGGTGTTTGACGCAACCAATCCATCACAATCGAAAAATGCAATCCGAGGAACTCAGGATGGCGAAGACCATGCTATTTGAAAAGCTGATTGGAAGTTGGGAAGGCATCTGTCGCACTTGGTTTGAACCGAACCAACTCGCCGACGAGTCAGAGGTGGCTGGCAGAATGGCGTCGTTGCTTGAAGGTCGGTTTCTTCGCCACACCTACCAAGGTACGTTACGAGGAAAACCTCGCAATGGGGAAGAACTATTCGCGTTCAATTCCGTGACGCAGGCCTTCCAGTTGTCATGGGTGGATGACTTTCACATGAGTGACGCCATTCTGTTTTCGCAGGGCGAATCTTCGGATCGCGGCTTTGACGTTCGCGGCGTGTACGATGTTGGAGAGAATCTTCCCCAATGGGGCTGGCGCACAGTGTTCCAATTGATTGACGATAGTCATTTGGTAATGACGGCGTACAATGTCAGCCCTGATGGATCCGAAGCGAAGGCTATTGAAACGGAATATCGACGAACCAAGAATCTTAGGCTCACGCTTTCAAACTAAGAGAGGATGCGTTCGCCTCCAACAAGAAGGAATAGAACATGAGAACAAAAAACTATATCTGCTTCACGACTTGCTGCATTTTTTGCATCGCTGCCGTCACCTCACCCACGCTTGCTCAAGACACCGGCCAGGAGACTAGGACCAGGCCTGCCAAGAAGCCGGACAGCTACGAGGCCGCCGTTCCGACACCCACGCTTTCGGGCATCCGTTACGGCGAGCACGAGCGGCACATCCTCGATTTCTGGAAAACGTCTTCCGATGGGCCAGCACCGCTCGTTTTCGTCATCCATGGCGGTGGTTGGGTGGGCGGTTCGAAGGAGCGAGTGCAGCGGTTTGTGGATGTTCCCGCCCTCCTCAACGCTGGCGTCTCGGTCGCAGCGATCAACTATCGGTACGTTCGCCAAGGTGTAGAGGAAGGCGTCAAGCCACCCGTGAAAGCACCGCTACACGACGCAGCCCGCGCCTTGCAGTTTGTCCGTAGCAAAGCCGACGAGTGGAACATCGACAAGGCGCGTATCGGTGCGGCGGGAGGTTCGGCGGGAGCCTGCTCGAGCCTGTGGCTGGCCTTTCACGATGATCTCGCAGATCCCAAAAGCGACGACCCCGTTGCCCGTGAATCGTCGCGGCTATGGTGCGCCGCCGTCACCGGTGCTCAGACCACACTGGACCCACAACAGATGGTCGAGTGGACGCCAAACAGTAAATACGGAGGCCATGCCTTCGGAAAAGCCGACTTTAGACAGTTCCTTGCCGAGCGTAAAAGCATACTGCCATGGATCGCCGAGTATTCTCCCTTCGCGCTTGTGAGCAACGACGACCCGCCGGTTTACTTAATCTATTCCAGTCCACCCGCGCTCGGCCAGAACCAGCGAGACCCAACCCATACCTCTAACTTCGGAGTGAAGTTGAAAGAGCGTTGTGCGGCGGTCGGTACCGACTGCGAACTCGTGTACCCCGGTGCCGCCGGTAAGAAGCACGAGACCCCCACGGCTTACCTCATTGCAACCCTCAAGGATTCCGCTGCAAGGGACCGCAATTGATGGTCCAATCCGTTCACGTCGACATCCATTCGTATTGCACAGCCCAAACCCTGTTGCTGTTTTTCTTGTATCCTCTCGTGTTTGCAGCGGGGATGCCATTGCAGCAGGGAATCCATGTGTGGTGCCAGACAACACTCCATTAACAAGTGGCAAGCAGAGGAGATCAGATCGTGAAGTATCTAGCGTTAGCAATCGGATTGTCGTTCTCGTTGGTGTCGTGGTCGTACGCGGAGCGGCCTGCCGTGCCCGAGTCCGCCGTGCCCGAGTCCACAGACGCAAACGCGGTGGCGTTCGCGATCCCCACCTTCCACTGTTTGGGAATCTACTGGTCGCCTGCGGGCGGTGCAGCGGACAAAGAGGTGCTAATGCGTTACCGGCAACAAGGGGCTTCCGAATGGCGTGAGGCTCTGCCAATGCGATACAACCCGATCCCTGAGACCGACGACGAACTGACCGATTACCGGGGCAGCATCGTCCATCTCAGCCCGGCCACGACCTACGAGATCCAATTGACACTGGCTGGCACCGCCACCTCCACAAGCTTTGCCGCGACCACGTGGAGCGAGAATTCCCCGGTCGGCGAGGTGATCAATATCGACGATCGCAAAACGCCTTTGGCGATCACCGAGTCGGGGACGCCTGATGCTTACCGAGTCTACGACGGTCAAGGTGCGACGATTGACGTGCGTCACAAGCACGACCATTGCATGACGATTGATGCTTCCTACGTGATCGTTCGAAACCTAAACCTCATCGGGGCCGGCGACGAAAAAAGCACCAGCTCCAAGCCGATCGGGGCAATCCTCGTTGAAGGCGGCCACGACATCGTCATTGAGGATTGCGATGTTTCCGATTGGGGCCGGCTCAATCCGGAGACCGGTTTCGGATTCAACTATGAATCGGCAATCTATTCTCGCAGCGACACCCTGCAACGCCTCGTCATCCAACGCTGCAAACTGCATGATCCTCGCTTTGATGGCAGCAATTGGTATGAGCCGACGTACCCCACGCACTCACAGGGGCCGCAGTGCATCAGCCTTTTCAATGCGGGGGGAAACCATGTGATCCGCTACAATGAGTGCTGGTCCGATACCGAGCACATGTTTAATGACATCATCGGTGGTGGCAGCAATGGAAGCTACCGCGGTTCACCTGGACCCGATTCGGACATCTACGGAAACTATGTGAGCCATTGCTGGGATGATGGACTCGAAGTGGAGGGTGGTAGTCGCAATGTCCGAGTCTGGGACAACTACATTTCTCAGTGCATGATGATGATTGGCAACGCGGCAGATTCCATCGGGCCGCTCTACATCTGGCGCAACGTGTGTGCGCGTAGCCAATGGCAACCGGATGCCAAAGGCGGCTACTTTTTGAAGATGGGCTTCGCTGGTGGTGAGCAATGGATGACCGGGCACATGTACATCTTTCACAATACGGTGTTCCGATCCGACGAGTGGCTGCCGACCGGCGCGCTCGGAGGTGACCGTATCGTGAAGCACACGGTTTCGCGAAACAACGTGCTGCAAGTCCGCTCGCCAGAGAATCTGATCATCAGCACAAACAAGCAAAATAGCGACAATGATTACGACTACGACCTCTTCAATGGCCAGGTGCCGGAGGGAAACGAAGCTCATGGTGTTCGCGGCGAGCCCCGTTATGTGGCGGGTGCTGGGCTGGATCCGGTGACCAAGAGCGGATTTTTTCAGTTGTCATCGGATAGCCCTGGCGTGAATGCTGGAGTGATCATTCCCAATTTCAGTGACGGCTACACCGGCGATGCCCCGGACATCGGCGCCCACCAACGTGGTGCGCCGCCGATGCGATACGGCGTTTCCGCTCAACCGCGTAGATTTTAGGAACGAATCCCCACACCCCTCAATGCAATGCAAGATGATCCGTATTTTCATTCTCACCGTCCTGACTCTTTGCACTGTGGCCCTGCTTCGCGCGGCGGATGACGCTGGCCGCCCTAACATCGTACTGATCTTTGCGGATGATTACGGTTACGGTGACTCGGGTTGTTATGGCGGGACCTTGGTCCCGACTCCGGCAATCGACTCACTCGCCAGCGACGGCATTCTTTGCACCGACGGCTACGTCACCGCGCCGGTTTGTGCGCCGAGTCGATGCGGCATCATGACCGGATCGTACAACCAACGTTTTGGCATGCAGTGGAACGAGGACCGAAAAATGTACTCGTTTGCTGATCATCAACTCCTACCCCAGGCATTGCAGCGTGCGGGCTACGTGACGGGCCACATTGGTAAGTGGAACCTCCCTATCGACGTCCGTGCGTGTTTTGACGAAGCCCATGATGTGATCGATTGGGAGGCCGATTACTTTCCCGATGCCAACGGTCACTACCGGGGTGTGGATAGCGAGGTTGAATTCGATTCCAACAAGGTTCAAGGTGTCTGGGGGCCAAAGCTGGCTGGCCAGGAATACTTAACCGACCGCATCGGACGCCATGCGGTCGAGTTCATCGAGAATCATAAGAGTGGTTCTCAACCTTTCTTCCTCTACCTTGCCTTCAACGCCGTTCATACGCCACTGCATGCGAAACTTGAAGACGCTGGTCGCTTCGGGGCACTACCCATTCCGCTAAACTTCTACGCCCCAATGGTGGCTTCGATGGATGAGAACATCGGGCGTGTGTTGGCGGTGTTGCCCGACGATACGCTGGTCGTATTCACAAGCGACAACGGTCCCGCGAAGATGCCCGTTCGCAAGTGGCCTGAGCAATGGCCGACCGGGGGTCTGGCTGGCAGCCCCGGGCCTCTCAATGGACATAAGGCGCAGTTTCTGGAGGGTGGCATTCGCGAACCGTTCCTGTTGCGTTGGCCTGACAAGTTCAAACCTGGCAGTCACTATCACCAACCCGTCAGCACAATGGACCTCTATCCGACGTTCTGCGCTGCCGCTGGCGTACCCGTTCCGGCCGGCACACAGGTCGATGGCGTCAATTTGCTGCCGTTCCTTCTGGGCGAACAAACCGGTCCCCCTCATGAGATCCTGTTTTGGAAAAACAGTTCGATTGGTGCGGTCCGCCAAGGCGATTGGAAGCTACTCATCAACAAATCGCAGCCAATGCTTCAGCTATTCAATCTTGCCGATGATCTTGGCGAGAAACATGACATGGCTGGCGAGCAGCCGGAAAGGACCGAACGCCTCCACCAAAAATGGCTCGACTGGAGCAAAGCGCTACCACCCCGAGCCAGTACCGTTGCCCAAGCAGATGCTCCTTTGGAAGGAACCCAGCCCGCGAATGAGAGCTCGGTACTTGAAAAGTCGACTGTGGACCAAAAGCAACATCGGATTGCATTGTCGGACCCCGGGGCACTTGCGAATTGGCTTCGTTACGATGGCGAATGGATTCCGATGGTGAGTGCCCACCGAGGAGGCGCAAGTCCGGGGTTCCCCGAGAACGCAATCGAGACATTTGGAAAGACTCTCGGCTGCACCTACAGCATGCTCGAGGTCGATCCGCGATTGTCCAAGGACGGCAAAATTGTGATTCACCATGATGCTTCCCTCGATCGCACCACCACAGGAAGCGGGCTTGTTTCCGATCACACACTTGATGAATTGCGGCAACTGCGACTGAAGGACACGAAGGGAAACGTCACTCTTTTTCAAATCCCCACTCTTGATGAAGCGATCGAGTGGGCGCGTGGCAAGACGATTTTAGTGCTTGACCAAAAGGATGTGCCGTTGGAATCACGCGTGCAATCCATGATTGACCATGGTGCGCAAGAACATGTGATGTTGATTATCAGTAGTGCCCGAGATGCCGCATTCGTCCATCGTAGGGACCCCGGAATAATGATGGAGATGATGGTCACCAACCGAAAACAGTTTGACGCATTTGAGAAATCTGGCGTGCCCTGGGAAAACATCATCGCATTCGTTGGTCATACGCCGCCACAGGACACCGAGTTGCTGAACATGATCCATGCCAAAGGATCTCTCTGTATGGCGGGTACCTCCCGGTACCTCGACAAGGAACTGACGATTGGCTCCGAGCAGCAGACGCCGGAACTGCAGAGTCGGTATCGTGAGCTGCTGCAACTTGGAGTCGACATCATTGAAACGGACTGTCCGTGTGAAGTTGGCAGCCTGTTGCATGAGTCTTCAAACGTGCCAGAGGTGAAAGCCCGATAGTCGTTGCGTGGTCCGCTTTTCTACCTTGCCGCGGCAAATCCAGTTTCAGGAACCTCCTTGGTCATTTCAAATGAAAACGCATTTTGGAATCCTTGTTTGTCTTCTAGTTTCGTCATCGGCACATTGCCAATGGCAGCGTCACACGGTTGACGACCTTGGGCGAGGTGCCGATGGGGTGCGCATCGAGGATGTCGATGGCGATGGCCTGGATGACATCGTGACCGGATGGGAAGAATCTGGACACATTTGCCTTTACGTGCAACCTACACTTGAGAAGATCCGAGAGCCTTGGCCGCGGGTGGTGGTTGGGAAAAGCCCGAGTGTGGAAGACGCATTCGCGATCGACCTGGATCAGGACGGCATCAAAGAGATCATCAGCTGCCATGAAGGCAAGACCCATCAGGTCTTGATCCATCGACTGCGGATCGCGACAGCGCCCGCTTCACGCTCAGACCTGTTGCAGGCGAAGAACTGGCAATCGGTTGGCATTGCCTCGTGCCAGGGCGTATCGCGGTGGATGTTTGCGACTGGATTGCGACGCGGGACCGACAAAGAGCAGGGAAAGGTGCTAGCAGTTGGTTCCAAAGACCCACAGGGGCAAGTGTCGCTCTTGCTCCCTCCTGCCGATGGAGTTGATGATTTGACTCAGTGGCGTCGGATCCAACTCCAACCCGCAGGATGGATTATGTCCTTGGTTGCTTTGGACATGGACCTTGACGGCGACGAGGATTTGGTGGTCAGTGACCGCAAAGGCTCCGATCGCGGCGTGTATTGGTTGGAACAACCGGACGATGCTGAAGCCTTTTCGGTCGCCGAGCGGTGGGTGCGCCATGAGGTGGGAGGGCACGAAAGTGAAGTCATGTTCCTGGATGCCCGTCCTGATGCGATCGTCGCTGCGACTCGTGGTGACGGAATCCTGCGGTGGGCTCGTTCGCCCAAGGGTTCAGCTGATGGTGAAGGTACGTGGCAACGTAGCCGAACCGCGGCACCGTTTGGCATTGTCAACGGAAAAGCGGTCAGAAGAATGGAGCATCACGGTCAACCCTGGTTTGTCTTCACCGCCAATCGTGGCGTCGATCGGTCGGATCATGGCAAGCCAGCCGTTTCACTGTTTTCGTTCGAGCCGTCTCTTCAGCCGATTGATATTGGCGGAGACGCGGGAGTCAAATTCGATCGAATTGAAGTCCGCGATCTCGATCAAGACGGCGATCTTGATATCCTTACGTGTGAGGAACGGGATAACTTAGGCGTCTTCTGGTATGAAAACCCAGGTTGAGCCAAGCTACCAGACGGACGTCATTTCGTAGACGACAAGGGATTCGACGGTCAAGGAACCACCTTCGGCAGAGAGCGACACCTCGCCGATGGGTTGTCCCATGTCGCGACGACTGCTGGTTTTGAAGCAGGCACCGTCCGCACCAATCATTTCGAACATTGGCCGGTCCACAAGAATACGGAAGGTGACCCTGCCGTCCTGTGTCTTCAACGGCATTTCGTCCAGCTTCTGAGCGTCGAAATCGTAGGTCGCTACGTTCTCACCAAACTTGAGTTTTGCCTTTGACGCATTGCCATTCTTCAGTGTGACAACGATATCGAAGAGTTGATCGGTGACGTCGAACTTGACCACCGGCGTGTCACGAGTGAGCTTTTTGTTCTCAACACTATTCGGGTTTAATTTGCGAAGCCCTTCGAGTTCTTTGATTGGATTGGCGAACATTCGGACGCCATCTTCGGTCGTCCGCAATGTCAAGTTGGTTGGGACCGAGAACGTTTGATTGAATGGCATGTCAGGCATATTGATCCGAGCCCACCCCACTTGAACGACACGACCATCTGGACTGTTACTGAAACACTGCGATGCATAGTAAGAGCCCCAGTGAACTTGGTGTTTTCCTTCGTGCTCTGGAGTAAAAGTGTTGCCGTCAAATTCTCCGAGCGCATACTTTGCATCCGCCGCGAAAATCACCCACTTCGTCTTCGTTGGATCCCCGTCGACCGGCAACTCGAAAATCTCCGCACACTCGAAGTAGCCTGGTAGATTGCTCGCAAGTTTCCATTCCTTGAGGTCTTTGCTCGTATAAATAGCGATGCTCCGGCCCTGTTCCGGTTGCTCGTCATAGACCGCGATCACCCAATGCTTGCCAGGTTCGTACCACATCAGTTTCGGGTCGCGGCCCTTGTGTTCAATGACCGGGTTACCTTCGTAAACCGTCCACGTCGTGCCACGGTCGGTAGAATAGGCAAGCGACTCGCCGCAGCCGGTATCGGTGAACGCCAAGACCATGGTCTTCTCGTCGCCCGTTTGCCAGCCAGCCGTGTTATTGAAATCGATGTTCCCACTTCCGGAAAAGCAGTTCTTGACGGCCATCTTTGGATGGCGGTTTTCGACATCGCCACCAAAAGGACGCAGCGCCCGATCGTGCTCCGTCCAATGGACCATGTCTCTGCTGGTGGCATAGCCCCAATACATGTTCGCCCAGTCGCGTCCAGCTGGGTTACACTGCCAGAAAAAGTGGTATTGGCCGTCGTGGTAGAACATGCCATTTGGGTCGTTGTTCCAGCCTCGCATCTGACTGATGTGAAACTGTGGACGCAGCGTCTCTTGATAGAGTGGTTGAAGGTGGCGAATTTCGTCGTTGGACTCCCACATCTCACAAATCTCGGGTGCCGCCCGAGCGATGATCTTTGCGGTCTTACCAACGTATTCAGACATATCGAGGTAGGTCCACCAGTCGATCGAGTCTTGGCTCGCCGGGAAATCGCAGTCAAGATTGTGAACAAGTTGGTCGCCCACATAAACGGTCATCCGGCCACGCTGTCCCTTGTTCGAGACAGGGAACAGGATGTACTTGCCGGTGATCTTCAGCTCTTTCGTCGTCTCCGGATGAGGATTCGCGTTCGCGGGTTCCTTTGTGGCGGGCGCCGGCCTCTTTACTGTTTTCGTGTGACTTTGCAGGATTTGGTCGACGTTGATGTGACCCCATCCGCCGCTTGAATCGTCGACGATTTGAAGGATGGCTTTTTGACCCTTCCGATCTTGAACGTCCCAGTTTTCCCAATTCAGAAACTCGCTGCCTCCGGGTTGCAGGTTGGGACCTGTGGCGGACTGAACGATTTCGCCAGCGATGATCAGGTTGATGCAAGTCTTTCCCTCGTGACCACCGCCACCGATCAGAAACTTGATGAAATCACGCTCGATCGTGAACTCAGGTGAAGTCAGCTTGCCCTTCGATTTGTCCCCGCCGAGATACGAATTCACAAGTCCCTTTCCTTCGAATCCAGTGACCTGCATCTGACCGGGAAGTGTTCCTTGTGCCGGGCTCGTGCCGAATGCCTCGCCTTCGACTCTCCACTCGCCGTAGTTTGCCGTCTCGAAGCTATTGATCAAAATGTCGTCCTGGGCGTCACCAACCGATGGCGTCACGAAGACAAACAGCAATAGTGAAAAACAGATGACAAGCCCTACTGCGGCATCGCAACCGTTTGCGAGCTTCCACGCAGAAGCGAACCTGTTGCGGTATAAAAACGATCTGCCCGAAAACGGAGAAAGTCGCCTATTCATACTGGTTTCCATAAGAACCGGATCTTTAATAAAGTGGCTGGGTGTTGAACGAGCAAAAGACCTGACTTGACCGCGGCAACTCGGTGCGACGGCAGGTTGCATCGCATAGGCAGGAAACAAATTGTACTGAATTTTGAAACCGATTTCCGGATGTGCCCCCTTTTACGTTGCGATACGATGTCAATTTTTCGGATTAATCGAGGCCGAGCTGGACGGCGCCAATTTATGAGCGGCAAGGCGCTAGCCGCCGGTTTTACCCATGAACGACCTGCCGCAAACGGCTTGCCGCTCTGCCGGAGATTGATTCGGAGAATGACTGAAGATCGCACACAAAGTGGCGCTGCCTATGTCTATTTCGATCATCTTCACCCTTGCGGGGTCATCCGAATACGGTGTCAGGAACGAATCGCCGCCAGCGGCGCAACGGGGGCTTTTCAAGATGCAGCCCGGTCACCCTTGCCGTGCAAATGCTCAAGCCTCAAGGGAAGGTGGACCTAAAGACTCGCACTTCGATAGCCACTCAAGAAAGCCCGCGTAGACCCTATCACCCGAGAGTTCGTTTTCGCAAATTTGCAAGACGCGAAGCGCCGTCTCTCGCCTCAAATCGCCGTCGCGGATGAGGCGAATGCAAGCGTCGCTGAATCGATCCGGCTGGTCCGCGACAAACATGCTCTCGACAGTAGCGGCGGGCAAGCCACGTGTATTGTGTGGGTGCGCCACCAGCGGTTTTCCAAAGCACATCGACTCAATCGACTTGATTTTAAGCCCACTGCCAAAGCGAACTGGATTAATGGCTATATCAATCTTTGTGTAAAAGTCATCAATCTGTGGAACCTGGCCTAGGAATTGAACGCGCGGTACGTTCCACGTCGTTTTCTGACAAAGGCCTTGAGCAACCTGTCCGGCAACGATGAGCTCTGCTCCGGTCATTTGATGGATCCGACTCCAGCAATGCTGCAAGAACCATCGAAGCCCATCCACGTTGGCGGCGTTGTTGGACCCGATAAACCCTAATCGAATCGTCTCCGAATTCGAGTCCTTTCCCGACACAAATCCTGGCTGCTCCACACGAAGTTCCGGCTGATGTCCAACCACGATGACTTTGCTTTTCGGGGCCATGGAGCGGAGCGTTTTCGCCTCGTCCTGCTGAGTGGCGAGAATCAAATCAAACCTTTGCAGTGCGGTCGCCTCTTCCTCTTTTGAGATCTCAATCCAATGGGATTCCTCGTAGTCCGAAAACTGCTGCTGCCGAACATGAAGCAAATCATGCGTGTCGACGATGGCTCGGAAACCTCTCTTTTCGATAGGGAATGCGTCAAGCAAGTTCGCCCAGACAACGTAGACGCTTAAGACAAAATCAGGTCTGAGTGATTTAATAAGCGATTTGAATTGCAGCGGGGCGTGCGGCCAACGATAGGTTTCCAGGGTGACCGGAGTGCGCAGAGGCGAATCCACCTGGTCGTTCTCTTTAAAATCTGTATTTTGGTTTCGCCCCAGTCTCTTGCTAACAATGGACGCCATTCGATCGCGGAGGCGGGTTCCGCAAGGGGAAAAATCCACGAACGAGAGGCCCGCCTCGTGCCCCAGGGTAAGATCCAAATCCGTCCGCTCGACGAGATAAAAGATGGACAACTGGAAACCGTTCTTGCGAAGAGACTGCAGCAGCGACCATGTACGCTGCTGCGCGCCGTTCTGGCGGCGCCAAAACGGCTGATCCGTTACGACGAGGATGGTTTTCATTTTGGAATGCCAAGTTTATGGCAAACTCCGTGAACGGTAACTCGTGAACTCACCCCACGAAATGCATGCCCGAATCATATGGGAAACCCATTCGTCGGGTTGTTTACGATGCCGCTTGAGTCGGTAGAGCAACGATTGATAGGATGCGTCAAGCAGAGCAACCATCCGACGAGAACCTTGCTTATTGAAAAGGACATTGGCTTGCCCTTGGCCGACATAATAGGAACGTATATAGCGTTCGGTTGCTCGATCAGCCGGGACGATGTGTTGAACTTTGGCATTGGGAACCCACCGCCCTTTCCCGCCAGCGCGAGCGATCTGTTCGAGGACATGGGTCTCTTCTCCCCCAATCATTGCCGAACGAACGCGTCCTAGCATCGGGTCGTAGAGATAGACGCGCTGAAAATCTGTCCTTATCGCAAAATTTGCTCCATACGGCAAACGGTCTTCCGTCAAATCAACCGGTGTCTCACCGATGTCTCGCGCGGCATACACAGGCTTGCATTTCTCCCAGGTCGACTCAATCCATTCGGGGCGACCAGGCGGTTCGAACCACGGTTCGATCGCACCGCCAAAGAATGCAACCTCCGGTTCCGCTTCGAAAGCATCAACGTAGGAAACCAGCCAATTCTTGCAAACGAGAACATCATTGTCAGTCCATACCACATAATCGCCCGACGCCTCGGCGACCGCACGATTGCGGCACGGCGTGAGCCCCTGAACGGGCTCGAACAGGGACACGATCGGCAGTAATCCAGAGAAATCATCAATCACCTGAGCGGTGTCGTCGGTCGAGTGATTGTTGACGAGAATCAACTCCCACGAAAAACGACCGTCCGTGTTGATTTCGCAGAGTCGCTCAAGGGTTCGACGCAGCAATCGCGACCGATTCCATGTGCAAATTGCCACGCTGATTTTCATTGGAAAGTCATAGGGTTCGCGGGTTGCTATTGAATGTGTCCGAGATCGACGATCTGCTGGTAAAAATCGCTCACCGGATTGCTGCCATATCGTTGACGAATCCGCCTGCCTGCGAGTTCTCCCATGGACCGCCAATCCCCTCGTTTTTTCCAGGCGGCTTCCAGCGCGGCGTCGAGTAGTTCAACGGTCGCTGCGGCAGCAAGGAACCCCGTTTCTCCATGATCGATCAGTTCGCGGTTGCGTCCGACATCGGTGGTAATGCAGATCCGATTGCAAAGCATCGTTTCCACCACAGCCAATGCCGCACCTTCAAAACGCGAGGGCAGAATCAAACCATGGTGATTTCCCCAAATGTCTTCGACGTTTTGAGCGAAACCAGCTAGCTGAATGTGGGATTGTAGGCCGTAACGCTCAATCAAACCTTCCATCTGCGTGCGATTGCCTTGTGAATCTCCAAACAAGCGAATACAGAGGTTACGATCACGCCACTTTTCTTGTTTCAACAAAGGGATCAGCAGGTCTTGGCCTTTCGAAGTGAAGTGAATTCGGCCAACACAGGCGAGCTGCAACCGACCCTGGTCGGATGGCCAGCAGGGATTTGCATTCCACTGCACATTGAACGGATTGTCGACGATTGCCGCGTTGTGAAGCTCGATGGCAAGGTTGGTTTCGACGCGGTCGAGGTTCTCTTGTGAAACGAAGAAAACCTTTCTTGCATTGCGGTATGCCGCGCGAAACTCCTCGAGATCGGTTTCCTCAAGTGCCTCGGTGCTGGCGGCCTGGACATTGATCGCATACGGGATTTCCCGCCGAATCAATTCGGTCGCTGGTGTGACCGCGTCGAGGTGGTAGCCGAGTATGACCAGAACAAAATCAGGCTTTTCGCGGGCGATCCAACGGCGGACGTGGCTTGTTTCGCTCTCAAGGTTCCGCGGGGACGTCATTCGGTAGGGCCAGGATCGCCAAGTTGGATCACGGCGTGGCCAAATCGTTGCACCAGCCGAACGCAAATGATCCAGTTCAGGCGCTGCATTTTCCCACCAACGGTAGTTCACGGTCACTTGAATATCGTTGTTGAGAAGCCGGTGAGCCACTTTGGACCAAAGGACCTCACTTCCCCCCCAAGGCATTCCCGTCATCGAAGAGTAGAAGCCGACTTTCACCTTACAAAACCCAAAATACCCAAGCCCGTGGTTTGAAATGAGCGATGCTAAAACCCTCATTCCATGCCGAAGCAATTCCTACGCCGCGTTCTATCGTGGCGTGATCGTTGCGGCAGGCAAAGGGGGTGTCGCGATTCGTTCGCCTGAATTTTGAAGGTCGAACCGATTGGGTTGCGCAAACACCGATGAAGCATTGAGTGCGAAGCGGAACTCGTCGTTTGTCGGCTCACCAAATCCGACCCCCATGACCTCCAACAACGTACCTCTTGCACTATGCACCTTAATGAACGCCAAATTGTAGTCGACTAAACTTCGCTCGTATTCGGTTTCGGCCTTGGTCGCGCGGATCTGAGCCTCCAAAACCTCCTCCACATGCACGTCGCCTGCTGCATGACGTTGGGATTGCGCTTGCAAGCGAATCTGAGCTGCTTCGCGGCTATGGGCCATCGATTGCATGGCTCCGTAGGCGCGGTCCAATTCAATGAATGCAGTACGTAGCTCCGCCGAGATGTGCCGACGTTGTTCCGCTGCAATCGCTTGCTCGCGGCATAATTGAAGATGTGCATGACGCACTGCTGCGTTCTCGCGACGGTTGACGACCGCTCGGCTGTATTCGATTCCAACCTGCCAACCTTGCAAAGCGTCACTGAACAAAGCCGTGTCGGTGGCCGTGGACGGGTCGTCAGCCAATCGACGGTACTTTCCAATCAGATCCACTTGGGGACGCTGAAGATTCCGGGCCGCTTTCAGTTCTAAGGTTCGCTTGTTGATTGCCGAAAGCTGCTTGCGAAGTTCGATGCGTTTCGTCTGGGCCAGTGCATCGCTTTCTTGCCAATCAAAGCGCAGCGGTGCTTCAAGCGGCAGCCCCGCTGGATGGATCAACTGAGTGCTGCATGTGGGAAGAGCCATCAACGTCCTGAGTCTCAGCTCGACATTGTAGACTCCCGTTTGACCCGGGATGGTACCACAGATCGCATTGCGGACCCCAGCTTCTGCGGAATAGTACTGCTGTCGGGCTAAGGCTTCGACATCGGGCGGGCTGACCGCTTGGGCGACCCGCTGCTGTTCGCGTTGCCATGCTTGCCGCGCGTTTTCCAGTGCCGTTTGTTTAGCATTCAAGTTCTGATAAGCAAAGAACAGCTCCCAGTAAACGATTGCGACATCACGAACCAGCTCGGATACGGATTGTTCAACCTCCACTTGTGCTTGATGGTGATCAAGCTGCGAAATCAGCACACCTCGGTACATGCCTGGCTTAGCCAGAGGGCCAGCGATTTGATTAAATTGGGTTCCTGCACCTCGCATCAGCGGGTGTCGCGCCTCGGCTCCATAGGCAGCATAAAATCCTCCGGCCAGGGTTTGGTCATAGCCGCCGACGCCACCAAGCGACACCTTGGTTCCCGACCGCAAAATGCGTCCCACTCCGAGTTTCGCAAGCGTCTCTGGCTGTGCAAAAACACCGAACTGTCCACTCGAAAAGGCGGAGTTGACTGAATTCCCGCCACCATTGTAGACGAGGCCGGACTCGAATTGAGTGTCAAATGCCGAGAGGCTCGCGTCGATGCCGAGGTTGGGATCGCTTCGTAACACAGCGGGATCGAATGTGGTCCGCACCGCACTGGGAAACGTCAAGACACGACCGCCACGGTCTCGGATCACGGTACTGTTGTCGAGTGCTAGCTTGACCACATCATCAAGGGTTAGATACCAGTGCGTTAGGCTGTCAAAGTCGTCCGCAATGGGCGGTGACGGCTGCTCCGTTGACTCCACAAAGACATCGGTTTGGGAAAGCGAACTCGGCTGAGAGAACGAGACTTGTTGCAACCGGGACTCGTCATCGATCTCCGCTCGACTTGCGGACGTGCCCCCAGAAAGGTTTGATTCGGACAAATGGCGGGTTCGCGAAGACTGGCAGCCCGCAAAGCATGCAACCGGCAAAGCGATCAGCATGAATGCCGTTGCGAAACGACGGCGGCATGCTAGCAAAGAGGAGTGCATTGGCGGCAAAATAGGCGTTGAGTAGATCGCTTTGTGTTTGTCAAGCTTTAACCATTATCGGAATGGTAGTGGGGACGTATCATGATCATCGTCGCCACCCGATAGAACCGCCTAACCTGTAAACCTTACCGCGTTAAAGTGAATTCGTCTGCTTCATCGGTTCGCCAAATGCGACGTATTTGCCACGTTTGATTTTGCGACCTCGAATTCGGTAATCGATCCCTCGCCATGTGATATTCGTGATCAAGAAACACCTCAGGAAGCTAAGTGGCGCGAGGAGTTGTGCGAACACGATCCAGATCGGTAGCATCAGCAACGACGTGACGCGAACAGCAGCAGCCAATTTACCATTTGTTTGACGGAAATCCGTGTCCGTCGTGACTTTCAACGGACTTGGAAGTCCGTCGTACGGTAAGAACTCTTTTGCCTCTCGCCTGAAACCAAACCACCTGGGCTTTGCCTCCTCATTCGAGAGTTGTCGACAGACACTCCATTGGCATAGTGCAACGAGCAGCACATTCGAGAGTTCGAATCCCGCGAACACGAGCAGTGCCATACGGATGGATGCCATGTCGGATCGCATCCAACCGACGAAGGCCAAACCAGCGGCGAGCAGCGGTACGATGAAAGACAGGATTCCATAGCCTACGGTTGCGGGCCAACTGGGGTGATAGAGCTTTGCCGTCAGCAGTTGTCGAGGTATCCACTTCATCAAATCGCCAAGGGTACAGGATTCTCGGTTGACCATCATGACGCTCGGTACAAAAACCTGGCGATAGCCGTGCCTGCGCAAAACGCGATAGAGCATCGTGTCCTCGCACAGGGCGTAAGACCACTTTTCCAGCAACCCCGTCTCGAGCAGGACACGACGCCGGATGGCCAAGCTTCCACCCCACGCAATTTTCAACAAAATCATGTTGACCGATGCAGGCACGTTCCAAAGATAACGCAACAAAGAGGCTCCGGCAGCATCCGGAGGATCGTACCAACGATTGCCTGTGGTCGCTCCCACTTCGGAGCATGCGAGCGGAACGACCAATTCTGCTAGCCAAGTCCGATGCGGGACGCAGTCAGCATCGCACAATGCAATGATCTCAAACGATGGATCCAGCTCACCAATCGCCTGAACAAGGCTACTGCACTTGAGACTGCAGGTCTCAGCAGGATGCTCCAGAACACTCACGCTCAAACGCGGATTGGACTCGAACTCTCGCAGGATCTGCTGCGATGGATCTTGGTGGCTGTCGACGACAACATGTAACTCGTAATCGGGATAATCCTGATCTAAAAGCCGAGTGATACACTGCCGCAAAAACGGATCGGCACCGCGTAGGCAAAGGACGATCGCGGCCAGGGGAGTGTAGTCGGTGTCAAGCGTGGGCTTGTTGCGAAACAGGATCGCGGCAAAGGTCAGTGCAAAGCAAGTTTGGATCGCTACGATCAGAACAACGGTCCAACAGATTGCATCCGCGATTGTCACAAAAGAAAATCCCTTTTCGGATAGCTTCACAAAGAACGAGCAAGCAAGGACCATCGTCGGTGACGACGACGCTGAGTATACTGCGGCTTTTCGTTGTCGTGCAGGGCACATCCGATTGATCTCAACGACCGCCAATGCTTTGCGTTTAACGCCTTTCGAACGATGTATGTTGTTCCAAGATTGCCCAGCCTATCCCTGCTGCTGCTTTCTTCGCCTGCATTTTCAAGGCAATTTGCATCGAGAATCTTTCATGATGGCGTTGCAGGCAACGCTGCAGCACCATCCGCTGTTAAGGGCAACCCTTCGATCTGGATGGCGTGAGCGTTGGTCGTTTTCGGGAGACATGCTGCCCGCCTTGCGATGGCGCGAGGGGGAAACGGGAGGTTTGTTACCACAAGCCGAAGAGATCGACCTCCGCCGAGAGGCTGGTCTAAAAGTCTATGTCGTGCAGGATCGATCGACCGTTGATGTGACCTTTCAGTTCCACCACGCCTGCTGTGATGGCGCTGGAATCGACCGATTCACCGATGATTTGATGGTTCACTATGCTGGTCTGCGTGAATTCGGTAAATCGTACAAATTTGTTCCGACGGTTGATCCGAACCGTCTAGCCGTACGGGGTGCCTACGGTCTTTCCTTTTTCAGAACGCTCAAGCGATTACCCGGTCAACTTGTTGGGTTGATGGGGGCGGCCCAATTTTGGGGACGTCAGCCCATCCCATTGCTCGCACATCAAGCGCGTGACCGCTGTACAAAATCAACGAAGGCATACCCTGCGTTAACGAGTTTTCTTCTTGATCCATCGCAAACCCTCGCTCTGCGAAAAGCAGCAAATCATCGAAACGTGACGGTTCATGAGTTACTGGTTTGCGAGTTCTTTTGCGCACTGTGGGACTGGCAAAAATTATATGGACAATACAGCGAACGGCATTGGACGCGGATGATGATTCCTATTAATCTGCGTGACGCATCCTATCGCTCCTTACCGGCGCTCAACTACGTTAGCTCCATTTTTCTCGATCGACGTGGAGACCAGGGTGGCGATCGTGATCAGCTGTTGAAGGGAATTCGGGCTGAGATGGAAGTCATCAAGCGGTTTCAATTGCGGTACACCTTCCTGTTTGTCTTGAATATCTTGAACGGGATGCCTTGGGCTTTAAAACGCTCGGTACAACAAGATACGTGCAAGACATCCGTGATTTTTTCCAGCGCAGGAAAGACAACACGTCGCTGCCCTTTGCCTCGCAGAGACGGTTTCTTGCACGTCGCGGATTTAGTCCTCCGAGATATCGACGGCCTTGCGCCATTGCGACCTTACAATTGCGTCACCATGTTCACCTTGGAATATGCCAATCGCCTGAAACTTAACCTTCACTATGACGCCGAATTCGTCAGCGAGAAACAATCCGATGTGTTAATGGACCTGTTCGTCGCTGGGTTGAATCAGGTCGCTGACACAGCGGGCACGCAATTGTGAATCCGAGGCATCGTCAATTCGCAGCAGGCGATCCATTTGTTGGATGTAAGTGTGGCAAGTGGAGATCAGACGGGCGTCCGCAGGTGCACATTTCACACCGCTTGGAATTAACGCATCGAGCGTCTGCCGACAACAGAAGCGGCCGTGAATGGCCCGGTTGCCCCCCGCTGCTAAGCGTGGCACCAATAGATCGCCGAGCACCTTGAACCCATCCGTCGATGCACTCGCAGGGTCGGCCAATTCGATCAACCGTTCACGCCATGGTTCGACATCCATCAATTCGATATTGGCTCCTCCGTCGCGCATCCAATCGGATAACGCTTTGGCGCTGAGCGGGTTGGGGTTCGTTAAGTGAAACGTCTTTCCTTGTGCCTCCTTTTGTTGAGCAAGGTAGACCATTGCCTTGGATACAAAGTCGACGGGGGTCACATCGAGTTCGAAATCGCGAAAGGGAGCTGCACCGATCAACAGACAAGCTCGGACAATTTGATGCAACAAGTCATCGACGTTCGCGACTCCCGTTGTACTGTGTCCCGTCACGTGTCCTGGCCGATAGATCGTCACCGACATCCCACGCCTTCTTGCCTCTTCAATCATCCGCTCGGCGACCCATTTTGTTTGTGAATAACCGTACAGCAAATCCTCACATACCGGTAACGGTTCGGATTCCTGGATTCTGCAGCCGCGATTTGCTTCGGTCGCGTGAACGGTGAAGGTCGAAACATAGTGCAACGGCTTTTGCACTCGGTGGCAAGCGAGACGCAACAATTCACGCGTCCCCTCAACGTTGTCTTGCCGTAGCGATTGATAGGGCATCACCAAATTGACGTTGGCGCCGTTGTGATAGATCACATCGACGGAATCGGCGAGCTGATCGAATTGCTCCGGAGTGAGACCAAGCTGTGGCCGCGAAAAGTCACTGCTGATCACCTTCACTCGATCCTGGATCTCCCGAGGCTGCAGCCCATACTTGGACAGGTTGTTCACGATCCGTCGTTTCCCTGCCTGTTCATTGTCGGATCGGACCAGGCAGACAACCTGCGAAGGCGTTGTTTCCAGTAATTCGTGAAGAAGATGGGCGCCGAGGAACCCCGTTGCACCGGTCAGTAACAAACGCGGCGGACTGTCTCGATGCACCAACGTCTTGCTCGGGACGATGGTCGGGTCGAGTTCGGCTTCGAGTTCAAAGTTGATCGCATCGCTGGCAAACGCATCGCCCTCCGTGCGCAGGTTATTGGAATCCATCGGTTCCGCGTGGTCGAGGCCAGGAATCAACTCGAGGATGCTTTGACTGAGTTCCCGTACCGTCGATCCGCTCAGAATACGGCTCATCGGAATTCTTGCTCCCGTTGCGGACTCCATTCGATTGATCAATTCAACAGCCATCAAGGAATCAACACCAATTTGGTTGAGCGATGCGTCGCGGTCGACCTTTCCAGCATCGATACCAAAGACAGCAGCGACTTGCTGCGCCAAGAAATTCTCCAAGATCTCAGGCCGTTTCTTGCGCGACGCGCTGCACAGTTCCGACTGTAAGCTTGCATTGGATCGGTCCGGTGACGAGTCGTGAGCGACCCCTTCATACATGGGCCGCTTCGCCACAGCCGTGCAAAGTTGACTCAACTGCTGCCAGTCGACTCGGCCCACACCCAGCAACGGTGTGTCGCGAAGAATCATTTCGGCAAAGACCTTGAGCGCCTCTTGCATTTGAAGTGCTATAAGCCCGATGCCATCGAGGTACTCTGCGGTTTTCTCGTTTCGAGCGACAAATCCTGCGCCCAGCACAGCCCCCCAGTTCAAGGTCAGCGCAGGAAGCCCCTTCGCGTGACGATACTTCGCCAACGCGTCAAGGAAACTATTTCCCGCGTTGTAGCTCGCTTGCTTGGGTGCTCCCACAATCGTGGAAAACGACGAGAAGCAGATAAAATGATCGAGTGAAAGGTTTCGCGTGGATTGATGTAGGTTCCAGGCTCCGAGCATTTTTGGATACAGAACCGAAGCGAAACGTTCCTCATCCAAATCAGCCAGGAATGCATCGTCGAGCACCATCGCGGCATGAACGACTCCCTTTAATGCTGGACAGGTCGGTTGAATCTGCTCGATCACGCGGTCGACATCCTCTGGATTCGTTACATCGCCGCGAGCATCCATAATGGTGACAGCCTCGCTACGCAAGGCTGCGATTTCTTTCGCCGCTTCCTCTCGCGGGCCGCTGCGACTCATCAGCACGAGATGCCGTGCCCCCTGGCGAACCATCCACTTGGCAATTTCGAATCCGAAACCGTTGGCACCGCCCGTGATCAGGTAACTGGCATCCCCGCGAAGCAGACTCCCGTCGTCGGTGCAGGGACCTAGGCAAAGCGTCGATGCTTCCGCTGGATCACGAGGAAACGCCAGCACGTTCTTTCCGATGTGATTTCCTTGCGCCATAAACCGAAAGGCCTCAGCGGCTTCGTGGACGGGGAAAACGGTGTGAGGCAACGGTGCGTAGGTCCCCGATTCAAACAGCAATGACAACTCAGCAAGGAGCGCTGCGATTTGGTCAGGCCTTTGCACCAGTAGCTGAGCCAGATCGATCATGTGGTACGAGATGTTGTTCTTAAACGCCGCCAAACCGAGCTTGGAATTCCCATACACGTCGACTTTACCGATCTCTAAGAACTTCCCGAAGGGAGCAAGTACCGAAAGACTTTTGGGAATGAACTCACCAGCGAGAGAATTCAGAACGGCATCGACGCCTGCGCCCGAGGTTTGGTCCCAAATCTGATCTGCAAACTCCACCGTTCGCGAATTCATGACATGAGCAACTCCCATCGATTTCAAGAGTTCTCGCTTTTCGGTGGTCCCTGCCGTCGCAAAGACCTCGAGCCCAAGGTGATGAGCAACTTGGATTGCCGCTTGGCCAACACCACCGGCAGCCGCATGAATCAAGATACGCTCGCCACGTTGCATTCGTGCAATCTTCTTGATCGCAAAGTGCGTCGTCAGAAAGACGGTGGGCAACGTGGCCGCTTGTTCAAACGACAAACTCGTTGGATGTTTGAATACCAGCCGCTGATCCACCGTGACATGACTTCGAAAAGCGTAAGGAGCAATTCCCGAGACGCAATCGCCACACTTGATCTTGTTCACCCTGGATCCGACCGCTTCCACGACGCCGGAAAAGTCGTCCCCAAACCAAAGCAAATCCTCCGATGTGCCGGGGTGCATTCCCAATGCCTTCATGACGTCTCGGAAATTGATTCCGCCAGCGAACACGCGAACCGCGATCTCGTCCGGGCCCGGCGGGCGCCGGTTGGTTTCATTCAACGTCAGGTTCTCAAGCACCCCCGCTTTTCTCATTTGCAACTTAAACGGAACCATCGCGCCGCTGTCAAGCACCGCACATTGACTGCGTAGCGGGATCTGATCAAAGGAGATGCGCTGCAGACGATGAACAAAGCGTTGGTCGTCACGGAGTGCCACCTCTTGCTCTTCGTTTTCGTCGGTGATCTCGTTGAAAACATCATCGGCTTCGAACGGCCCGGGGTTCGGATCCAGGTCGACCAACGTCCATCGAAACTGACTCGTCTCGTTGCTCGCCACGCGGCAAAAGCCAATCAGCGGTGAGGCAGCTAAGCCATCGATAGGGTCGTTGTCGGCAACCGCTTGAGCAGAACGTGTCAGGAAATAGACGCGCGGACTTGCCGCGGGATCGATCTTTTCCAATGCTTGCGAAAGCTGTAGCGCACTAAATACCCCCGTCCGCTGATCCGCGAGCAGTTGTTCATTGCAAGAGGGGGCCGCTGTGTGATCGAGAGCCCAGCAATGAACAATGGTTTTCAGATCGGTGTCGTCAAGCTTCGAATCCGCAAAAACTCTTTCAAGTTCAGTTGCATTTCCATCGGCCAAAGTGAACGCAGATTCGTTGATCCGCTCAAAGGACGCGTCACGCCGAAGCACGATCACACGATTACCTTGCTGCTCGAATTTCGAGGCAATCGCTTGCCCCATGCCGCCTCGGTCCGCATAGACCAAAACCGTGGATGGTCGTTTCGAATTTGCGTCGGTCGGTGACTCGATTGCCTTGATTGCGGGTCCCACCGTTACGAAGACCGTCTGCTCGGCTTCCTGCTCGTTGGGTGAACAAGTAAACGACTGAATTTGGTCGAAGCCAGATCGCGAAAGCAACGACTCCCACTGCACACGATTTAGCAAAGGTGAATGGTCGCGTTCATCCGTATCGGTAAACTTCCACCAACCTTCGAGCAATCCGAACACGTTGTCGCAAATCGGTCGATGACGGACAAGCTCGAGAAAAACCAACCTTCCTTCTGACGCAAGGCAAGTCTGCACATGAGCAAGAGTGGAACGAAGGTCGGCAGTCGCGTGCAACACGTTTGTTGCAACGATTAGGTCGTATCCGTTTTGGACAATGCCTTGCGATGTCGGATCACGCTCGATATCGAATGATTGAAAATGGATAGATGGGTGGTCAGCAAAACTACGTTTTGCCTCGGTGATGAATGCTCTTCCAACATCGGTGAACGTGTACTCCAAACGATCAGGCGGCAGCACTTCCAACAAGCTTCGTGTCAGTGACCCTGTTCCGGCGCCGATTTCCAAGACACGAAGCACACGCCGCTCGGGCAACCGCTCGATACTTTTCGCAACCGCGGTTTGAATCAACTGATTGAACGCGGGCAGATCGCTCGCATGTGTATAGAAGGCTTCCATCAGTTCATTCGAACCGTCGGGGAACAAAAGGTCCAAGGGATCGAGTTCGCCCGCCAACGCTTCTGCGAGTCGTGGCCCCGTTGCTTCGACTAGCGACACCTCGGAGGCAAACCGCGGATACGCTTTGGCTAGCTCGGCCAATGCAGGGGCCATATCAATCCGTTGCAGTCCCCGCTTCACCTGCCAGCCTGAGTCGTTGGCTTGGACCGCTCCGTTGACGGTGAGCCACCCAAGTTCGGCTCGAAACAAGCGATGATGCTGCTCAGCGATTCCGAACGATTCGAATACTTGATCGTAAGTGAAGCATTCGCCAACACCGAAACTCCATCCAAGCTCGACAAAAGCATTCTCGATGAGTTGATGTACGATTTGTTCCATGCGTGGAATAAAATCGTTGTAGTATTCGGAAAGCCCTCGCGTGGCATAACCTTGTGGAATGGAATCCTCTACCGCAGCCAGAACCTCATCGATCGATGCGAAGTTCGCCGAACCGCCAACTCGAGCGCCACGAAGCCGTTTGGGTTGCCACTTGAATTGGTAGAATTGCTCTTCGGCACGGGCGCTGCGGCGAGGCTGGTCGACCTTCGTGACGCGAAAACGCGAGATTGACGCGACCGGTTTCCCGCTCTCATCTACAACGCAAATCGAATATTCAACGGACGATCCCTCCCGATGGGATTGCTTTGCATGGGCCCAAAGCTCCGTGGGGATTTGCTTTGTGTGGAGTTGAACACGGCCGATCGCCTGCGGCAGATACAGACAATTGGCATGATCAGCCAGCTCAGCAACATCGCGAGTTCCATGCGTGGCTTGAAAACACGCATCGAGAACGGCTGGATGAATGCCGTAGTGGATTGAGTCTTCGGCAACTTGCTTGGGAACGGAAATTCGAGATAGGGCTTCCGGGTAGAGCGACCCCAATTCCGATCCCGCGACATCGCTCCATGATTCTTGAATCAGTGAAAAGTCTGCTCCGAAGCCGTATCCCATACCGAACAGATCGCGATACAGGTCGTCGTGGGTGATGCGACGAGGCAATCGTTGACGCAGTTCACAAAGATCGATCACCTGCGACTCCGACGCCATCGGGATCATGACCAACCTGCCCCGCGCATGAATTTCCCATGAAGCCCTACTGCCTGAGACGGATCCGCCGTTCGCGGTGCTCGACGCGCTGTACACGCTATAGGACTTGCTCTCACTGTCGAAGACCACTTGGATTTTAGGTACGGCATTGGCAGACACAAACAACGCGTTTTCACACTCGATGTCTTCAACGGCGTAAGAATCGTCAGGAAATAACGCGGCGGCGATCGCGATGCCGATCTCTGCATACCCGGCAGCTGGAAAAACAATTCCATCCCAAATTTGATGATCGTTCAAATAGGGAAATAGGTGCGGATCGAGATGGAATTGCCATGTCGGCGTAGCAACGTTCAATCGCTCACCGAGCAGTGGATGCAAGGGTGGATCGACCCGGTTGCCGGTTTCACCTTGATCCAACCAATACGCTTGGTAATTCCAGGGGTAATGCGGCTGTGGAACGTACGCACCGGAACCCTGGTTCACCGAGTGCCAGTCGATGTCGGCTCCGCTCCCATCCAGTTTGGCAACGTTCGTAGCCAGCTCCAATTGATCGTCTGTCTCACGAGTCAATGAATGTACGATCGTGGCTTCAACCTTTCGATCCGCCAGACAGGCGTCGATGGAGCTACGCAGTGCGGGATGCGGCCCTAGTTCGAGGTACCGCTGCGCACCCTTTGCCGCGATCGTCGCCATCGCGGTCTCAAACTGAACCGGTTCACGCACGTTACGCCACCAATAGCCCGCATCCATCTGATCGCCGGGATGGCACTGGCCCGTGACGGTCGAAACGAAAGGAATACGTTCCGGCTGAGGCTTTAAGCTCGCCAACGCTTCCAACAATGCGTCTTTGATCGGATCCATTTGATGCGTATGAAATGCATAGTCCAACCCAAGCCATCGTACAAAACGACCGCTGCTCTCGATCCTTGCCCCGATCAAATCGACTAGTTCGGTGTCGCCCCCCATCGTGACCAACGCAGGGCTGTTCTCTGCGGTGATCTGAACACGGTCAGCGTGCGTTCCGATAAACTCACGGGCCTCCGCTGCCGACACGCCCGCAGCCACCATGCGGCCCGCGCCGCCCGTGTTGTTTTGCAGTCGGCTGCGATGGTAGACAAGGCTAACGGCATCGCGCAGGGAATAGATTCCTGCGCAGAGGGCCGCGGCCACTTCGCCAACGCTATGGCCGACAACTAATGTTGGGCGAATGCCCCAAGACGCCCAGAGCCGAACAAGGGCGATCTGAAGTGCGAAGATCGCTGGTTGAGCAACGCGTGTCTGCTGGATGTTGGACTCACTTGCGGGCCGAGCCATTTCCCGAACGAGAGACCAACCACTGAGTGCTTGAAAGTGTTCGTCGATCTCTGCGAGCGTATCACGTACGATTGGTTCGCTCTGAAGGAGACGTTGGCCCATCCCGGCCCACTGGGATCCCTGCCCCGTGAAAACAAAAACGTTCTCATTGCTGCGATGCATCGACCGACTCGCGACGATTCCTTCACTCGCCTCGCCGCTGTTGAGCCACTGAGTCAGTCGTTGCCTGAGTTGTCGTGCATCGTTTCCCATCACGGCGAGTCGCAGTTCATGCCGTTCCTTGCGAGTCGCCGCCGAATAGCAGAAGTCTGCTAAATCGTGGTCGATCGTTTTGAGACGCTGACGATAGCGTTTGGCATACTCACGCAAGGAAGCCTCGTCTCGGGCGGAAATGGATAAGATGAAAGGGCGTTCCGCATTCGTGCCGTCACGCCGTAGGGGCGCTCGATCGGGCGCCGCCTGCATCACGACGTGCGCGTTGGTGCCTCCGAATCCGAACGAATTCACCGCAGCAACCGGTTGTTGCCCTTCGGTGGTTGGAAGCGATCGCAACTGAGTGGGGACCTTCAATTGGTATCGCTGCAATGGGATAGCCGCGTTGGGCGTGTCGAAATTTCGATTGGCTGGAATCTGCTTGTGCTCCAATACCAATGCCGCCTTGATCAACCCTGCAATGCCGGAGGCGGATTCGAGGTGACCGATATTGGTTTTGATCGATCCCATCCAACAAACGTCATCGACATCTCGGCCCTCTGAGAGCACTCGCCCTAACGCTTCTGCCTCAATGGGATCGCCAACCGGAGTTCCCGTGCCATGAGCTTCAACATACGCGACGTCCCGGGGGTCCACGCCTGCTTCGCGATAGGCCGTTCGCAACATGTCGCATTGGCCATCGACACTTGGTACGGTCATCGAAGAGGTTTGACCATCCTGGTTCACGACAGCGGATCGCAAGACCGCGTAAATCCTGTCGTTCTGTTTGATCGCTTCACTCAACGGTTTTAGCAGTACCAAGCCGGCCCCTTCGCCTCGGACATAGCCGTCCGCTCTTGCATCAAAGGCAAAACACTCGCCCGACGGAGACAGCATCGAAGCTTTACTGAAACCGATGCTGGTATTGGGCGTGATCAGCGCGTTGACGCCACCGGCAAGTGCGGCCCCGCACTGGCCAGCCCAAATGGAGCGGCAGGCGAGCGCCACGGCCACCAAGGCCGAAGAGCAAGCCGTATCGACTGCAATGCTGGGCCCCTTCAAGTCGAACAAGTACGAGATGCGATTTGCGGCGATGCTCAGTGTGCCGCCCGTATTCGTGTGAACATCGAGGTTCGCGATGTCGTTCATTTGCAGACTACCGTAGTCGTGGCTCGATGCCCCGACAAACACTCCCATGGACGTGCCACGCAATTTGCTCGGCGGAATGCCGGCGTCCTCGCACGCCTCCCAAGCCGTTTCGAGTAGCCATCGCTGCTGCGGATCCATACGCATCGCTTCCCGTGGCGAGATCCCCCAAAATGCGGCGTCAAACTGCTTCAGCTGATCCACGAAACCGCCACGGCGTGTGACCATGTGTCCAAGTGTATCGGCATCGCGGTGGTGGTACCTATCCACATGCCAACGATCGTCCGGTACGTCGCGGATGGCACTGTGCCCATCGACCAACAACTGCCAAAGCGAGTTCGCGTCGCATGCCCCGCCCGGGAATCGGCAACCCACACCGACCAATGCCAAGGGTTCATCTGAACTGGGTGGATTCCGTTCGGTCATCGACAAGTTTCAAAGATCCTAGTTTTGTGCTATTTTGATGCGATCCTGCTAAAGGAATATAGCAAGGTTGCGTCATTCAGATACCGACTCTGGGCACGATTGCCGCTGAAGCAAATGTTTTCGATACAGGCTTTCAAGGAAACGATCGATGCCTCCATGGAATCTGTTTCAACCTGGGCAGGCATTCCTGCGGCGTGTCATCGGGCCCGCAGCTGTCGCACCTGTCGCTCGCCAAGACGAGAATGCACCGGCTAAGGTGCTCGAGGGCAAAGCGGGGTGGTTGTTTTTGGATAATGACACAAACAACAGTGTCGATCAACACCGCGGTACCCTTCGGTTGAGCAACCGGGATCTTCGATCCTGGCGAAAGTACGCCCGTGGTCTCAAGCGATTGGGTCGAACTGTCGATTCCCCGGTCGCCCTGCTGCTGTCCCCCACCAAGGAGAGTGTCGTCGGGCGATACCACCCCGTAGCCACTGGCCAGTGGGGGCCGATGCAACAGATCGCGGCACTCATCCCCAAAAAGATCTTTGTGTACCCTGTCGCTCCCCTTTCCGCCCTGGGTGACAACGCCTACTTCGTTACGGACACGCACTGGACGGATCGCGGTGCGATGTTGGCCACGGTGGAGCTTGCAGAAACGCTCGGTTTATCTCGTCGCGACGTCGTCATCTTGTTCGCCAAGGATCGTTATCGCCCCCAAAAAATCGTCGGTGATTTAGGCTGCAAGGTGACTCCCCAACGGAGTTCGATTGCCGAGATGCTCGATTCTTACAACTATGGTGAATTCCTTGTTTATGACAACGGCCTTCGCAACTTTGGCAGAATCCTGATCACGCGGCAACCCGACGCGATGGTGGATAAAACCTGCCTGCTTTTTGGAGCTTCTTCAAGCTACTCGATGCTGAATTTCACAAGCCGACTTTTTAGCCGCGTGATTTTCGTTCACACGGCCGCCAATTTGGATCCTGATTTCATTTCTGCGGTCAAACCCAATTTTCTGATTGCGCAAACCAATGCTCGCTATGTTGTCCGTGTTCCGAAGCTCAACTATTGCGTGCACGACCACATCTTGATGGTGATCGGTAACCTATCCACTCAGGATCGCAAAGCCGCCTTAGAAAACCAAATCCTCATCGATGAGGATTGCCTGGCTCAATCAGGCCTGACGGCCTACCATCAACTCGTCATCGATGCAATCGGCCGTCACGAAAACGTATGTGGTAGTCCGGGTATCAAAGTCGCGATCGAGTTTGAACAACCGCGAATAAGTCCGTAACCTGGATGACGAACGCTTCTTAGCATCACCATGGCCGATCACCATGGCCGATCACCATGGCCGATCACCATGGCCGATCACTATGGGTCGCTCCTGCGCGGCGCGTCGAGCAAAACGACGTCGACGTTTGCCCTTGCGTTTAAGGAACTCCAACGTGTCGGCACCTCGGTCGCAAACGTCAAGCCAATTCCGGTTGTCATCCAACTTCGGCGACTGGATTGCACGGGCGACCCTTTCAGCGGAGGCGCCAAGAACGGTGCCCTTCTGAAAAACTCGGCCAAATCTGAGAATCTTCCGTTGACCGTAGTGCGCATATGCGCATAATGACGTTGGCTGAAACAACAGGCAAGAGCAGATGCCACGACCGAAAGCAAACCGGCGTTTCCGGTCGACGCTTGTGCTGCAAGGCGACCACAAAAGGATTACTGAAGAATGAAATGTCCTACCACAATGAAATCGGCGTTGCTTGCGATTACGGCTGCCATCGTTGGCACCTGCGTCGCAAATGCCGATGAACCCACGACGCCCCCCACGCAAAAACCCACACTCGTGATCAATCTCACCAGCGGGGCCGAGAGCCTGCACTCGGTGATGATGGGGCTTCACTTTGCCGAACATGGATTGGCGGATGGACGGGAGGTTGTCATTTTCTTCAACGTCAAATCCCCACCGTTGGCTCGAAAGACGCTAAGCGACGATGTTCGATTTGAGGAGATGCCATCCGTTCGTTCGACGATCGCTGACCTTCTGAAACAGGGAGCCAAAATGATCGTGTGCCCAATGTGTGCGAAGGTCACCGGCGTGGAAGCGGATGATCTTGCGCCAGGCATCCAATTGGTTGAGGATCGAAAGCAGATCTTCGATCACTTGCACGCCGACTCCGTGGTTTTCACCTACTGATTGATCCCACCGAGGCATCCCCTGCATCCGATTTCTAGCTCCTCCCATGTGAAGGAAGGCCCAGGGTATGGAATTTGATCTCGTATTTCTGTCGCGTTTGCAGTTCGCGCTGACGATCATGTTCCACTACCTCTTTCCACCGCTGACCATCGGCTTGGGAGTCGTGTTGGTCTACCTTGGCGCAATGTCGTTGCGAACCGGAGACGCAGCGTACAGGCAGGCTCAGAAATTCTGGACACGAGTCTTCGGATTGAACTTTGCGATCGGTGTCGCTTCGGGGATCGTGATGGAATTCCAGTTCGGAACCAACTGGGCGACCTATTCACGCTTCGTCGGTGATGTTTTCGGGTCTGCGCTGGCGGCGGAAGGAATTTTTGCATTCTTTTTAGAGTCAGGATTTCTTGCTGTCCTGATCTTTGGCTGGAACCGAGTCGGTCCCAAGATGCATTTCTTCTCGACCTGCATGGTCGCGATGGGAAGCATTTTCTCCAGCGTTTGGATCGTCGTTGCGAATTCCTGGCAACAAACTCCGTCTGGGAGCGCGATCGTCCCCATGACTCGGCAGGTTCTTGGTGACAATGGCCAACCGCTACTTGACGCCAATGGCGAGGTGTTGACGCAGCCCTGGGTGATCGACGGAGTGCCAGTGATGCGAGCTGAGATTACGGACTTTTGGGAAATGGTTTTCAATCCGTCGACGGTTCATCGCCTGACACATGTGCTACTGGGCTGTTTGGTCATGGGCGCGTTCTTCGTGCTCAGCATCAGTGCCTGGTACATCTTGAAAAACAAGCATGTTGATTTCGCCAAACGCAGTTTTACGGGTGCACTTGTGCTCGCGGCCATCAGCAGCATTGCGATTGCGTTGAGTGGTCATCGACAGGCGCAGAACGTCTACGAATATCAACCAGCGAAACTCGCTGCTTTTGAAGGACATTTTGACAGCGAGGGGGCTGCCGACTTGACGCTTTTTGGAATTCCTGATGCCGAAGAGGAAGCGGTTCAGATGAGAATTGCCATTCCCGGAGCCCTCAGTTTCATGGTCCATGACGACCTGAGTTTCAGCGAACCGGTGATCGGGTTGGACAAGATTCGTCCCGAAGATCGCCCGCCGCTTTGGATTCCATTCCTTTCTTGGCGGTTGATGGTTGGGGCCGGTACGTTCTTTATCGCATTGACCCTGCTTAGCTGTGCCTTACTTTGGCGGGGAACACTGTTCGAGCACCGCTGGTTGATGTGGATCTATGTGGGAAATGTACTGCTCGCCGTGATGGCGAACCAAGTTGGCTGGGTCGCCGCCGAAGTTGGACGGCAACCTTGGATCGTTCATCCTTCCATTGTCCGAAACGACGCAGGCGAGCCGGTCCTCGATGCGCAGGGTTTCATTCAATACGAACGCGTCACAGCGACGCTGCCGGACGGTTCGAACGATCAACGATTTGCCGGCTTGCGGACCGATGACGGTGTCAGCAAAGCGGTCGAAGCCGAACAAGTTGCAGCATCCATCGTCATGTTTCTCTTTATCTATCTGTTGCTCGGCGCGGTTTGGTTGTTCGTGCTGAACAAGAAGATTCAAACGGGCCCAGACCCACCCGATAGCGGATTCGGTACAAGCAGCGCTACCAGTCTGCTCCAACTCGGCGCTCGCCGAACGGCCGAACAACGAATGGCAGAAGCGGGTACGGAACCGCAAGTAATCGCGAACAACGAGGTGTCACCCTGATGATCTGTGTCACCAACCTGTTGCTACTTGGTCAGAGCATGATCCCAGATTTCAGCCGAGAAACATTGGCCTTCGTCTGGTTTGTTCTGCTCGCAGTCCTGTTGATCGGCTATGCGATTCTCGATGGCTTTGATCTTGGCGTTGGAATCCTGCATCCGTTCGTGGCGCAGAACGATCACGAGCGTCGCCTGGTGATGAACAGTATTGGCCCGCTTTGGGATGGAAACGAAGTTTGGCTGGTAACTTTCGGAGGCGCCCTATTCGCTGCCTTTCCGGAAGCTTACGCGACGGTCTTCAGCGGATTCTATTTGGCTTTGATGTTGCTGCTGTGTGCGTTGATCTTGCGCGCGGTCAGCCTCGAGTTTCGCGGCAAGGTCCATTCTCCTCGCTGGCGAAAAGCCTGGGATCTGATGTTCTTCGCCGGATCGACATTGGCGACATTTTTGTTCGGCGTTGCGGTCGGCAACATGATGCTCGGCGTGCCTCTGGACGGGAATCATGAATTCGTGGGCCGATTCACGGAACTATTGAATCCCTATTCGCTTGCGGTCGGCATCATGGCGGTGCTGGCTTTCGCGCTGCATGGATCGATCTATTTGTATTTGAAGACGGAAGGCGAGTTTCAGCAAAGATTGCGCCCCGTGATGTGGAGGATGTTCTTCCTCTTTGCCGCTTTCTATGCTGTGATCACGACTTGGACGGCGATCGCAGCGCCCCGATCTCTCACGACGTTGAACGAGATGCCGATCTTGTGGGTCGTGCCAATCCTCAACCTGTTGGCGGTGCTGAACATTCCGCGAGCCATCCATAAAGGTATCGAGGGTCACGCATTCTTCAGCAGCAGTTGCATGATCGCAGCGCTCGTTTTTCTCTTCATCACCGCGCTGTTTCCGTTTCTCGTCCCCGCGAGCAACGATCCATCCCATAGCCTGACAATCTTAAATGCTGCCAGTAGCCAGAAGACGCTCAAGATCATGTTGTTGATCGCACTGCTCGGTTTGCCCTGCGTATTAACGTACAGCGGCGTGATCTACTGGACCTTTCGAGGCAAGGTCAAACTGGATGAAACGAGCTACTGATAGGCATGAACAGGACTGTCAAATGGCATCACACGGTGATGCCATCGTGACCGCTTCATCAAAGATCTCGATGCCATCGTTCGCTGGCGGGTCCCACGGTTTGCCGCAGTTTGGGCAAACGTCTTCGTCCACCCGTCGCATCGCATCGCAATTCGGACACGGCTCTTGATAAATCCGTCGATAAATCGCCAAAATCGATAACGGTGCTGCGAGACCCAGAATTGGAACCGACACAAGCCAGCGACGACGCGATTTCGCATGTAGGCCTCGTTGCTTCGCGGCCCAGAAGGCGAAGGCATAACAAAAGACCAATCCCACCAAGAACAACACGATGAAGCTGGTCGTCGAGACGGGATTCTGACGGATCGCATCGATCACGGCGATTGGATTGCCATCGACCACGTTGATAACGAACGCTGTCGCCAGTCCACCGATGACAAGGCCACCGGGGATGAACGCCGCCGGGATAAACTCTGGGGTTAGTTCGTCTTTCTGCAAGCCGTCCTTTGCCGCTGGGTTGACCGAATATTGGACCATCTCAGCCGAACCATCCTTGTCGATCTCGAAAACTCGCTTTGCATTGCGATTCTCGACCAGCACAAAGCCCTGTGCCGTTGCACCCACCAATAGAGTATCGAATGCTTGTAGGGGAGCGGGCAATTCAAATTCACGCGACAGTTCGGCAGTAAAACGGATTTTGTCTGGTAGCGGAACCGTGCGTGTGTAAACGCCTTCCGGAAGCGGGCGAAACCAATCGTCCGACCCGGCTTGATCTAACAAGCGGTACTCCATCAACTTGTTACCGCTGCGCAAGACCATCCTTGGTGCTTGGTCTTCGTCAAGCTGAACCATCGTGACTGCTTCAACCGGTTCATCCACGATCGGAGTGATCTCAAGCGAGTCCATTTTGAGGACGTAAACACCCCGATGATCCACCAACGGCGTATCGTATCCTGCATTTGCGAAGAGCCCGAACGAACTCCGGAATCCTCCGGGTGAAACCGTGAAGCGTGTACCGGAAAATCCCCCTGACCGCTGGACTTTATCTGCAAAAAAGGTGTATCGCCATTGTCGACGCGGCCAATGGTCGTAAGCTAACAGATAGCCGCGAACATCATACGAAAAGAGAAGTCCCGAACTACCGTACGTCGTAGCAAGGCGGCTAAAAAAACCGTCACCACCATTGGGAAATGTCCTGAGGTCGTAAAGATAGTTCAGTGACCGAAACTGTTGGCTCGAGTCAATTTCCTCACGTGGATCAACTTCCTTGCCATCTTCGATCACGTCGCCACCAATTTGAGATGTCTCGTAGTCGTTCGTCTTCGGATCATATCCGCTCTTTTCGGTAACAAGCCAAGGCTTGCCCGTTTCGATATCGATACTGACTTGATGATACGGAACCGATTCATAGACGGTAGATCGTCGTGCTGTTTCAATTGCTGAGATCGCAAATCCAATCGCGGTGCAAACCACGATGAGGCAACAGAACACCAGATAGATGGGCAGTAACCAACGGCTCCGCTGCGGTGTGTTGTAAGCCGAAGACGCCGGATCGCTGGCCAAATCGATCCACGCCTCGCGGGCGGTCGCGACGAGCCAGGCAAGCGCAAACGGTACGATCGCCATCCCAATACCGACACCGAACATGCCTCCATCTCGCAGGAACAAAAAGAATAGCATCGTCATGCCGCCCGCAACGACCAGCGGAAACAACCGTGTTCCCCACCAGGACCCGTCGCGACTCATTACCATCATGGATGCAGGATGCAAGCTGAACGCTGCGATGGCGAACACCAGCGGCGGCAGGACCTGAGCCGGACGCATCGGATAATACTCGAGCCCACGCATTGCGATCCAAGCCGCAGAGAGCAGCAGTGGAACGCCGATCGCAATCAAATAGATCACAAACGCGGCGAAGGTCTTAGCTAGGAAAACTTGGCTGTCGGTGACACCGCGATGATTCAAATAGGCTCGCGACGCGGGTTGTAAATCGCGAAACGCTTGAATCACGCCCAAAGCGAACGCCAACAAAGGCGCGATCATTGCTAGATTGAATACCAAGTCGCTGGCGATCAGCACCTGCGTGCTATTTCGACCCGGTAGCGTCATCCAGCAGGTGATGGCGACGACAAACAGACCAATCGGTAGCAGCCGAACGTTTTCACGTAGTTCTTTCCATACCAGAATCTTCATGATGCGGCTCCACTGTAGAAGGAATGACCCATGCGTGAACGTGACAAGTAGGCTAAGACGGCATCCTCAAACGTCACTTCGTCGGGCTCGACCTGCAACGCTCCGATGCGTTCCACTGCTGCAGCGGTTTCTTGATCCGCATCGGCGAATGTCAGGTGCCAACGGTCGCCAACCGGGCGGCTATGGACCATGCCGGGGATCGGATGCGAAAGGGTCGGGTCTTGGTCGGTGCGGACCAGACAGCCCGACATGCGGTTGCGGAACGCATCCAGTTTTGAATCGACCAGCAGGCGGCCATCGACCATGATCGCGACGCGATCGGCCACCCGTTCGATGTCGTCCAGCAGATGGCTGCTCAACAGAACCGATCGGTCACCGGAATCACAGAACTCGATGATCGTTTCGTTGAGCGCCCGGCGGCTGACCGGATCGAGTCCCAGCGCCGGATCATCCAAGATCAACAATTCCGGCTCACCGGCCAGTGTCGACGCCAGCGACACCCCAGCTCGCTGGCCACGGCTGAGCCAACTGACCTTTGCACCGGTGTCGATTCCGAATCGCCGCACCGCTTGTTCAAAGAACGCGCCGTTCCAATGCGGATGCGTCTCACGTCCGAATCGTTCGCATTCACGTACTCGCATCCACGGATAGAGAAAATGGCCCTCGACGGTATGCCCGATTCGGGATCGGTCCTCGGGAGACAGCACGGCGCTGTCTTTCCCCAAAACCGTACAATGCCCGCGAGTTGGAGAAAGAAAGCCAAGCAGCATCCGAATCGTCGTTGTCTTGCCGGCACCATTGAGCCCGAGGAGTCCAACAACCGAGCCTCGCGGGACAGCAAAATTCAGCTCTCGCACGACGGCTCGACGGCCAAAATATCGCGTCAAACGATCCGTTTGAATCACAAAACGATCAGTCACGGCAAAAGCCCTCCTGGAAAAAGGTTGAGAAAGCATGCTCAAGATTTCTGGGCATCGAATTGCTCCAGTTTGTTTCGCAGACGTTCGACGATTTCGTCGCTGCAAAAGTCAAGCGTGATTGCTTCACTGATGGCGGTGTCCAGAGCCTCGTCAAGACGCCGGAGTCGTTCGGTCTTGGTGAATACCGACCGTCGTTTTGCAACAAATGCGCCGCGGCCGGCTTGCGATTCCAGCACGCCATCGCGAATCAGTTCGGCATACGCCTTGGCGACCGTATTCGGATTGACGACCAATTGTTTTGCCAACTGCCGCACGCTCGGCACGGCATCGCCGACCGAAAGTTCGCCGGCGACGACGGCGCGGCGAATCTGGTCAGCGATCTGGCGATAAATTGCCGCACTGCTGCCAGGAATCACTCGTATTTGCATCGAATTCACCTCAGCGTCAAACCCAATCCGGTGTACTACGACACATAGTACGCGTTGCCGGTGCGGATGTCAAACGCTTTTGTTGGGCGTCGGGCTTTTGCCATTCAGACCGGGCGGGGCTTCTCAGGCAAAGCAGGTGCGCAGAGCATCATTGTCTGCGCGCCGCCTCGCGCTCTGGTTCACGTCGCGCCGAAGACCCGATCTGGGACCTCGCTAGATTGTTGGCGCGGCAGTCACTAGAAAGCAGGCAGGCGATTGAGAGCATACCCGCCCTGTTCGGTACGGACGAGGGACGATTCTCGGGGGCGTTCTGTTATGACAATGAAAACGACCGCTATTGGACTGAATGGATCCTGGGCGTCATGCAAGCTCTTACGCCAGCTGGCGTTGTATTCCAGAGCCTAGGGTCGCGCCGCGGCGCACCCTGGGCTCTGTGGCGTGGCGTGATGGGAATCCTGCCTGCGCGGCAACTTGGTGTGAATTTGTAAATTCCGTTTCATCCAAGACTCTGGCTCCCTTCTCCCCCGATTTTTCGGGGGAGAAGGGCTGGGGATGAGGGGGTTCAGCAGACGCATATGCCCGCCAAAACAGCGATAAACCTGCACGACGGAAAGCCCCTCACCCTCCGGCCCCTCTCCCGGCGAGCGCGCGGGGCGAGGGGAGCCAGAATCTATCAGCGCGACTTGTGTCGATCACTCTAATCTCTCGGGATGGGGGACGCTAAACTGCACAACCTCCAAGCGGGAGAGTGAAATCCGAAATTTGTTTAGAGAACGTCCCAAGCGGTAACGGACTCTCCTTCGCATCGACGTGGCGATTCTCCGCGAGATCCCGTGTACCTTACGGGTTCATCTTTTCAATCAGCGAGCCAACAGAGTTCGCATCGAAGCTCGCGGGTCGAGGCTGGCCCAAATACGCTTCAAGCTGTTCCAAGCTGGGCGTCTCGGATGGGACGCCATTCTCTGGAACCTTCGCTCCGGCGATCCAGACGATGGAATTGAGAACCGATTTGCGATAACTGTCCTGTGCCCAGTTCCAGTGCGAGTGCATGCCGGTGAACCCAAAACCTCGACCGTGGCTCGGTCGCTCGTAGACCCAACCAACGACCTCTTCCATCCCGACTCGCGAACGGACGTGCGCGTTGCCGCTGTGAGGACCGTCGGGTCGTTGCCGAGTGGCCTCAGGCGGAATGGCGGAAAGAATGGGCGTGACGCCTCTCATGTCTTTGGCAAATCGCATGTGATAATACCATTCGTCACTGCATCGGAACGGCTTTAGACCTTGTGAAACAGGATGATTGGGGAATGCCTTGAACTCCGCTTCCCAATGGGGGTTGACGGACCAATGTCGTTCATACGAGCCACCGATCCAATCGATGAGTCGCTGGACCGCGGTGGGATCCGATGGATCGACGGTATAGTGGATGCACCCGAGTCCAACACCTTGTTGCATCAGCGGTTGTAGCCGATCACCAAGTGACTTGACGAGCTGGCCACCATCACTGCCTAAGACAATCGCATCCGCAGTGTCCAGTGCCGAGAGATCCTGGTCGTCCTGGATGACTTGAGCGTTCACCGCAGGAACGTTCTGGTTGAGGATTTCTGCTAGCATCCGGAACGCGGGACCGTACGCATGGCCACCGTAGCCGTGGCTGGCTTTGCCATGCACAAAGACAATCTGTTTTTTGCCGTCGACCGCTGAAGCGTTGGAGGCGAAGGTTAGGCCGATGGTGAGCAAGGACAGCAGGGTGATGGGCCACAAGTTGCGATGGAACATGGAATTCTCGTCGGTGGGAGATTTTGGAGGGGGGGGCAGAAGCACCATGATAACGAATTGCTAGTCGGCGAAGTGACAAAATGCAACTCGAGGATACGGTTGGGGGGGATGATGCCCGTTGCTTAGCTGGGCAGCGAGATTTTTCGCAGAAGTCGCAGCGGTTTCTTGCTACTTTGCTGGTTCGCGTCGTGAGTTTTCCGCATATCAAAATCGCGCTTCACAAAGGGATACTCGTACTCCTACTCGATCACAACGTTTCGTGGTGGAAACGACGGTGAGTGAACTTCGTGAATCTTTCCGTCCTCGCTCTCGACAACGTAGACGCCACCAAGGCGTGCGTTGAAGGTCGCATTCTGCGATGGTTCGATTCGTATGACTCGGCCCCGTCTACCTGCCGGCGTGATGGGATACACCCTCAACTCGGTTTCGGTCTGGTTGGTGAAGCTCAATTCCGCACGCCAGCGTCCCGGATTCGGATTCGAATGCACCGCGGGTGTCATTCGGAGTTGCTTTCTTGGATGGGACTCGATCAGTTGCTTGGTCAAGCGATCGATGAGGTCTTGGCAAGACCTTCCTCGTCCAGAGCATTGAGCAGCCGACCGATTTGAGCGTCCACATAGCTGGCGCAGGCGTAGTAGCCATGAACTAGTTGACGTCGCTTTTCGAGTGTAAGCTCCTCATCGTCCCACGGTTTGGGCATATTGATCAGGTCAACGTAATGTGACAATTCACTGTTGTTGCTCGGTGCGTAGGCAGGCGTGTTGGGGATCACATGCTGATCCTCCAGCACTGGCAACTTGGATGGATCGTGCATGTCCCAATACTTCTTGGGAGCGACCCAAGCGAGGTGCGGTCGGATGTAACCCATCGCAAGGAAGAACGGTTCGGATTGCTTGCCCAATCGACGCAAGTCTTCGATCGCCATGTCGGTTCGAGCACCGTCGAGCAGTTCGTTGTCCGCCAAATCGGGTGCGGCTGTGCTAGGGTTTCGCAGGTTGTTCTTTCGCCAATCGCTGGGAGCCAATTCCTTCATCGCTGCTTGCACTGCCTCGCGGGTGCCTTCGGGATACGGATCGGGAAGTGACCGCAGATCACGAATCGGCTCGCTCCAAGACTGCGGATCGGGTGTGGGATTGTGATAGACCTTGCCGTGGCTGACGGCCGTGTAACCGAATTTACGAAACCATTGAGGCATCGTTACCGCGTCGGGCATGGCCTCGCGAAAGTGAATGGGCAACGTCCAGACGCCCAAGTTGTCTGGACGCAAACCGGTCATCAAACTGGCCCTCGACGGGTTGCAGACCGCAACCTGACAGTAGGCACGATTGAACAGCACCCCATTGGCCGCTAATCCATCCATGTTCGGCGTGATCGCGCGGGGGTCACCATAGCATCCCATCGATGGCCGCAAGTCATCCACAGCGATGAACAATAGGTTGGGTCGTGATGGTGACGCAGTCTTGGTTCCTGATTCGGGTTCAGACTGAATCGCCATCAGCGTTTGGGTCGTTCGGGCGTAGAGCACTCCGTCGGAAATCGCGGGCGTGGCGAAACAGGGGGACCCCATTTCGTTCTCGGCTAGGATCTTGAAGTCGGGACCTGCCTGCAAGACATACATCATGCCGTCTTCGGACGGACAGTAAATTTTGTCGTCAGAGGCAACCAACGATGCGGTGATGGAAGCACCGCTGCCGAGACGTTCCTCGTAGACCTTCTCGCCGGTCTCGGCGTGAAAGCAACGTACAATGCCGTTTGTGTTGCCGAGATACAGGTAGTCGCCCCATGCCACAGGGGTCGACATGTAGCTGCCACCCCGGTCCACTTTCCAAACCACGCCTTGCTCGGCGGCTGAATCGGACTCACTCAAGTTGCCACGTGCATGGGTGGCAATGGCATAGATGGGTGACGGCCCACCATGAGCATTGGTGATGTAGATTCGATCTTGATGGACGAAGGGAGTTGGGGTGGGATTGTCGTTGATGACACCAAGGTCACGTTGCCAGAGCAGGTTACCTTCGTGGTCATAGCAATACAGGCCTTCGGAACCAAAGAAGGCGACAACGTGATTGGCATCCGCCGCGATCGTCGTATTGGCATGAGTCGCCTTGGCATGGCGAGTCGCTTTGGGATCACCTTTCCGTGCAGTCTTGCGCCATTTTTCCTCACCCGTCGCTTTATCGTAACAGAGAACCCACCACGTTTGCTCACCGTTGTCGTCGGCCGCGTCGATGTTGCCATTGCGACCGACGTTCAGCGGTGCCTTGCCGCTGGCTGCCACCGCGGTGGCAAGGAAAATCTTGTCGCCGATAATCGTGGGGCTGGCGTGCCCCAGTCCGGGAACATCGGTTTTCCAGAGGATCGCTTTGTCGTTCGGGTTCGTCGCATCCCACGATTTCGCGGTCACTTGATCGGTGGCGATACCTCGCCCGCCCGGGCCTCGAAAACCTGGCCAATCGCTGTTCTCGCCCCCAAAGGCGGACGCGAACAGAGACGTAGCCAAGAGAAAAGCCGTGGACGAAGTGATAAGTTTGATCATGGATTGTCTTTCGCTTGATTGAGGAACACCCGATTGAAACCATCGGAGTTCGCGACTGCAATATCGGGGAATCCGTCCCCGTTGAAATCGCTGGTGCATAATCCGTAAGTCGCCGAATCTGCAGCACCGAAGAGTGATTCATCGAACGCGGTCTCCAAGTCGCCATTAAAATAGACCGCGTTCGGTTGCCCCACATTACCGACAACGATGTCAGGAAGACCATCTCTATTGAAATCAGCCACATCCACGCAATAAGTTTTCCCGTCAGCCCGCCCGAATGATTTCTGGGTAAGCACGCCACCGTTGCCATCACCCAAAAAGACCAAATTCGCAGCGTCAACGTTACTGACGACCCAGTCGACGTGGCCGTCCCCGTCAAAGTCGGCTGGTTCGCAAGCGTAGCTGGTCGATCGATCAACACCCAAAGGCCGCATGACATTGAATCGACTGCGACCTTGATTGACGAACACAAAGTTTTGTTGAGGCCAATGACGACCATTGGCAACGATCAAATCAATGTCGGCATCACCGTCAACATCCGCCGCTCGCAGTGAGGCCGAACGGCTCATCTCGGTCCCCAGAGTCAGGCGATCACTCGAGACGAAGGCTCTTTCTTCTGCCCTGCACAACCCATGGGGTATCGCCGTGAGCAGCCACAGCAGGGCGGGAAACGTTCTTTTCATCACCTTCTAACATCTAAGTGCATGAACGATTGACGTTGATTGGTCTGTAATATAGCAGAGCTGCTGTCCATGAGGTCCTCCCCTAGCAACTCGAACCACGACACCCGTGCTCTACACCTTCAAATGCCGGGAAAGGCCACGGTAGGTGGCTTCGACCGCAATCCAGCCGATTTGATAGAGCAAGAAGTTGATGTATTGAGGCATTGTCGTCGCGAGGAGTTAACCGGGCCCGTCGCGACCGACGATCTGCTTTTCAACGGCTGATAAATCCTCGACGCGACTATGGTCCGGATCAGCAGCCTCTTGTAGCCCAATCATGATTGCGCCCGTACCGGTAATCGCGGAGACGATCACGCCTAGAACCAATATCGCAAACGAGGTCATTGTTGCGACTCCTTTCCAGCAAAAAGCAGGCTGCCGAAGGAGAGAATCGATGGCACCCAAATGCCTACAAAAAGTCCTTCTTCCCGCTGGCCAGAAAACCATAGCCCCACTGAAAGGAGGAACGAAAGTCCGGCTCCCAAGATGACAAGTAGCTTACCAAGAGATTGCTTTTTCATGTGTCTTTCCGAGTTAAGAGTGTTAATGTGGTTTAATTGGTGCGAACCATGCAAATGGGTTCGATACTTGATGCGATTGCTACCTCGTTCAGACCTCCTTTCCCGTTTCGCGTCCGTCGATCATGATCCGTTTTCGCAGTGCAGCTTATCGATCCGTGGCAACGCCAACGTTCTGTTCTCTCCCTGTCAATCGGTTGGGAGCATTACCCATCGTTCTGGTCTCCCCACGTTGCAGTGCACGGCACGGGCGAGCAGTCCCATACAAGACCAAGACAGGAACAACGTCGTTCGGGCCGTGTGCCAGGCGAAAGGAAATCGGTGTTTTGAGCCACGCTGGCGGTTGTCTACACTCGGCACTGGATGAAAGATGGTCTCGATCAGGGTTCTGCGCGATGGCTCGTCATCCTGAAAAGCGTCCAAGGATCGGATTGTTTCGGTGAACGCCTTCGTTTCCGCACTGCGACGCAAGATTTCACCGTCGATCGCGTAAGACGCCTGTCGGCTGACTGTGGGCAGCGTCAGAAGCCCCAGAAAGGTCCAAATGGTGAAGCCAAGACAAGTTGTCGCCAACCCGGAAACGCTTGCGACGCTGGCCCCTGGAAGCAACGTCGCAAGGCTGAAGCCACAGACAATCCAGATCAGCGCGAGCGAGATACCCCGTGTCCGGCTCCCCGAATCGACTGCAACCAAACGTCTCGCAAGTACGAGGGCAAGTTGCTCTAACGTCAGAAGGTCAACAAAGTCTTTTGGAACCATGATCGACTCGAACCGCGGTAAGCCAACAACGCCTCCGGTGAAACCGGGATCGCTGCTTTGAACTACGGTCACTGGCAATTTTTCCAAACCCCAACCACTGGCAAGATTCATGGCTCGAATCACCTTGTCATCGTCAACTGTCCAACAACAACCGGTCATCGCAAGCACAAGTCGGCTTTGAAAGCCAACGTACGCGACGGACATGATGGCAATCGAGATGAGAGCGCCGATCAACCCTGCATTCCGGCCAACGGTGAGGATCACAAGCGTGGACAAGAAAAAGAGAATCGCCTGGACAGCGACACCCCTCGTCCAACTTCGAAGGAAACAGTCAAGCGAAATCTTTTGATGATAGAAGCGGGACGGAATGAAGTAGCCACCCAGGAAGTCAAGGGGAGCCATGAAAGCTACGGTTGAACCAATCAGCACTAGGATCCAACCGAGGTCAGAAACGCTTCCAAACCGAGAAGTCGGCAAGAACCGCCCTGGCAGGCCCTCAAGGATTGCGAGTACACAGGCAGTGACGATCAGCCCAACACCGCTGACTCCGATCCACAAACGAGCACGAGCGTAAGAAATGATACGAACTCCAGTGAGTGCAGTACTTCTTGAAGGTCGAGCCTTGCAGTTGTCCATGACTTTGCGAAGTGTCAACACGTTGTTCAAAATTTGTGTCGCCACTGACTCCTGCTTCTAAACTTGGGAGCAGAAAGAATTCTCTGATGCTGACAAGGGTCCAAAAATCGTAAATCAATCGAGCAGAAGTCGACTCATCGCCATCGCTGATTAAAGGGAGAACGGTCTGATCCGAGACCAGCCGCAAACCCGCTAATTCCTGTGGCGGCGTTGAGTTATCAACCCTTCAGACCATTCCGCAAGTTGCATATCTCGAGACGCCAAATCTTCGTGAACCACAATCTTTGGCGGCCCATATCGTTCATCCGATCGCATTGCCCCAAGGAGTTGCACGGGTTGTTGTTCTACTGTGAATCCTCGGAAAGAAAATCGAAAAACCTGAAGCCAGCCCGGTCGTTTAACCGCATGCAGCTCGATCTCATCGAACTTCGCAGATCTTCCGCAATACCCATTTTCCGCAAGCCAGTCTCGAATGTCTTTCTCAGCAGATCGATTTCCGATAAGTGGTTTCATCCCATCTTCTCTCTCGAATGTAGTCGAAGAAACCGAAAGCCCGACTCGACCGGAACCTCGTAATCCGAAACCGCCACAACGCCCCAGCCACAGATTGTTTGTGTGAAGCATTATCCCTCGCTGACAAGGTCTTAAATCGCAAATCATGCGATAGGAAGCTGGCTGATCGCACAGGCAGAACGACGGGCGGTCGGTCCGCCCCGACAGGCTAAACCGCTATACAAGGCGTCTGCGATTGAACCGTTGGCCCGTTAGCGAACAATTTTGGAAAGAAGTCTAAAAGAGTTCAAGCTGCTGCGTCTGGCCTAAACAGGGAAACGAACTCGAGTTAATCTGGCCAAGAATACGGCCTGCCATCGCCATTCCACTTAGAAAAGCTCCCTCCACTCGCGGACCGCCACACCAATCGCCACAAGCCCCGATCCCGCGAATGTCATCGAATAGACACCGATCGGTATGTGGCTCTTTAGGGATTGCAAATCGCCAGCGATGCACGTCCAGATGGATTGGCTCCACCCTCGGCCGCCCAACTGCACCCCAAAACTCGTCGAACAAATACGGTTTGACCTGGTCGGCTGACTCATCGATGTGCTTCTCAGTCCACTCGGCTGCGGCATGCACGACCCAGGTCTCGCGATCGCCCTCACGCTGAGGCTTACTATTGTTGCGGGCAATCCATGAAAGCGGCGAGTGATGCACGAACGCACCATCGAAACCGAGATTCAAAGATCGCTCAAACGCTACCATCAGGGCCCAGCAACCGCCCATCTTAGTCCCTCTGGCGTGTTCCTTGAGCTCTGGCACCTCAGCCAATAAAGACGCTGCCTGACCAGACGGCGTGGCAACAACCACGAAGTCGAATTGACCTAACTCGCCTCCATCCACGCTGGCGAGAACCCATTGATCGTCCGAACGAATGGGAACCGCGACTTTTGTCGCCAGTTGAAGATTCAAATTAGCTGCAAGGTGCTTCCCGATGGAATTCATGCCGGGAACCGCTACGTAGCGATTGTCGCTGGACTTTTCGGCTTTGATGACACCCTTCTCGACCGCAACGATGCGACCGTTCCAGGGGGCAATGAGCCCGTCATCCAGCCAGGACTGAATGTACCGCTTGAAACGTTCGTCGCGAGCGGTGAAATACTGAGCACCATGATCGAAGCTCAGATTATTTTCCGCGCGACGTGTCGACATGCGGCCAGCGACACCGCGGCTCTTCTCAAGAACCCGGACATCACAACCGTGGTCGGCGAGAGTCCTCGCACACATCAGCCCGGACATTCCCGCTCCAATCACGGCAACTTTTGGCATTGGGTCCCGCAAGGGTCGTGTGACCTTTCGTCGATACGCGATTGGGTCGAGCCGTTTTGCGTGCTGCTCAGTCGATCGGGTTCTAACCGTTCCGAAAATTGGCTGTTCCGGTGTAAAAGGACGATCAAACTGACCGAGACACCACAGAATCCCACCGTAGGATGCCGGGTCACGGCCATCCAACGCGTATCGATGGTTCAAGTCGATCAAGCGATGAAGTGCTTCGCTGGCGCCAGGCGTCCAATTCAAGATCGCCTTGCCCCAAGTCATCCGAACATTGTTGTGCAGCTCGCCGTGAATCAACAGCGATCGCTGCGCAGAATCCCAAATGGAATCGCCCGTCCGTCCTCGACTCATTGTTTCCCACGACATCAACTGTCGAGGATCCGTTTCATGCTTGGCGAGCGTGTCGCGAGCCCAACGGGGAATCGCCGAAATGCGACGATGATCTCGCCGATAGTGGCAAAATACATAAGCGAGTTCTCGCCAAATCAGCAACTCGTCGAGGAACTTCTCCGCACCCTTGGACTCGTTTGCCGCCGCTTCCCTCGCGAGTCTCGTGGCGGCCACCATGCCGTAGTGAAGGTAGGGCGACATTCGACTCGCCCCATCGATAAGCACGTCATTACGTCGGCGGTCGTAGGTTGCTAACCCATTGTCTTTAAAGTTTTGCCAACGCTCGTTGGCTGCGACTGAGCCGCCAACCGCATCTGGCACCGGACCAATCGAGTGATCGATTTCACATTGGCTTACGATGCTTGCGATGTCGCGATCCTGCAAGTCGACAGCGTCGAAGGGGAGGTCGATTGACGACTTCGAGCCATTTCGCAGCTCCGAATCCTTCGCGTCTAAAGAAACGCGTTCTGCGTAAAGTCCCTTCGTCGCGTTTCTAAATTCGAATGCTCGCTCGTAACTCCTACCGACCAATCGCATGGGAACGACACATGCGGTATCGACCACAACAACATCACATCGGAGAACTCGGCTCAGCCCGACGGTCCAACTCCGCAGCGGCTCCGTCGGAATATCTTCGGTCACGACGACCGCTGCCTGCTCTGCAAGCGTCCTCAGGTGCGGTCCGCGATGCCCGGGCCGTTCAACGTGCAACACATAGCAAATCGATGAGTCGGCAAACGCCCTCTGCACGTCCCTTGCACCTTGGAGGATAAACGTGTGGTGTCGGTCCGAAGCAAACGGGTAGCGTTCCGACAAACCGTGGTAAACCAATAGTGATAATCCCAATTGGTTTGCAAATTCAATCGCAACATTGAGCGCTGGATTCTCGTCTGTGCGAAGTGCAGTCCGCATCCAATAAAGAACATAGTCTCCCTCGGAATTCACATGCTGACGACCCAGCACTCGCGTTCTTTCCGCGAGTGCTGAGGGTAGCGACTCCTGTAGCTTATCAATCTGCATCATCTTCCAATTAATCTGTCAGCAGACACGTTTTCCGCTTGCTTGCGGAAAGGTACTGCTGGCCTGAGTGTTTGGGTTGCCCAGAAGCCGATTTGCCATAAACGCCGTTCGTCGATAGGTTCGTTTCACACCGTAGTTTATCTGGTAGTCAAACTGCCAGGGAGCCATTTGGCAGAAGACGACACGACCGCCCTGCGATGCCGCGAGCACGCCATCGCCGACCGTGACCGCTCCATCGGTCACCAGCGGTAAATCACGAGGCGCGCTGATACCAAGCAGATGCAACGTCCTTTAACGCCTGAGACTTCCAGTTCGGATGCGAATGGACCGTCTGGCAATCCATGTGAATCCAATTCTCGATACCAGGCCAACTACCGGGTACCTTGAAATACCCCCAGTCCCCGTCGGAAACCTGCAACGAGTCGTCCTCGCCCGGCTGCCAACGCCAGAGTCCGTTGATACAGATCTGCTCTCGAGTCGGCGTACTCAGCTTAACGACCTTGTCCAAGTCCCATACCGGTTTGACCCCATCCGGAAGTGGCAAAGCGTCGGTCTGTTGGGTGGACTTTCGCAGCTGGGACTGCAACATCAAGTACTTCGCGTCATCGACCTTGACCATTGCGGATTGGCATTCCTGCATTACCGCCCGTTCGGAAGCCGACAAAGCTGAGCAAAAAAACGTTAACGACAAAACGCCGGCGACTGAGATCCGAATCGTGTTCATGAGTTTTCTTTCTCTGCAAATGCCTTGTGCTTACTAACTCACCGAGTTCCGTTCCGCAACTTGTCAACCCAAGTTATACCACAGGCTCGCTCCTCCCTTGTGAACGATCGCCTTCGGCTTGTCGTTAGACTATCTGTGTCGATAGAATCGACGAGCGATCCGTATTCGGCAATTACGAAGTCGAGAAGGACGGCATCCTCAGCAATTATTTCCTTGAGGACTCTGACAGATGGTGCGACCCAGTTCGCTGCAAATTGACAAGCTGCTCATTGCCGGCGTCTTTTTGGCAGCATTGGGACTCACTCAGTTTTTGATCTTCGTCACTTCGGCGATGAATCACTATCCCGGAGGCACGAGCGCCGACACCCAAACAATCGGGTATTCGTGGTCAGACAATTGGTTAAGCGATCTCGGTCGGATCAAAGCGATTAACGGCGCCGACAACGCAACCAGCTCGCGGTTCTTCAACGCTTCCATTATCGCGTTGGGGCTGTCGCTGCTCGCCTTCTTTCTCGTCTCGATTCGCGCTTTTGAGGAACAGACGATCGGAAGCCTATCGACGACGCTCTCCGGTTCACTCACTTCCCTGGGATTAATAGGGATCGGGCTCACGCCCGTCGATGTCTGCTATGGATGGCACATGACGTCGCTGATGTTGTGGATCGTTCCCATGCTTTGCGTAGGCGTGCTATTCAGCTACCAATGTTTTAGCGGCGAGGGCTGGTTTGGCTGGGTCATCGGGATCGCCACAGCCATCCTGTTCTGCGGAGTTTTTGTGTACGCGCTCTCGACCGCCACGACAGGGGTGATGGCGATGCAGAAGATTGTCGTCTTGCAGTCGATCGTGTGGTTCACGTTGTTGTCGGCGCGCGTCGCCGCAGCAGCCCTTTATGTCGTACAACAAACGAGAACTCGGATGCAGATTGCCAACGAACAGGCGGGCGACTACATGGTCAAGCTGCAGCGTCAGCATCGGAAAAAATGACTCGGTTTGGGTCGCCGTGCAACCGACAAAGCTGCAGGCAAAGAGGGTGGTATCCACTGTCAAAAGCATCCAAAATGACGCCCAGAAAGTCGATTCCCTAGATACTAGGGGGCGGGATGAGAGGGGTTCTCCGCACGCCGATTGCCGACGGACTCTTTGGCCCGATCACGCTGCTGCCACCCCCTCATCCCCAGCCCTTCTCCCCCAGGAAATTGGGGGAGAAGGGAGCCAGAATCTCGGGCGATGGTATCGCGACAAGTCGCGCTGATGGATTCTGGCTTCCATCGACCCCATTCGCAGCATCTTGATTCGGCTGAAGCGATCGACACGTTGGCCAGCCCTCGTCAGACTCTGCCGTGATCCGGTTCAATCCCACGTTCCGCTGTTTGCAAGGCGCGGGCGTGCAATGAGTTCTTTCTGCGACTACCGAAGCGAGTGAGGCCAAGCACGCCGATCGACGGTTGCATTGGCTTGCGATGCTTGTTCATTCCTTCGCTATACGTTCTTTGGAACTACCGCATCTTGCGAGTGATGCACATACCCCACTTCGATGCGTCAACCAAAACAGTTTCCAGACTCTCGCTAGCGACGATTGCCTTGAAGTAATCCGTTAACTGGTCTGCTTGGCCCGAGGAGTCATGCGCGATGATCAGCCCACCAACGCGAACCTTGGGAAGAAGCTGATTGAGGTAATCAACAAAACCCTCCTTTTCCGCATCGAGCAACACGAAATCGATGGGGCCGTCGAGTCGCTTGATTGTTTCATGAGCATCGCCCTCGACCAGCGTTAGCAGATCATTGACTCCGGCTTTTGAAAAGTTCGCCTTTGCCAACTTGATCCGCTCGGGATCCAGTTCGTGAGTCGTCAGCTTGCCACCGGTTGATCGTAGCGCCAGGCAAAACCAGATGGCTGAGTAACCGTTGGACGTTCCGAGTTCGACGACGTGCTTGGCGCCAAGCGACTCGACAAGCATGCGCATCAAACGACCATCTTCCGGTAGTATATTCCCCATGCCTTGAGCCTGATTGGCCTGCATGTCGTCCATCACAGCGATCATCCGCGTCTCCGTCGCGTCTCGCGGCTTCGGGTGCATCGGCAAGATTTGGCGAGAGAGCTCCTCGGCTGTTGGAAAACGTTTCGCTTGCTGCGGTGATGGCTCATCACCGTGCAGCGGCGTCACTACATGTGAGTTCGTCGCGACCAAGGCGACGATCAACGGGATAATGCGTGTAAGTTGTTTCATCCGATTCATGTCCTCTTAGGTTAGACTGTCAATTTCCACGGGTCGCGGTATTCCTTGTTGACGAACTTGTTCGCTTCCGCATCACCGACGACCTGTTCTTTTTGACCGTCCCACTCGATGCTGCGTCCGACTTCCCAGGAGACGTTCATCAAATGGCCCAGATTCGTCGCGTAGTGACCGGTTTGAGCGTCGGTTTCCGGCTGCGTCCGATTTCGGATGTTGTCGAGAAAGACTTGCGAATGGCGAAACGCATCGTCCGATGCAACAATTTCTTCTTCCGGGCTAAGCAAATAACCGGCTTCGTTCTGCGATTTGCTTGATTTCGGTTCCGCGGCGATCGAAATCCGACTGCGGTCCAGCACCATCGTTGCTTCCGTGCCGTAGAAACACTTGGCATGAGACCGTCGCACGCGGCGTGACCCCATTCGCATTGAGTATTGCAGCAGGAAACCGTCCTTAGCGACAGGGCCAGGACCGAATTCCATGATCGCGTCAAAGGTGTTGGGGTACTCAAAGTTATCTTGATAAGCGAATTGCCCACCCATCGCAGAAACACGCTTGGGATACTTCACATCCATCGCCCAATTAACAATATCGAAGTGATGCACACCCCAAGCAACCTGGTGCCCACCGCCTGAGAGTCGGAACCAATCGTAACCGTAGTTGCTATAGATATTCGGGTTGTAGTTCTGCATCGGAGAAGGACCGACGTAAAAATCCCAATCCAGTTCGGGCGGTGGATCACAGTCGGCGGGATTGCCGCGACCGGGTGCCCAATAGGTATGGTCCCAAATTTTGACTTCGCTGATCGCGCCCAGTTTACCCGATCGAATGATATCGACCGCTTTTCGATAGTGCTCCATGCTGTGCTGCTGTGTACCAATCTGAACGATGCGATCATACTTTTTTGCCGCTTCGATCAAGTAGCGTCCTTCGCCGATGAAGTTGCCAAGCGGCTTCTCGACGTACACGTCTTTACCGGCTTGGCAGGCGGCAACTGCGATCGGGACATGCCAGTGCGCCTGAGTAGCCACGATCACCGCGTCAATGCTCTTGTCCGCGAGGAGTTCGCGAAAATCTTTATAAACCTTGACCGATGAACCGCCAGCCTTCGTTTGCCCTTTTTCCAGGTTGTCTGAATTGACATCGCATACAGCAGTCAACTGGACACCAGGCAACTCCATGAAGCTGGGCATTACCTGGTTGCGACCGCGGGCACCACAACCGATCAACGCGATGTTGATCGTGTCATTGGGGCCAATTCGGGATGGCTCGCTTTGGGCCAACACGGTCGAAGTGGAGGCGACGGTTGCGGTCGTTGCAACGTTTTCTAGAAAGCGTCGGCGATTCAAAAGCGTTGAGTTATTCACGTCAATTGCTCCTTTGACGAGCGGGAGGGGTGAGTTGGGCGGATTCGGCGGGTGACATTTTCATCGCGCCGTCCATCTGTCCGCAGTCGCAAGTTCGTCGTAAGCGAAGGTGGCTTTGCGAGACTATCATACCACGTTGCACTGACAATTGATCCATGCCTCCACGAGTGGGCTATTGGTGACAACACGCTGACTTTGTGCGGAACGACTTGGTTTTGAAAGTCCACAGTTTGCCTTCGTCGTTCATGATCAACGCCCGGTAATAATACGTCGTTTCCGGCTTCAGGTCCTTCAGAATCACCTGGTTCTTTCCGTCTTTCAATGGCACGGCGTGATTGCTGTGCGACCAGGATCGTTTGTCGGCTTGCGTCGATTTGCTGACCGCCGAGTTGCGTTCGGTTCCGTGAAGCTTTCGCTTTGCGAACGTCATGCAATCGGATTCACCATAGTAAACTTCGACACGTGAGTTTGTACCTGCTCGAGTCATGGAAAGGCTGATTGCCGCGGAGGTGCTGGCGACGTTGATTGCTTTCACTTCGTTGATCTCGGCAGGAAGTCGATACAGTTGCCGAGTGGCTTCGGGGGTTAGAAATTCTGGCAGGGCTTGCTGCGTTTCCGGTGCGGGCGGTTGCTTGAAGTCATAGTAGCGCATGCCACCGGTGCCCATCGCAAATTCGCCTTCGGCCGTCGTGTACCAAAATTTGTTGGACGGCTCTTTCGATTTGCATTGAAAGGTATCCATCGCATGCCACCGGTCGTCGTCACCGTAACACCACCCACGGCGCCGAACCTCACGCACCCGATCACCTGATCGCTGAACCTGGGGCGGACCGGGTATTTCACAAAACGAACCGGGCGAGAGATGTTCTTTCGCTTTGCCGCCATTCCATTTGCGACCGACCGCATACAGTTTCCATCGCCGGGTCGGATGATCCCAGAAATAGCCATGGTAAGTGTCGTAATTGCCGTCGGATTCAACTCGCAGCGCTTGAACACAGAGCTTCGGTCGATCGGGCATTGGGATCCATTCTCGCAGCTTCACCCCAGAGCCTTCGTGCCCGAATCCACTGAATTCCGCCTGCGGTGAACCGGCGGCTAACAAATGCGGCATCTGATCAAGTGGTGGGACCTTGCCGCGCGAGCCCGCCGCCCACATCGAAAAGTTGAAACCGCCACTCGTCCGTCGGTCTGCCTCGAAGGACGTGCCGTAGTATCCGAAAGGTGTCGTGATTGGCGAATAGCTACTGAATTCGCACATGCTGCGCGTCGTCATGACCCACATCCGGCTTTGCTTGACCTTAGAACAGGAATAACTGCCGTGGACGGCTGCCGGTCGCCAACGAGCCCGCAGCAATTGCGAGTCTTTGAGGGCAGCTCCAAAGACATTGATGGAATGCAACTCACCAACGCCCGAGTCGATATCGCTGATTTTTTCTGCAGTGAGCGAAACCGTATGCTCGCCTGGTTCGGTGACATCGAAAGCGAGGTCCCACGGCTGCGGCGTATCAGGCAACGATTGTAGGGTCGTAACGGTTTGCGATTTTCCAGCCAGGGAAACCGTCAACTGCGAACCAGCCTGGCGCCCCGACACTCGCATGTTCACGCTCATTCGGAGGGTTCCCGGCTTGGGCAACCATAGGTGCCAGCGGATCGTTCCACTCGTCTTCTTCCATTGATCGAGATAGGCGAAATTCGGTTGGATAAGCGAGTCATCGCCGATCTTGGGCAGCAATGATTCACCGCCTGCGCGGCACGTTCCGTTATCGAAGAAGCCGTTGCTCGCGGTCAGGATCAGTCGGCTGTTCTTCGCTGGCTGTCCATTGAGGAAATAGTGTCGACCTTGATCATCGACTCCTGCTTTGAAAAGTGCAGGGGCCGTTTGAAGTTGGCCCGTTCCACCAGGAGCCCTTTCGCCAGAGACGAAGTCTTGTCCGACGACGGTTGTTCCACTCAGCAAATCGCTAAGCAATAGCAGGGCTGGCAGAAGTATCACGTTTGGTTCTTTGATCATGTGTTTTTTTCTGGAACGATTGTCAAAGGTTTTGACTTTCCCGAGAGCACATCGTGATAAATCGTGAACGGCTCTGCCGGATGGGATGCAGCGACCATGGTCCGAAAAGCCTACGCTCAAACGTTCGCAGCGGCAAGGAAATACCAGAGAAAGATCACCGGGCGCTAAGAGGTCATGCAGTTTTTAGCTATTTCCTTTTAAACATTTACGAGTATCAAGCACCCCTCCCGCTGGGGACGTTCGATTTATAACTTGCGGAACTCTATTTACCGCGAAACGGTTAGATACCACAGCCTAGGATCGACGCGCAGCGGCGCACCCTAGGGGGCCCTCTCCCTGTGGCGTGGCGTGATGGGAATCCTACTTGCGCGGCAAGTTGGAGTGAATTTGTAAATTCCGTTTCACCCAAGACTCTGGCTCCCTTCTCCCCCGATTTTTCGGGGGAGAAGGGCTGGGGATGAGGGGGTTCAGCAGACGCGTATGCCCGCTAAAACAGCGATAAACCTGCACGACGCAAAGCCCCTCACCCCCGGCCCCTCTCCCCGCAAGCACGCGGGGCGAGGGGAGCCAGAATCCATCAGCGCAACTTGTGTCGATCACAATAATTTCTCTGGATGGGGGACGCTAAACTGTACAACCTCCAAGCGGGAGAGTGAAATCCGAAATTTCTTGATAGAACGTCCCTCGCGGTAAATCGAGTTCCGCAAGTTATAAATCGCACGTCCCACGCGGGCAGGGGATCTTAGCGCAACTCGCTTCTGAATAACAGCTTAAAAAACGGGGCTCTTCCGCAGAATCTATAGGTCATCGAATACAGGCTGGTGGTTTTCTGAGGCATGCCAGGGCGGAAGTGCATCTCGCAATCCGATAGACTAACACGGTCCGTCTCAATCCACTTACCTTGCCGGAAACGCAATGTCCCGTTTTCTTTCGCTTTGCATCCTGGCCAGTGCCACCTTTGCAACGGCTGCCGAACGCCCCAACGTCCTGTTTGTCATCGCAGATGATGCTTCTCGCGATAGCTTCGGCATCTATGGCAGCACGTACGTCAAGACACCAAATTTCGATCGCATCGCAAGCGAAGGTGTTAAGTTTACGAATGCCTACAACTGCAATCCTAAATGTGCGCCCGCCAGGGCCTGCCTACTGACAGGAAGGTATTCGTGGCAACTCGAAGAAGCGTGCAATCACAACCCCTTCTTGTCCAGCAAATGGAAGTTCTATCCCTATTTACTGGAGCAAGCGGGCTACTTCGTGGGCTACACCGGCAAAGGCTGGGGACCGGGCGTCTGGAACGGAATCGATGGAGGCAAGTCCGGCTTCAAAAATGACAACCCGGCCGGACATGCATGGGCAAAACGAACTCTGAAGCCTCCGTACAAGGGTATCGCGAACATTGACTACGCCGCCAACTTTAAGGATTTCCTCGATGCTCAACCGCAGGACAAACCGTTTTGTTTTTGGTTTGGCACCAAAGAGCCTCACCGTAGCTATGGAAAGGATAACTGGAAGCTTGATGGCCGAGACCTTAGGGAGGTGACGGTTCCTACGTACTATCCAGACAACGAGATCATTCGGGGGGATTTGGCAGACTACGCAATCGAAGTCGAGTGGTACGACACACACCTCGGCCGAGCCCTTGGGCACCTGGAAGACATCGGGCAGCTTGAGAACACTCTGATCCTTGCCACGTCAGACCATGGCATGCCGTTTCCTCGTGTGAAGGGGCAAATCTACGAACACGGTTTCCACATACCGTTTGTCGCTCGTTGGGGGAACAAGATCAAACCCGGAAGAACGGTCACTGACTTTATCACGTTTCCTGACCTGGCTCCCACATTGATGGACCTCGCCGGGCTGCCGGTCATCGACCAGATGACGGGAAAGAGCTTTCTCCCGCAATTGCTGGCGGAACAATCGGGCCGCATTGACACCAGTCGCGATCACACGCTGCTGGGCAAAGAGCGTCACGACATCGGCCGTACGGACGGCAGCCTGCTAAGTGTTTCGTATCCTGTTCGAGCGATCCAGAACGATCACTTCCTGTACGTCAAAAATTTTAATCCTGATCGCTGGCCCGTCGGTGATCCAGCGTACGGGTACTTGAATTGTGACAACTCACCCACAAAAACGTTTCTGACGCAGTTGTCTGAAAACGATCCGTTGCACCGGTTCCATCAACTCAGCTTTGGCAAGCGACCGCCGGAAGAGTTGTACGACATCAAGAACGACCCAGACTGTGTCAACAATCTGTCGAGTTCGCCTGAGTACGCGGAAGTGAAAACCCAACTTCTGAACCAGATGACCAAGGAACTAACGGCTCAGGGCGACCCTCGCGTCTTGGGCAATGGTGAAATCTTCGACTACTACCCGAATTGTCGAGTTGACCGACAACAAAAACTCTACAACCGTCCTGACTTCGACCCGGTCAAAACCTTTAGCGAAAAATTTGGTCATGCCATGGTGGAAGACGGCGTCGAGGATTGATTTCCGTTGCTTTGGACAGAAGAGCCAAGTGTCGCTGTGCGGCGGACACGGTTTATGCCATGGTCAACTCACTTACTGAGATGGCGGACGTATCCGTGCGAGTCTCTCTGTCTGCTGTTTTCGTTTTCGCTGAGATCCACCATCTTATTTCTCTTCCGTTAAGTCAAACCGCTGAATAAACGGCAGGAATTTCGGCATGTTCCCAATGTGAACCCCCCACTCGATCCGTTCGCCCGTTCCACGATCCGTGAACGCTTCCGGACGGTAGGCGCCTGCTGCGTGCGGAACATTCAAAACGCTGTGCGTCTTCGAGAAGTGAAGCCCATCCTCGGCATAGACGATTGATCGGGTAATGTCTTTCGGCCCAGTGGTGCCGATCATCGCGGCCACGCCCATACCCTGCGGCCAAATCAACACTTCGTGATTGCCCTGAATGATCGGGTTGCCTTCATGTTTCCGATAGGGCCCCTGCGGCTGATCGGCCATCGCCACGCCCATTTTGGTTTGACCGGGACCTTTCCCTAATTGACGGCCTTTGTAGTAAAACCAATACTTCCCGTCGCGAACGATCAGGCAAGCGTCGTCAACCAAGTGGCTGTCAAACGCTTCGAGGTTTTCACTATTCGTAAGCGCTGGGTTCGAGGCCAGACGCTCCCAAGGACCCTCGGGTGAATCCGATACCGCGATGCCTATTTTCGAATCAGGATTGAATGCTTTGCCGAACGGCTTGGAGGTGCCTGTGTAAAACAGCCAATAGCGTCCTTCGGCTACGAGAATATTCGGGGTAAACACGCTGGCCCCTTCCCAGCTTCCAGGCTCGCCCTTCGCAAGTGCCATTCCTTTTTCCGTCCAGTGTTGACCATCGGTTGAAGTGGCATACCAAACGGTCGCATCATATCCGGAAGGGATCGTCCCTTTCGAATACCAGACATAGTACAGCTCACCGACCTTGATGATGTCGCTCGGGTCCCGCCGCATCACGCCCTGTTCAGCGCCGATCCCTTCGGCGTCGGAAAAGACAGCCGTCAGCGTGCCGGTGGGATTTTCCTTGGCGTATGCCATGGGAGTGATGGCGATCGCGGCTGCGATTCCAAAAACGAACGTCAAGACTCTTGTCATTTTGCTAGTCGCCTTACTTCTCGGATAATTTGGCTTCTCGGATAGTTTACTTGTGATTTGATTCATTTTGACCCTCAATACCAATGCGTTTCTCCCTGCTCGATCCCCTCGAAAACACTGTGCCCATCCGGCCATGTTCGCGAGACAAGGCCTCTTGCATATGCCAATCCCGCTGCCGTATTCCTTTTTGCCGTTAGATCGCGTCTCTGGCTAGTTGCTTCGCAGCAGAGCCAGTCTCATTTTGACGGCGCAATACCGATTGTAGCAAACCATTTCACTCCGTACGGTATCATCAGCACTTCCACTCTCCATTGAGGGTCTCGGTGGGTTTTGGCATTTAGAATGACGCAACGAAAAACAAAACAAAAACGCACGGTCGAGCTGGACACAATCGTCGTCAAGGGTGCGAGGGAGCACAACCTGAAAAACGTCGACATCGAGCTGCCCAAAAAGCGGTTGATCGTCTTCACGGGCGTATCGGGATCAGGCAAGTCCTCACTTGCGTTCGACACGATCTTCGCCGAAGGGCAGCGACGTTACGTGGAGTCGCTCTCTGCGTACGCACGCCAGTTCATCGGCCAGATGGAGAAGCCACGCTTCGATATGATCCGAGGGCTGTCCCCGACCATCTCCATCGACCAAAAGACCGCCAGCCGCAATCCACGTTCCACGGTGGGGACGATCACCGAGATCGCCGACTACCTCCGCGTGCTCTACGCGCGCATCGGCGAGCAGTTCTGTTTGGACTGTGGCAATCCAGTTGGCCGGGGAAACGCTCAGGATATGGTCAATCAGATTCTAGGTCTTCCGCAGCAGACGAAGATCATGCTGCTCGCACCGGTCGTCGAGAATCGTAAGGGAGAACATCGCGATCGACTCAAAGAACTGCGGAGCGATGGATTCACGCGTGTGCGCATCGACGGGGTGATCCAGTCGCTCGGGGACGTGCAAAAATTACCAAAGCAGAAGAAGCACACCATCGAGATCGTGATGGATCGGCTGATTCTCAAACCCGGCAAGGATTTCAAACGCCGCTTGACCGATTCGGTGGAGCAATGTCTCAAGTTTGGCCAAGGACGGTTGCTCGTTCATGTGCCGCAGCGCGAGGATATCGCACTGAGCGAGGCACGCACCTGCTGCGGCCGGGCCTACCCTGCCCTGGCGCCCACCCTGTTTTCCTTCAACTCGCCGCAGGGCATGTGTCCGGATTGCAACGGGATCGGAAACCGCGTGACCATGGATCCCAATCGAATCGTTCCCGACAAATCTCTCTCGATCCGAGCAGGTGCAGTTGTGCCATGGTCGGGCTACGTCAAACGGGGTGGCGCCAGATCGTGGGGAGGTCGGCAGTTGGCGGCCATGCAGCAGCAGTGGGGCTTCGACTTCGATCGGCCCTGGTCCAAAATGCCCAAGCGGCAACGGGACATCATTCTTCACGGCGGCGGCAATCGTGAATTGAAGGTCAAATGGGACTCTGAGAAGATCCAAGCCAACGTGAGTCTGACGTGGGAGGGTGTCGTGCCGATGATGATGCGGCGATACCAGCAGACCCAGTCCGAGCATCAGAAGAAGTACTACGCTGGCTTTTTGGCGGAGCAGACATGCGCGACCTGCAACGGAGCTCGGCTTAAGCCGGAGGTGGTCGGCGTACACGTCGGCAGCAAGTCCATCGTCGAGGTTTCGGAGATGACCATCGGAGAGGCCCATGATTTCCTTTCGGGTCTTGCCCTGGCCGGAAATCAGCGTCTGATCGGCGAAGAGTTACTCAAGGAAATCGGAAACCGTCTTCGTTTTCTGATGAACGTCGGATTGGATTACCTGAGCCTCTCGCGGAAAGGCCCGACACTATCGGGCGGCGAGTCTCAACGCATCCGTTTGGCGTCGCAAGTGGGCTCGGAGTTAACCGGCGTTCTCTACATCCTGGATGAGCCTTCCATTGGCCTCCACCAGCGCGACAATATCCGGCTGCTCGAAACACTCCGTCACCTCCGCGACATCGGTAACACGCTAATTGTCATCGAGCACGATCGGGAAACGATGGAGTCCGCGGACTGGATCGTCGACATCGGCCCCGGCGCCGGTCTGCTGGGTGGACAAATCATCGCCGAGGGAACGCCCGCCGCGATCCGACGCAATCCGCGATCGGTGACCGGACGCTACCTGGCCGGCAAGGAGGACATTCCCTGCCCAGCCCAGCGGCGGCAGCCCGGTCCCGAGGAACCATCGTGGATTACCGTCCACGGAGCACGGCAGAACAACTTGGCCGATATCACGGTCCCCATTCCTCTGGGACTCCTGGTGGCCGTGACCGGGGTCTCCGGCGCCGGAAAATCGACCTTGATCAACCAGGTTCTCTACCCGGCGTTAGCCCGTCACCTGCACCGCTCGGATCAAGAGGTAGGGGATCACGACGGAATCGAAGGGCTGGAACATATCGACAAGGTGATCAACATCGACCAGGCCCCTATCGGACGCACGCCGCGGAGCAATCCCGCAACCTACACGAAAGTCTTTGATCACATCCGCGATCTCTTCGCCCTCTTACCAGCGTCCAAAATGGGCGGATTCAAGAAAGGCCGCTTCTCCTTCAATGTGAAAGGCGGACGGTGCGAAGCGTGCAAGGGGGATGGTTTCGTCCGGGTCGAGATGCACTTCCTGGCCGACGTCTACGTCCCCTGCGAAACCTGCAAAGGGAAACGATTCAATGATGCAACCCTTGAGGTGCGCTACAAAGATCACTCCATCGCCCAAGTATTGGAACTCTCGGTGCGACAGGCCCGTGACCTGTTCACGAACCAGCCCAAGATCGCCGCGACCCTCGACACGCTGCTCGATGTGGGACTCGGCTACATCAAGCTTGGCCAATCCGCCATCACCCTCTCCGGTGGCGAAGCGCAGCGCATCAAACTCGCTCGCGAGTTGGCTCGGCGCGACACCGGCCGCACACTTTACATCCTCGACGAGCCCACCACCGGTCTCCATTTCCAGGACATACGCATGCTGCTGGCGGTGCTGGATCGACTGGTCGCGGCTGGAAACTCGGCCATCGTGATCGAGCATAATCTCGACGTGATCAAGACCGCGGACTGGATCATCGACCTCGGACCGGAAGGAGGCCATGCCGGCGGGCGCATCGTGGCCCAAGGGACACCGGAGCAAGTCACCAAGATCAAGTCGAGTTACACTGGACGATTCCTCCAGGATATCCTGAAGGGCCGACGTTGAACTCTTTTGCCGATTGGAACAACGGGTACCAAGATAGATAGGCGTAAACGAATACAATCGGGAGAAACACGCCGATTTCGCTAGGCATCCACCACCATTGATCAATCAAGGAATCTCATGCGAAGCTGTCGTCCGTTGTTGACACTTGCCGTGCTGGTCTTCGGTTGCTGCGGCTGTAAAGAGAATCTGTTCCGCGCCGATGACGCGTCCGATGCGTCGAGTGCCGAAGCGGTGGCCGCAACGAAGACAGGACCGATCGAGGGCACACCGGAAGAGGTGGCGGGCGCCGTGGCTACCGCGGCGGATCGTTCTCAGCAGCGGTTCGGCAAGCTATTTGAAGGTGTCCTCCCCGTGCTGGACCAGGCACGCGAGCGGGTAGATCTCCATGCCAGCCTACCGGACCATTCGCGACTTCCGTTCAAGGCCGACAAGCAGTCCAACTCGGCGGAGATCAACGAGCTGTTGGATCAGGCAATCGAAATTCTGGGCGTTTCGGAAGTAACCGATTATCGCCAGCGAATCCGGGATGCGAATGCGGCGATTTCAACCTCTTATGCGAACATTGCGGACTATCGACGACAAAGGATTTCGGCATCGTGGGCAAAGGACCAGAGTCAGCTGGAGAAAGTGAATCCGTTTGACCTGTCCAAGGAGGCTCTCGACGAGAGTATCGCCGACGAGACCACTGAAATTAAAACCCAACAGAAACGTCTCGTTGATTTGAAACGGTCCTTTGCCGAGGAGCTGTCAAAGATTGGAGTAGAAGTCGATCAAGAGGGTGTGGAGTCTTTGCTGTCCTCCGTCTCGGGTGACGACATCGTTACGATGGCGGTTGTTTTCGACAACATCAAGCATGTCACTGCCCAGTTGCAGCAATTGACCGAAGAGAGTGGCGAAGCACTTGACGTGTCGAAGAAATACTACGGGATGTACGTGGTGATGATCCATGTGATGGACCGCATTCAAACGACATTCGTTCGCGACATCCACGAAAAACACATCCCCAAACTCAATCAATTTGCAGCTCAGGCCGAACAGAACATCGACCAAGCCCGCGTGCTGATCAAGATTGACGGCGGCGACGCAAAATTGCTCGAAGCGAATATTGTGTCAAATCAATTGACTCGCAAAACTGCGAATCTGTACATCGAGTACCTGCAGCGAAATGCGGAGGTGATCGCGGCTGAGAACAAACGGGCCCAGAAGAATCTGGCCACGGCCATGAACACGTACAATACCGTCAAGCTGTCGAGCGACGTCGCGGCGTTGATGAACACGGGGCGACGTGACTTCGAAGCCTTGATGAAGCTGCAGGTCCCGGCTCTTCGCGAATTCAACAATGCTGCGATCCGCAAAGAGTTTCAAAGGATGACGTCGGAACTACGCTCTGGTGGGTGACCAGAGCCTCTGCATGATGCGTCGCAACGTGAGCCAATGAATGCTTCACGGGACACTCGGCAACCCTGTTGGAAAGGACACGAAAGTTGCGTTTCCTTGGTCGAGGCTGTACGATCACACTTACACGGGGAGGCAACTCCCAAGCACACACCACCACCGGAGAAAAGTTGTCATGGGATCTTCAGGTTTTCAACGATGCCAAGCCGCGCATCGGTCTGCAAGATTGTTGTCTCTTTTCACGCTAACACTGCTGACGACGTTGCTAGCCGTTGGATGCGACCGGCAGACCGATTCTGACGTCGCGAGCCGAGAATTGGAGAACGTTCCGCCGGCGGCAGCCGATCTGGTCGGGTCGACGGTCTCCTCCGCCGAAGAAGGAGCGGAAGCAACGGCGACGGTCCCAAACTTGCCCACGCGTCAATCGGACACGCCCCCGGCGAAGCTCGGAATCGGCGACCCCAGCCCCAGTTTGCACCTTGCAAAATGGATCAAGGGGGAACCGGTCGAGTCAACGCTTTCAGGCAAGGTGCACGTCGTTGAGTTTTGGGCGACGTGGTGTGGACCGTGTCGCGCAGGAATGCCTCACATTAGTGCATTGCAATCTGAATTTAGTGACGAGGTCGCATTCATCGGGGTCACGCGCGAAAATGAGTCGACCGTGACCGGATTCCTGGAGGACAGCGACCAGTGGCAAATCGCAAGATTTGGAACTTGCACTGAAGGCTGCTCAAAGAGCGTCTGAAATCCGCGCAGACAAGGATGCGTCGATTCTGGATACCCTCGCCCGCTGCCATTACGAGCTCGATCATCTCGAGGAAGCGATCAAGTGGCAGCAATTGGCGGTCGAGCAGGGTGATGGGAATAAACAGATCCAAGACACCCTGCAAAACTACTTGGACGAAGCTGAGAAATCGAAGCCCAAAGTGGAAGCCAACGAAGAGACCGAATCTTCGAATGAGAAGGAATCGGAATCCGAGGAAAGCAAAGGCTGAGAATCCTGGGTAGAGGAATCAATGGTAGATCGAGAACCGATAGACGGGATGGTTCGCCACGTCGGCATCCATCGGGTTGCCACAACCGGTTTCGCAATTCCCACACAATTGCTCGTCCTGATAGGTGCATTGTTTGTCGCTACGCCGCCGGCGATTCACGCCGGTGACTCTCCAGCCACCACGGCGATTTCCCGCCAGATCCAACTCGAAGGCCCCGACCACACGAAAGTGATGGAGACCGATGTGGTCCAGGTTCTCGATGCCAGAGGAGATCCAAGTGAGTATTTCATGGATGTCGATTCCGTCGTGTGTGCGGATGCCAGATGTGAAATCATCACGGTTCGTATCCATTTCGACCCTCTGGGAAATTACGAGCGGTACGAAATCCCGTCGGGCGGCAACTTGACCAAAGGTGGGCACAAACCCTTTTCGATTGCCGACCATAAGCGTTTGCATCAAATTCTCTCCGACCCCTACTCACAGCTGAAGTCGATTGGGTGGGGCGATATCACCCTCCCCAAGAGCACTACGGAAGCGGGCTCCGATGTCGACGCAATTTCCGGCCCCACCTTGTTGTCCAAGCGAAATACCGTCGTTGTTGGGGCGGCCTACACCTGTCTCACACTTTGGCATTGGAGTCATGGTCAAGTCGCAAAGGTGATTCGCGAAATGACCCTTCGCGCCAGTGATAAGCAGGACTTGATCCGATACTTACAAAGCGAAAATGAGCAGTATGTCGTCTTTGCGGCAGATCAACTGCGAATACAGGGTTGGTTTGACACGGACACCCTTGCGGCTGTCGTCCATGTCATGCGATACGGCGACGCGAACTTGACCGGTCCCGCGTTGACCTTCTTGGCAGAGGCATCAAGCGAGACCGGTGTCGATTATTTCTTTCGCTGCTGTGAAGAGAAATGCTTGGTGACAGACCCGGGCAAGAGGATCCGGTTTCTTGAGAAATTGAGAGAGACCACTCTTGACCTGCCCCACGGTTATCTTGACCGACTCACGGGCTGGCTCAGTAGAGCGGAAAGCCACTACGAAGTCCATTTGCTATTGAGTCTTATGGAGCGGGGGAATGTGTTTTCCGATCGAGCGTTCAGCGAAGCAATGTCACTGCTTGAAAGTCAAGATTCTCTCGTGGTGCGTCGCAGCTATCGATTTCTAAAGTCGCAAGACTTGAGCCAAACGCAGCAGAAGAAGCTAGAACCGTAGGATTATCTGGTAATCCGTTTTCGCTTGTTGTTAAAACCTTCTCCAACGCCGGATGACAACGTCCCTCCGGCTCGAAACCAGTTCAGCAGCAATTCGCGTTTCTTGCGGAGCGTCTTGGCTAAATCCTTCATCGGATCGATTTTGCTTCTCATCGCGCGCGTACACCAAGCATCAAGAAACTTACCTGCCGATGCATGACGTGAAAACGGTCCAGGATACGAATCGCGTGAGGGACCTTCTTGGCAATCACTTTCAAGTACGCCTGCCACATGTCACTGCAAACAATTGGATGTCTGTTCTCCTTCCTATTGAGGAATGCCCCAGTCAAACGGGAGGCAGGCTCTGCTGAGGAGCATCCTACCGAGAGATAACTGGGCCAGGAAGGGAAGAGTTTCGGCTCATCCGACGGAAGCGCGCGGAACCCAGACTCGAGGTTTTTTGGAGGTATGGCTCCGGTGTCCAATGATCTCTTAGAAAAGAGTCCCCGACGGACGGTCGTCCGCAGGGAACCGGTAGCACCCTTGGCGCACCGTCGACCGGGATATCCCTTGTCAAGTTGTACCTCTGCAGAGCTCCACTCCGTTTCTCCCGGCAACTGCACGATAACAAGTGAAAATAGCTCCTGCCAGCAATGATGGGACACCGGAGAGATGCCTCGAAAACCTCCTGCGCACGCTTCCGCCGGATGAGCCAGAGTTTCTCGCTGGGAAAGGGTCGAACGAGCGTGTCTTTCCGGGGTTTCTTTTTGGGCTTCGAGATGGAATGACGCTGAACACCTTCTTTCTGCCCTGAAATGCCTTAAAAAACCGGGGGATCGGAATGAAGATGGCAAAAAGCTACCCACCCATTGCGTGGGAGAGCCAAATGGTATGGATGAGCCCCTTCCGCGGAGCGCCGAGCGAGTGTTTGAGCACCGGCAAAGGCACTCCAAATCACCGATCCCGAGTGCCCCATATTCGATGGTTTTCACCCACTAATTCGTCCGAGGAGCCAAATATACAAATTGAGCCTTCGATACAGCGAAAACCAATCTTTTAAGCATGGGCGATGAATGTGGCTTAGCCAAACGGATGCATGTGACTTTGCCGCCATGGGACCAGGTATTAGGCCAAGATGTCGTTCAAGACATTGCCGTGAACATCGGTGAGGCGAAAACGGCGGCCCTGATACTTATAGGTTAAACGCTCGTGGTCGATGCCCATCAAGTGTAAAATCGTTGCATTGAAGTCATGCACATGGACGCCGTTCTCGACGACATTGTATCCAAACTCGTCGGTTACCCCGTAAGTCATTCCTGGCGCGATCCCCCCGCCTGCCATCCAGGTTGTGAAGCAGCGTGGATGATGATCTCGCCCGTAATTATCCGCGGTTAGAACGCCTTGCGTGTAGGACGTGCGCCCAAACTCACCGCCCCAAATTACAAGCGTGTCCTCGAGTAATCCCAATCGTTTGAGGTCCTTGACCAATGCTGCAGAAGCTTGATCCGTTTCTTTTGCTTGCCCTACGATTTGCTTGGGCAAGTTGGAGTGTTGGTCCCACCCTTGGTGATAGAGCTGGATGAAACGAACATCACGCTGAGCCAACCGCCGTGCGAGCAAACAGTTCGCGGCGAAGGTCCCCGGCTTTCGCGCATCATCTCCATAAAGATCGAATGTCGATTCAGGTTCGTCCGAAAAATCGGTCACCTCCGGAACGCTCGATTGCATCCGGAACGCCATCTCATATTGTGCGATCCGTGACTCAATCGCCGGATCAAGTTCCCTGGAGAATTGATGTTGGTTGAGCGAATTGATTGCATCGAACTGCCTGCGCCGACGTGATTCGGGGATACCCTCTGGATTCGACAGGTACAACACCGGATCACTGCCAGCACGGAACGGAACGCCTTGGTATTTTGAATCCAAGAAACCGTTGCCCCACAATCTCGCATATAACGGCTGACCGCCTTGCCCGGCCGACACCAAGACAATGAACGCCGGCAAATCCTCATTCTCGCTGGCCAGTCCATATGACAACCAAGCACCCAGTGACGGTCGACCGGCGATCTGTGAACCCGTTTGGAACAGGGTTATGGCTGGGTCGTGATTAATCGCTTCAGTATGCATCGACTTCATGAAACAAACGTCGTCGACGATGTCACGATGATATGGCAGCAACTCGCTTAACCAAGCGCCGGATTGGCCGTATTGCGAAAATTTGAACTTGGAACCGGCCAGCGGCAACGACGATTGGTTGACGGACATCCCGGTCAACCGTTGCTCCCCACGGACGCTTTTGGGCAATTCTTCACCGTTCCTTTCATTGAGCAATGGCTTGTAGTCGAATAAATCTTGCTGCGCCGGCCCACCGGATTGAAACAGATAGATAATTCGTTTGGCTTTGGGGGCGAAGTGTGTCTTGGCTGTTTGGGTTGTCGCACCGGCGTCTTGGACGAGCATGTTTGCCAGCGCGGCAACACCAACGCTGGATGCACTCTTCTCGAGAAAAACTCGACGATTGACCGCGAATGGGTTTGCTTGATTCATGATCGACTTCTATCGCTTCCAAATGGTTGCGTCTAAATTCAGGATGGCTTGGCAAAGAATGGTGAATGCGGCAAGTTTCGCGGGATCGACATCGGACAGAGAGGGCTTCTCGCCAAGGGCTAACACGCTTTTTGCTGCGTTGAGGTCATTCGCGTAATACGCTTGCTCCTCTTCCAACAGTCCACGAAGCACCTGGCTTTCCGTCTCGTCCGGTCGGCGGCCAGTCAGCCGAAGGAATGCGGCTTCAATTCGCTGGTCGGAATCCTCGATGGTGATCAAGTGCTCCGCCAACACGCGGGAGGCTTCGATGAACTGAACGTCGTTCAATAGAACCAAGGCCTGCAGCGGCGTATTCGTACGGGAACGTTTCACCGTACAGACTTCGCGTGTCGTTGAATCAAACGCCATCATGTTTGGGAGCGGTGCGGTGCGTTTCCAAACCGAATACAAGGATCGGCGATAGAGTGATCGCCCCACCGATTGTTGGTAGGGAGGGGACATTCCGTTGGACTCTTTCCAAAGATCCCCGCCCGGTTGATAGGGCGACACTGGCGGGCCGCCGAATTCGAGATTGAGCAATCCCGACGCCGCGAGGGCCACATCGCGAATTTGCTCGGCGGCCAAGCGATACGCGGGTCCGCGAGCAAGCAACTCATTGCTGGGATCGGCGGCGACGGTCTCTGCATCCGTCCGAGAGTCCTGCCGATAGGTTGCGGACAAGACGATTTTTTTGCAGAGTTGCTTAACGTTCCAACCGTTGCTAACAAAATCTCGAGCTAACCAATCCAGCAATTCGGGATGCGTGGGTAGATCACCTTGCGATCCGAAATTCTCGGGCGTACGAACCAGTGCCGATGCAAAGAAATTGCCCCAGAAGCGATTGACCGCGACTCTCGCGGTGAGCGGATGATTCGGGTGCGTCGCCCATTTCGCCAATCCCAAACGATTTCCCGGCGCGTCTTTAGGCAGGGGAATTGGCACGGCGGGCAACGCGTGACGATCCACTTTTGTGGAGTCGCTGGTCACAGCGTCATACTGGCCACGTGCCAACACATGAGTCTCGCGCGGCTGATCCATTTCTCGCATGACCGGAATCTCGTCCATGACCTCTTCGGCCATGACGAACTCCTTTCGAGCCTCCGTCAATTTTCGCATCGCTTCGCGAGCGTTTTCATCAATCGCCGACGCGAAGTAACTGGCGTCGACCTCCGATGGTTGGCCCGTCGCCAACTGCGAAAGCTCCGGTTGGGTCAACGACCGCAAGTAGATACGCACGTCGTCGATCAATCCCCCATCGAGCCCTCGAGCACGGAACCGCTGGCCGACGACAAACTCGCCGCCGTGATCGACCAATACATTGCAGCTTTTCTTGAGTTCATCACGCAGCACCATGGTGTCAAGCCGATTGCCGTTTAGGAACAGCGACAAGCCCGTGGCCATCGATGAACCGTCATACGTCGCGGCGACTTGGTGCCACTGGTCAACGGGGATCGGATCAACCGTGCGAATTCCGATCGCATTCCCCGGCCATACGCGATACATCCGCGACTCCAAATGCCCATTTTCGATTGTCAAATCCCAACCGTTGTAGCCGCAATCCGTTCCGCGGGTGTGATGGGCAATCAAACTACGTTCGGCGACTCGCTTGGTTTCCCGAAACGTCACGACCACACTCAAGGGCATCCAGCGATCAAACGGTTCGATTCCTCTGGTCGTCACTCCTCGCTCGCCATCTAGCTTAATGGCTTGTCGCGGCATGGATTCATCAGAATCACTTTTGTCGGCTGCGATCGCTGGATCAAGTCGGGCGACGTTCGTGTCGACCACCTCGACTAATTCGGGCATCTTGCACCAAGTCCGATCGGACTCGGACGGATGGTAGACCTCTTTCAACGAATCATCGAAACCGCGGTCAAAGCCCATTGCCAGCCGCAGATCGGGAATCGCAAGCGGTATGGGTGCTGATTGTCTCCAATGATCAAATCGCAACTTTGATTCTTGCAACGCCTGCTGGAATTCTCGTTCTGCTAACGTTACATTTTGTTTCGCTTCATCCAACGCCGTTTGCTGCTCGGGTGTTGGCAATAAGATCGATGGACATGGAACCTTCTCCGTGCGATCATACACGCCACTTTCGTCAATCGAATTGAAAAACGATGAAAGCGAATAGTAATCTCGCATCGAGATCGGATCGTACTTGTGGTCATGACAGCGACAACACTCCATCGTCAACCCCAACACCGCCGTTCCAAAAGTGTTCACGCGATCTGCCACGTTCTCGATTCGCCATTCCTCAAAAACAGCGCCGCCTTCGTTGTTCAATCGGTGAATACGATTGAATGCCGTGGCGAGCCGTTGGTCTCGCGTAGGGTCTTCGAGTAAATCGCCTGCCAATTGCCATGTGAGGAATTCGTCATAGGGCAGATTGTCGTTGAAGGCTTTGACGACCCAGTCGCGGTAGGGCCACTGAGTATTCAACTTGTCAGATTGATAGCCATAGGAATCGGCATATCGAGCAGCGTCCAGCCATGCGACTGCCATGTGTTCACCAAAGGCGGGCGACTTCAAGAAGGAATCGACCGTTTGCTCGTATGCGGATGCACCCGACTCGGCCATCGAAGTTTCAAATGCTTCTATTTGATCGGGCGTTGGCGGCAAACCGGTCAAGTCCAACGTTACCCGGCGAAGCCAACGTAGCGGCTCGGCCGGCGGGGCAGCCTTCAAGCCGGCTTCCGCAAGTTTTGCCCGCACGAAACGGTCGATCGGTTGCTCACGGCTGCCATTACCTTTCGTCTTGGGCAGTGGCACCGAATCCGGCAACGGCTCAAATGCCCAATGACCCTGGTAGGGTGCACCTGCATCAATCCAACGTTTCAGCATCGTTCGATCGGCGTCGCTCAACCCCAAATTCGATTGCGGTGGTGGCATCAACACATCGGGTTCCTCGCTGCTGACCCTTTCCATCAGGTCGCCTGACTCGATCACGTCGATCGCCCCTTCGCGCGAATCGAGTCGCAATCCCGCTTGCTGGTTTTCTGCATCCGGCCCATGACAGAAGTAGCACTTGTCCGAAAGGATCGGACGAATGTCGCGATTGAAGTTGATGTCATCTGCTTCCGCGGTACGCGACGAAATGCTGACGCAAAACAGCAAAAGGAACACAGAAACGACACGGGTGAATTGTCTCATAGGGCGGCACGGCCAAAGCGATGCGAGCTTTCGTTCAACGGTGCTTTGGCCCGCTCCCGTTAGTCGCGGGAATCGTGTTTTGATAACAGGAAACGCGTTAATCATTGGCATAGATAACTTTGGTAATTGCTCGCGAGCTTATTGATGATTCAATCGTTGCTTGACCAAAAAGGATGCCCTCACATGAAGCACCTATTTTCTTCCACAGCCGAATCGTTGTCTTGCACAAACGCGCCAGCGCCGTGTAAAATCAAGGCATGAAATCTACCAGCCTGAGAGACCGTTTTTTTCGACGTCTGGAGTCGTACGAGCAAGTGTTCGCGATGCTCGATCTGCTGCCGGGACTGTCGTTCTTCGTGAAGGATCGGCAGGGACGATTTATCGCCCTGAATCGGCGCGGCTGTGAATACTGTGGCGTACCCACCGAGGCGGAGGCAATCGGAAAGACGGATCACGACTTTTTCCCCAAGCAGCGAGCCGACGATTACCGTGCGGACGACTTGCGGGTGCTGGAGTCCGGCAAACCGATCATCGACCGTGTCGAGAGTGCACCCGAGTCAGCCGGTTCACCGCGATTGGTGATGACCAGCAAAGTTCCCTTACGCGATTCGCGTGGACAAATCATCGGTGTCGCGGGATTCTCTCGCCAAATCGAGGAAATCCGAGAACCGCGAGGAACCGTGGCGGCTTTTGCGAAAGTCATTGAGCACCTACACCAACACTTCGCTGACAACTTGGTGACGGCTGATCTGGCCGAGATGGCGGGGCTTTCCCAAAGCCAATTCGAACGCCGTTTTCGCCGCGCATTTGGAGCCTCGCCACGCCAATACTTGATGGGCATTCGCATTGAACGCGCTGCAAAAATGTTGTTGGAAACCGAGAAGACGGTTGCTGAGATTGCGTTGACATGCGGATTCTACGACCATGCACATTTCAGTCGTCGTTTCCGCTGCATCATGAACACCTCGCCAACGCAGTATCGGACTCGCGATCATGATGCATCGTCGTGACCCCCAATGGTATGTTGATTGCTTCAAGGCTCTATCTGTTGATCGGCGCGCAACGTTCCCCGTTTGTGTAGCGTTTGAGTAGGCTGCGCATGCTCTCTACTTTTTCGGGGTGTTTCGCATACAGGTTCTTCGATTGGCGTGGATCTTCCTTGAGGTTGAACAACAGGCCAGGATGCCCCGTTCCATAGGATTCAAGTCCGAAATGCTTCAAATAGTCGTTCGACTCTTTTTTCGCGGAGCCAGTTGGCGCATCGATCAGCACCCAATCTCCCTGGCGTAAGGCAAACTTCCCTGCAGAGGTGTTCTGCACCGTAGCCGTTCGCAAGGGACGAGCATAGTCTTCACCATTCAGAACTGGCAGCAGGTTATAGCTGTCGATGGCCTCGTCTTTATCCAGCGGGTGATCAATCATGGCCGCGAAAGTCGCAGCCAGGTCAACCTGGCTCACCACTTCATCAGAAACGACACCTCTCTTGACCCGGCCGGGCCAGCGCACGATGAAGGGAACACGGTGTCCGCCTTCGTAGATGTCGCGTTTCACTCCCCGAAAATCTCCGGAGCTCCATTGATCGAACTCTTCCAGCCTTTGAAAAGCATGCGTTTCAGGCCCATTGTCGGCGGAGAAAACGACCATGGTGTTTTCGGCTAAACCGCGTTCCGCCAGCGCAGCAAGCACCTTGCCGATCATGGCATCGGTTTCAACGACAAAATCACCATAGTAGCCCGCCTTCGATTTCCCGTGAAATTCCTCGTTCGGAACGATCGGGTAATGAGGCGCGTTGAATGCGAGGTAAACGAAGAATGGCTGAACATCCTTTTGCTTCGAAATCCACTCGACGGCTTTTTCGGTGATCGTCGGCAGGACATCGTAGGGATTCCAACTCTCGGCCATCGGACCCGGACGAAACGAACCGCCACCGGCCAGCGGTTGCGATTTGATAACCGGCTGGGTCGGGATGGTCAGAAACCGGTCGTTCTCGATCCAGCAATAGGGCGGGAAGTTGATCGTGCCATCGCCGAAATAGTGATCGAAGCCTCGATCGATTGGACCTCCGGGAAACCGCTTGGTCCAGTCATAAGAATCGGCTTTGACCCAGTCCTTCTTTTCCACGCCGGGCTTGCGAATCGCATCGAAATCCCAACCGAGATGCCACTTGCCGAAGCATGCCGTCCGGTAGCCGCGTTTCTTGAACATCTTGGCGATGGTGAAGTCTTCGGCCTCGAAAACGGGCCCACCGAATGCATTCACAATACCATGAAATCTCCGCCAATGATGTTGACCGGTGAGCATCGCGAAACGGCTCGGAGTACAAATGCCCGACGAGCTGTGGCCATCGGTAAACACCATGCCGTCGGACGCCAGACGATCGAGGTTCGGAGTTTGGATTTTCGATCCAGCGTCACCATAGGAAACATCCGCGACGCCCATATCATCCGCGTAAAGAACGACCACGTTGGGCCGCGGACCGGAAGCGGAAAGCTGCGGCGACAATCCCATCATCGCAAGTACCGACAGGACTAGTGCAAGTTGTTTCCTCATCGTTGGACCTCTTTGTGTTGTTGCTAGGTGCAGGCAATGTATCAATGTAGGGGTTGTGCTTGGACACACCACCCAGCGTGAATGCTTTTGGAGCGGGCACACATCCGTCTTAAATGATTGTTCGAAGGAAATTCCTCGCTTCCCGGGTGCATCAATAAGTGGTGAGTTCACGGACCGAATTCCAGAACACCTCATTGTATAGGGACTCTCATCTTCGTGGGCATCGATTGCCGTTTCGTTTCAAAGCGATCGTTGCTCAATCGAATGAACGGTCCTCACCGGCGTCTTTCTCGAGGTTGCCCATCTTCTGCACAAACAGCGACTCGTCCATGACGACTGTAGCGTCAAACAGCAGACGAACTGGACATCGCGACATTGTGGGCGATTTATCGCAATTTGCCGCTCTTAAAGTGACGCTGTCCAGCTAAATCGTTACGGTTCGTATGCTGATTTCCGGGCTAGTGCGTTGTCCAGATTAAAAATTAGAGTGAGACCGGACGGCTCACGCCGTTCCGCTACAAGTTTTAGCGGCAGGGCGCGAGCCCTTCGGTCCCTCGAACCCTAAAATTAAGGCTGTTCCGCAGAATCTGTGGGTAAGTCATTCGATGCTCGAGTGCCGAGGCTCCCGGGGCCAACTTTCCAAGCGGCAACGTACGATCGGCAAGCTGTTGCTCAATGACAACTTTTGGCATGCCATAGACCACGTAATCGCTTTGATTTCGTGCGAAGACATAGCCGCCAGCCTGTTTCAAGACTCTGCAACCTTCCAGCCCGTCACGTCCCATGCCCGTCATAATGACCGCAAGGGCATTGCCGTCGAGTGCAGCTACAGCCGAACGAAGCGTATAATCCACCGAAGGGCGAACGCCATTTTCGAGCGGATCGTCGGTCAATCGAACAAGCAACCGGTCACCGCGCGAGATCAGTTTCATTTGCTTGCCGCCAGCGGTAATGATGACCCTTCCGGCGATGGCCTCCATCTTGTCGGTCGCTTCGACCACCTCCAATTCACAGAGGGAATCGAGTCGAGTCGCCAAGGAATGTGTACGTCGGCAGCATGTGTTGAATGACGAGAACGGGGATCGGCAATTCCGCGGGCAGTTTTGGCAACACGGCCTTGAGCGCCACAGGGCCGCCCGTCGACGTTCCCAAGATCATTGCCAAGCAGGGTGAGCGGGGAGCGGGGAGCGGGTACCGTGTCGATCCGTTCCTCGACCTCCACTCGTTGCCGTGCAGTCTGCCTGCGGGGCCCGGCGTCGTCAGACGATTCACGAAAGGCAGAGAGTTTCTGCTGCAGCTCGTCTTGAAGTTGTTGCCGATTCGATTGGGAATCGTTACCGTGTGGTTTGAGTATGATATCGAAAGCTCCTTCCATCAGGGCGTCCGTGGTCACTTGTGCCCCGGCCGCCGTAAAGCTGCTGACCATGATCGCTTTGGGACGAAGTCGTCGGCGTTTGATCTCACGCAACAACTCGATGCCATTCATGTCAGGCATTTCTACATCAAGCGTTAGCAAATCGGGATCCAAACGCTCGATCTTTTCCAACGCATCGACGCCGTTCTTGGCACTGCCGACCGATTCGGCGTCTTCGACTCCGCGCAGCACATTCTGAATCGACTAGCGGTACAGCGCCGAGTCGTCGACCACCAGAATTTTAGTCGGTCAGGAATTCACGATACTCTTCCTACGGTTTGCTTTTGGCAGCAAATGACTTTATGAAAAATTCGCGGAGCAACGTTTTATCAAACGGTTTGACAATAAAATCAATCGCACCGGCTTGGATGCACTCGGCCAATTTCGGCTTTTGATTCACTGCGCTGACCATGACGACACGTGCCTGCGGATCGTGCTGCATCATTTGTTTTAGCGCCGACACGCCATCGACCTTGGGCATCACGATATCCAAGGTGACGAGGTCCGGTTTTTCTTGTTGATAAAGCGACAAGGCCTGTTCGCCATCCTCCGCTTCACCTGCGATTTCCCAACCGGCGGATTCCGCAATCTCGCGAATGCGTTTCCGCATAAACAGGGCATCGTCGACGAATAATAAGCGTTTGGTTGCCATCTCTTTGTTTCTCGCCGATTGTTTGCTTTAACTCGATCGGTTCTTGTCCCACGTATATCGAAAAAGTTATCCGAAAGCGACTTGATCACCATGTCGTGACTGCCCAGCAGTTCGTCGACCCGCAATCCCATGGTCTTGCCGGCGATCTGCAAGATCACCACTTCCGATGCCTGCACTTCGGCATCGCATTCATCGCCATCCGATTCTCTGCCGCCGGGGCCGTCGTGACCAGAATCGATATCATGCCAATCCAAAATTTCGTCGATCGTAACCAGCGGAATGAATTCGTCTCGCACGTCAATGGTTCGTTTTCCCTGCACCGTGACCACATCATCATCGCCGGCCGTGCTGAATCCGGGGTGCCAAATGTAATCCAAAGCCTGCTCGTCGCTCAATTCGCCAGCGGCCGACTCCGACAAAACTCGGTTGCTGACCAGTTTCGCTTTGATTTTCTCAACGTCGATTCCACCGCCGTCATCGCGAATGTGGATCGAGACGTTGTTGCCGCTGTGTGTGGCCTCCAGAAAGATCGTTCCTACATCCGGTTTGTCGTTGTCCCGGCGAACTTGTGGTGATTCAAGTCCGTGGTCAATCGAGTTTCGTACCAAGTGCACCAAGGGATCCCCCAGAGCGTCGATCATCCGCTTGTCGAGCTCCGTCTTCTCACCACGGATCCGCAGATTCACACGTTTGCCACGTTCGTTGGACAAATCGCGGACAACACGTTTGAAGCGATTAAAGAGGGGACCGACGGGGACCATTCGAGTGTCGAGGACTCCCTTTTGCAAACTCTGCGAGACCCACGAAAGTTGATCAATTGCTTCGCCGAACTTTTCCAGGTAGCCACGATCATGTTCCCAGATCTCTGAATGCTCGTCCATCAACTCCAAACCGCGACGTAATTGCTCGACCAACGCAATACGATCGCACGGTTCCGCCGTATCATTCTCTAGGCCATCGATCGTGTGACGCAAGCTGTCACAAAAATCGCGGATCCGATTCAACGTACTGGCTTTCCGATGCGCCGGACTGATCTGGCGGGATATCTGCACAAAGCGCGCTCGATTGACAACCAACTCGCCGGCCAGATTCATCAGGCCATCCAGTTGGTCGATCTCGACTCGCATGGTTTCGGCAACCTTACCGGCCGCTTTGTCCGACGTATGCGTTTCGCCGGTGCCGGTCGCGTCGATTGGCACCAGGGATGCCGGTGACACGACGGGTTCTGGATCGTCGGTCGGTTCAACCTGATCCGGTGTAGCGGCATCGGTCACGCCAGCCGGCACGGTCGAAAGTCCTCGATCAGGTGATTCGGACTCTGCATCGGCTAAGACGGCAACAGCCTCGTTCCTTGATTCGCTTTGGTGATCGGGATGATCATCAGTCTTGATTTCTGGCGATTCCTGACCAATGGCTTCATCGACTTTAGCTGGGGGTGGGACGATTAAACAACCGTTCTAATTGGCAGTTTTGTCCGATACAACGAACGAACCGGGAAAGGTGTGGCCAAGATGTTTCCGCAGGTCTCGTATGGACGCGTTTCGAGGTGGCTAATTGTCCAGGTGCCGTGTATGGAATGATCCTCATTGCACAGCGGGTAAAAAGGTGTTTTCCGGGCACCCCGTCCCATGCGCCCTTTGGGGCTGAGGTTGACAGGCATCAACGCGCTTTTCTATTGATGGCTTGACTAAACTTTCTTTCGCCCACTGGGGGCTGGTTTGTTCGCTCGCATCGATTTGCCGCGTCTTTCTGGAACATTGTCTTGCATCGAGCACTATCCTCGGCAATCTGGCTCGTCTTGGCCGCCGGTTGGAGCCACGCGCAAACGGGCTCTTTTCCAGCGGCATTGCTACCGCATGCAATTGAGAGCAACGATGGCGGGATTGAGCTACCGGTAAGCATGTCACCGGGACTGCAGCTACCTGGTTCATTCACATTCGGCGGAATTGACGATCAAACCGCGGGGCTTGCACTGGCGGATTTTAGCGGCGAAGTCAATCAGCCGACGTCCATCGCGCAGGTATCCGAGTCGCAAGTCGTGTCGACCGGACTGACGCCCGCGCCCAATGCAAGCAGGTTCCAGGGGAAATTCTCACGCAACCCACGACAATTTGACGTCGGCACCAATCTCTACGATGCGCCCGAATTCAAGGGTGGTTTGATTGTGTTCGGTGAGGATGTGGCCATGAAGATCGGCGGATATGTGAAGGCCGACTTCATCTATGATTTTAACCCGATCGACTCCACCGATAGCTTTGTCACGACGGACATACCGGTTGGCGCTCCTGCCCGAACGAATACACGTTTTCATGCACGTCAGACAAGGCTCAGCTTCGACACACGCTGGGCGTCTGATGCACATCCCGTTCGCATGTTCGTCGAAGGGGATTTTTTCGGTGACAACAATAGCTATCGCCTACGTCATGCCTATGGCGAGGTCGGCTCCCTTTTGGTCGGTCAGACATGGACCACGTTTACCGACGTGGCCTCGTTTCCGGCAACGTTGGACTTTGAAGGGTCCGTTTCGAGCGTCAATCGACGACAGGCGTTGATCCGCTGGACACAACCGGTACTCAATGAGAATTGGACCATGGCGATTGCCGCCGAGAATCCGCAATTCGACGTGGTTCCGCCCCCGGGAATCACGGGCGATTCGCGTACGCCTTCGCCGGATTTGGTAGCGAGACTGCGTCTAAGCGAAGAATGGGGGCAATATCAAATAGCTTGTCTGTATCGGCTAGGTGGCTTTCAGCCGACGGACGAACGTGTCATCACGGGATCAGCCTGGGGGATCAACCTAACCGGAGCAACGCTCTTGACGGATAAGAGCAAGTTCTATCACCAGATCGTATTTGGAGATGGAATTGGTAGCTACCGGGGGCTGCCGGATGCGGCGCCCGAAACCGCAACCACGGACAAGGTGTTGGGATTTACAGGCTGGATGGTCGGAATCACTTGGGACTGGAATGACCGTCTGAGTTCCAACTTGACCTACGCCGAAAACGCCCTCGATAACTCGTTGCTTCAGGCGGCAAGCGACGAGCGGCAGACAACCTATCTAGCGGTCAATGCGATTTGGAATCCGGTAGCTCGAGTGAAGGTTGGCATCGAGTATTTGTATGGTCTGCTGGAAACCGTCGATCGCAAGAAGGGCGATGCGCATCGTATCCAATCGGCGTTGATCTTCGACTTGCCGTAAATGCTTAGGCTCATGCCACAAAGCGCTGCGCGAATGACGAACCGATCGACACACCAAAATTCCGAATCCAACCCGACATCATCAACCATCCGTTGAAGTAATCGCCGACCGAATTCAGTATTGCCCAGTCAAACGGGAGGCAGGCTCTGCTGCGGAGCAACCTACCGAGAGATACCTGGGACAGGAACGCCGGTGTGGCACGAATAAAAACCTTGCCGGGCCATTGCGTGCCCCATGCTCGTCATGGCCCATCTCTGGGATCGGACGGCGGCTTTACCGCACCGAGGTCTGTCGCCGCGTTGGGGTCTGACTCCGCGTTGGGGGGCATGCTGATCAGACGGAGATCGCGTTGCGGGAAGGGGACGCCGATGTGGGCGTCTTCGAGCGCCTGCTGGACGGCGACAGCAATCTCGCTGTGGATTGTATGCGTGTTGGTTGCGTGATCCGCATCGAACCACGCCCGGAGCTTGAAATCGAGAGAGCTGTCGCCAAAGTTCTCAAAAAAGGCGACCGGCTCGGGATCGCCAATCACCTTGGGGTTGGCCTTCGCCACATCAATCAGCAGGTCAATCACTCGCTGGGCGGGTGTCCCGTATTCGACCCCCACGTTCAGATCGATCCGCCGACGCCTGTCCGAAAGCGTCCAGTTGGTGACCTTGTCCGAGATGAGCATGCCGTTGGGCACAATGACTTCGGCCCCGTCGAAGGTGCGGATCACGCTGGCACGGATACCAATCCGTTTCATGGTCCCCGAGGTGTCGGACAACTCGATCGTGTCTCCGACATCGATCGGTCGCTCAAAGAGCAGGATCAGACCAGAAACAAAATTATTGACAACGTTTTGTAAACCGAATCCGATCCCGACGCCTAGCCCACCTGCGACGACGGCAAGTTTAGTGATCTCGACGCCCGCTGCGGACAGACCGACCAGAAAGCCAAGGCAAATCACGCTGTATCGGGCGAGGTTCGAGACAGCGTACGGAACACCTCGGCTGGTACGTACCCGCGAGAACACATCTTCCTGAAGAAGCACCTGCACCCACCGCGCAAGCAGAAAGGAGAACCAAACGGTGAATGCAAACACGACCACGTCGCTCAGTGAAACCGAGAGCGCACCGATCTCGACACTGGCACCAAGGACCTGTTTGGCAACCTCGATCGCGGGCGTGAGTAGACCAAGTTGCCCACAGACAAGTGCCGCCCAGAAGCCCGCCGCAAGGACACTCAAGCCTCGCTCAAGCCAATGCTGCACTCTCTGTCGATGATTGGAGATCGCCCGAACGAGTTCGAGAGGTCGAAGGACGAGCGCAAACATGGCTAGCCCCTGAGCCACCTTCAGCAGCACAAAGACCACCAACCCCAGATAGCCGCTTCTCAGAACGCCGTCGCCCAGCAACACGGCAAGGTCACTCCATCCAAACAGATCCGACAAGATTGCTATTGTCAAAACTCCAGCAGCGAGACTCATCGCCACGTAGAGCGGTCGGAAGAAGGGATGACCTCGACGCTCCTCGGGCAGTTTGACGATTCGGCTCGGGCGCAACAGGTAGATCAACAAGCCGAGTCCACCGAACATCTCTGCGAAGAAGACGAGGCGACTCAGAGTGGGTGTCGTATCGAGCAGGTCGCGAGACCGATCGAGAATGTACAGAATCGCCAGCCCCCAAGTGAACAGGATCAATGGATCAGGTAGGTAGCGCTGAACAATTCGCAACGTTGCGACGGCGATGAATGCGGCGGCGACCAATCCAGCGCTACGGGGTGCTAGCGGGTCCAGCGGTATCGTGAGAAAAGCTGTGATCAACACGGCCATGGCCCACGGGTGCTCGAAGACCAACTGGGCACCTCTTAGACGATTATCAACTTCCGCCCTCGCTCGGGTCCGCTGGCGCAGCCAACGCAAGGTTAGGCCAATGGCTAGGAACAGCACGATCTGGAAGCCGATCGAATGCGTGGGCTTCCTCGAGACTTGTCCCCTCTCTTCAAACCGCTTCCTTAAGAGCTGCGGCCCGATGGTTTGCCATTCCATCTGGAGCGATTCTCGGATTCGCGGGCTCCACAACGGTGGGTGCTCGGCCCGAAAAATTCCCGCCAGCCGTGCCTCCACGGTCGCTTGCAACTGTTCGATGGATTCAGCGAGCGCGACGCTCGGATTCACCAGTTTGTCGCGCACGGACAATAGCTCATTGCGACGTTCGACGACTGACGAACGCATCTGAGCGATCTCACCGAGCACGGCGGCAATGCGTGTCAACATCGTCGCATCGGCGTCCTCTTTGGTCTTGGCCAGTTCGTCCGTCATCGTCCAAACCGCTGCAATCTTGTCAATTCGCTCGAATGAATCACCGAAGCCATCCAGTTGGCCATCCAGTTCCTCCTCGAGTGACCGCAAGTGATCGAGCATCTCGGTGAGCTCGGCCGAGGACCTTTGCAGAGTGCGCACGTTGGGACGGCCAGTCAGCATTTTCCGGGTCTTCGCCAATTGCGTCTCGACTTCTTTGAGTACGAGATCCGTTTCTCCACCGACCCGCTCAAGGGTCCGATGGGAGCTGTCGCGGGGTAGCAGCGTAGCCAACTCGGCGGTTGTCGCTTCCGCGCGATTTGGCACTTCCTCCAGCAAGATGGGCGGGGCGGTTGTTGTTCCCGACTGATCGTCAGGAATCTCCGTCGCAGCGGTCTCTGCGTCGCCCGATGTCGTGGGTGCAGTGCCCTGCGACCATGCGACGGGGCCTGGAAGCCCAAGGACGCATGCCGCCAAAAGCAACACCGCATGTGGTCCTATACGACCGTATGGAAGCAGGGGGTCCATGGAGTGCCTTGTGCCAATGAGTATGATCATGCCATTCAGAAAAAGCAGGACGGTGTCTTGCGGCGGTCGACGAACATGAGGGATGCTCCCAAATACGACTCGAAAGAGCACAAGAGTTTAGAGCCAATTCCGCCTGCGAACACCCCGGTGTAAAGTTAAGGAAGACATGAGCATGCGTGCCGTTGCCCTGAGTCCCGCAATCTTGCCCACAGAAGGAATCCACATGTTTTCAGTCACGGAAAAGCGGTACGCGACATGCCTCACTCGCGTCGCGAGCTGGAGCCTACTTCTCGGCGCCGTCATACTGTGCACGACGAATCGATCTTTGGCCGCAGATCCTCTTCGTGAATCCGAGATTCTGGAGTTGATGCAACGAGCCAATCGCTCACGCGCGACAATCCTTATCGCGACACCGATCGCGATTGGGTGCGATCCACTTGGTATTCCGGCGTCATCGAGGCGTATCATGCCACGGCCGATCCAACCTATCTCAATCAGGCTTTGCAATGGGCCGAGAAGCATCAGTGGAAAATCGGAAAAGAGCGATCGGGGTTCAATCGGTTGTTTTGCGCGATGACGTGGGCGGAGCTGCATTTGCTTGACCCGAACCCAATGAAGATTGTCCCCACGATCGACGGACTTCGCATCGACTTGCCCTACGCGCCAGAGGTCGGGAAGGTGTGGTACAGTCATGAGCCCAATCCCACGGACGTTCGTCATGTTTACGCCGACTCGCTGTATGCCGCTCCGTTATTCGCGATGCTGTACAAGGCGACTGGCGATCAGAAGTATCTGGATTTCCTGAATGACGCGTTCTGGAACGTGACGGACGTGATTCTGGACAAGGACGAAGCGCTGTACTATCGCGATCCATCCTACATCGGAATAGAGTCACCCAACGGCGAGAAGATTCTCTGGTCTCGCGGCAACGGCTGGGTGTTTGCCGGGCTCCCGAGACTCCTGAAACATCTTCCCAAGGACGCCCCGAATTACGACCGGTATGTCGACCTGTACCGGCGGATGGCCAAGTCGCTTGCCGCACGTCAACAGGATGACGGCTTCTGGCGGTCTAACTTGGATGATCCCTGGCACTATACGATGCCCGAGAGCAGCGGCACGGCACTAGCCGCCGGTTTGTTGCTCGATAACCCTGTCCTCATTCACCGGTAGCTGACGCCATTCCGCTCACCTATTTCACGCACATTGCTTAGTTGCTCTGATGAACGCAGGATGCCTGTTGCAGTTCGAACGCATTGAGCCAGACCGCCTTCGCGCCATCGCCGTCGGCGTCGGTCATCGTGACGGTTACGGGCGCATCGCCTTGAACCTCGAACGTGACGATCGCCGCGCCGGGCCCAGAATCCGGGATCTGGCCGCCCGATGTCGTGCCGGCCACGACTCGCTTGCCGTCCACTTGAATCGCGACGTTCGCAGCGACCGGAATCTGGTGAATGGTCAGAGTTTTGAGGCGTTCACGATTCGGGTCCATCGAATTCGTATTCGAGCGAGGAGAATGGTGATACGTTTTCAGCTGATATCGCCCCTTCGGCAGCCCGCTGAACTGCAAGAGGAGCCCCTTCTCATCGACCGCACACATGCCATCGCCAATCGCAAAGTTCCTGAATCCCTTGATGTTCGCCTCACCGAGCCAGCGAGTCATGCCGTCCTTTGAGCCGCACTTCAGAGCGACTTTGAAGCCGCCCATGTTCGGAAGAGTGATCAACGCTTCCTCGTTACGGTTGCCGAACCAGGGCGTCCAGTCGAATTGGACGAGTTGTCCCGCTTCGCCCAGGTCGACGAGGACCTTCTCCTGGTCGTAGATCGGCTTCGCGCTGGCTTCGATGGAGTCGGAGTTGAATGGGACGCTCGAGACAGTTACTTCTTGGGCGTCGAATCCCTCGCATTCGGCGCGAACAGTAATCATGCCCGGTTCCGTCATCGCCCGAATGAGGGCCGGTGCGGCGCCCCGCGAAAGGCCGATCGGGTTGACGCCCTTAAGCAGCCCGTCTCCGACGATACTGGCCGGGCCGGTCACGGAGTAGCGGACTTGTAGCTCCGACTTCGGAACGATGTTGCCCTTGTTGTCGAAGAAACGAGTTCGCGCGATGACGATATCCGAGCCGTCGGCGGTCAGAACACGGTCTTCCATGTCAAGTTCCAACTTCATCGCAACCGGCTCGCCGGACGTCGCGTCGCGCGGCGGTGACTGTGTGCGGAAGCCATCGAGCGAACCGCTTCGCATCCGATTCCACTGGTTGGGACCAATGTGGAACGTGTAATATGCGTGGCCGGTCCAGGCAATGATACCGAGACGTAACGGATCACTCGCGTACTTCTGTAAGGTCGATTCACCGGATCCGCCCTCCATCGCTAGGAGATACTCTTTACCGGACCAGTCTTTGATTCCGCCGTAGTCCATGTTCGTGAACAGGTCGCAGACGCCGGAATTCTGCACACCGGTCCACTCTGCGTTGTTCGAACCGGTCCAGCGAGTCGGGTCTTCCTCCTTCACGGCGTAGTGCAAACGGGGAACGTACCCACGATGGTTGATTCCGCCGCCCCAAATGAGGACCGACGGATGGTTGCGGTGATTTCGCACCATCCGACGCGCGGCTCTTTCGAGGTTATCGAACCACGCGTCGTTTCCAATGCTAATCCAGGTGGGAGCCTCTTCGTAAACAAGAATGCCAAGTTCGTCGCAAGCATCCAGCAGCGCGTTGTCTTGCGGGTAGTGAGCCGTGCGGACGATGTTCAGCCCCATCTGCTTGAATTGCAGCATGTCCTTGTAGTGCAGCGCATTTGGGACTGCGTCGCCGATGTAGGCGTAGTGCTGATGCCGGTTCTTGCCAACCAACTGCACCGGCTTGCCGTTGAGCAAGAAACCTTCCTCCTTGCTCAGGTCAATCGATCGGATGCCGAGCGGATTCTCGATGCAATCGACAACGTGGTCGCCATCCAAGACGAGCGTGTTCACACGATACAGATAGGGATCGTCGCACGACCACAGGTGCAGGTTCTCTTCGATGCCTCCGGTTTGATTCATCGTCCAGTCGGCGCCGGGACGGACCACTTTCTCGGTAAGCAGCCGCAGTACGACGACGCCTTCTTTGTCGATCACGCGCGTCAGTAGACGGCATGCTTTCACTTGATCGCTTTCGTTACGCACGGTTGTACGGATCGAGATCGTCGCGTTGTTGTTGAGCGGGTCTACGGTCGGCGTCGTGATGAAGACGCCCGCGTAAAAATCTTCCCAGGGGAACGTGACATGAAGTGGGGCTGTCTCAACCAAATAAACGTCGCGATAAAGTCCGCTGAACTTCACGTAGTCGAAGGGGCCGGGATCCGGCGGAACGCCGTCGCGCCGGCGGTTGTCAACTCGAAGCGCCACCTTGTTTCCGCCCCGCTCAACGAAGTCCGTAATGTCAAAGTGGAACGGCGTATATCCCCCGATCGCATGTTGGCCGACGTGCTTTCCGTTGACCCAAAGGTCGGTCACTTGATGGGCGCCTTCGAATTCGAGGAAGACCTTGCCCGCTTGCTTCGAAACATCGATCGTTCGACGATACCAGCCGACCGTGCGGTGAAACGTTGGCTGCGTTTTGTCGTCGTCGCACCCGTCGAGATTGAGATCGGTCAGCTTGAGCGTGTGAGGAATGGAGACAACATCCCAAGAAGAGTCGTCCAGGTCCGAGGTATGGTGAAGAGCATCGGGATCGCCCAGGTGGAATCGCCAGCTTGTGGTCAGGCTCGTCTTGCTTCGCTCCGTGTCTGGAAAGCCGTCCGGCAGCGTCGAGTCGGCGAACAGAACGCCGGCCGAGCAGCAGAGGACAACAAGGGATGCAAGAATACGATAGGCATGATTCATGGTGGGCTCTGTCGGGGAAGGTGCCGGATGGAATCCGGGTGCGATAGCGGGTCGGTTCCTAAAGCGAGGGCGGATGCCTAACCGGAAGACGCCACTTTCATTTCCATGCAAGTTCGAATCGCACGCGAGTGAATCACTTGCGTCAAAACCCACTCGCTTGCGTTTTGTGCATGTATTGGCAACGTTTTCGCCCCAGCGTAGCGTTTTGCTGTTAGGCCGGTTGCAGCTCAACCTTCTTTCCGGCCAGTGAGAGGTTCTCCTCGATGAACTGCTTATCCCAAAGGTTTGAGATCACGGCTGAAACGCTGGGATTCTGCAACGCCCACAGATAGGCCTTCATTGGCGCCTTCATCTCGCCGGGAACGATTCGGTCCACTTTATCGATTCGCCACTGTGGGATCGGCTGCAACGACTTATGATGTGTGGCGACGGCCATTGCCACTTTCATGCCAATGACGCCGACGTCCTCTGCGGCTGCCATCTGGATCGCGTGATCAAGGTATCCACCATTGATCACGTTGTAAGCCATCATCACCAAATCGTAATAGCCCACTTCGGTGGCAGTTCGCAGAATGGCGGCCGGATCGTTGTGCGACGTGACACCGAGAAATCGGATCTTGCCTTGTTGCTTGAGCCGATCGATTGTCGCCTGGATCTCTGGGAGTCGAAGCTCTTCCGGCGTACAGGCACCATGCGGGCACATGACGATATCGAAATAGTCGGTTCCTACACGCTTCAAGCTTTCTTCAATGGAGTTTGTAATGTGCTCTGCAAACTCCTTACTGCCTTCGACGCGATGCGCATAGTCAGGCATCATTGCATTGCTGAGATAAGAAGGAGCAAACTCGCGATCCTGGCCCGGCCAGTACTTCACGAAGTAGCCCGGCTTGGCGGCTCCACCCGCTTGCAGCGTCTGTTCCGCGCGCTGCATGATGCGTTTTTGTTTCTCGGCAGGCAATTCGTCAAAGATCTCTTGATACAGGCGGTTACGGAGTTCCTTGAACCCGCTGATCTTTGTGGTCAGGAAGACCTTCTCTCGTTTGGCCGATCCGGTTAGCAGTTTCCCATAGGCCTCTTCGCACTTGCCACGCCCGTAGGCGGGAGCCATGTCCAAGTAGTTCAGGCCCTTCTCAATCGCCAGATTCAAGTGTTCGTAGTTGTCTGGCCGGATCGGATCACCGCCGCTGACGATCTCGGAAACCATCAATCCGGTGCGGCCCAATCGCCGATATGCCATGCCCGCCTGCTTGTTTCGCCATTCCACCTTCGTGACCGGCTCGTTTGTGGCTTGCCGCTCACCCGGTGCCGGTCCCGCTTGTGGCTGATCAGGACTCTGAGCGGCTGTGGTGCCTGCCATCGCGGCGCCAGCCGCCGCACTTTGAAGGAACGTTCGGCGATCCATACGACTGCACTATGGTTGGAGGGAACAAATGGTACATGTCTCCACGGTGGGATCTCATGGTAACATAAGTCAAGAAACGATGTCGACCGCGAGCGGTGGGCGATATCGTTTGGTTCGATCAAATCGAACCCGTATTCTTTAACCCATAGGAGCGAGCGATGAATCTCTCGGTCAATTTTCGTCTGTCCGTCGGCGCTTCGATACTGTTGTTGTATCTGCAGACCCCGTTGCAGTCGCAACAAACGGACGTGCGGGACAATTTCTCGCGTCACCAATTGGTAGCATGGTGCATCGTTCCGTTTGACGGCAAGAAACGCGGGCCCGCCGAGCGGGCGGCGATGCTAAAGACGATTCACCATTCCACCTATGCGGGTCCCATCGGAATCATCGGGCACACCCAAGACGACGTCGAACAGCGACTGCGCGACAACTTGGACGGCTTGGATTGGATCGTGCCGCAACTGAGCGGAAAGCCAGCGGGCGAGAAGCCCAAACCCAACTGGATTAAGGAATGAAAGCTGTTCGCCAAAACTTAACGATCAAGACAATCGTGTGAGTAAGGCCCATCCTGAACGTTCGGTTATCGCAACAAGGCAGCGAAGGATTGCGGATGAAGCAATCGATCTGTGTTTTGTTCTCCGTTGGAATCAACATCAAGGAGACCGTTGCGGGTCATTGACGATCGCAGCGTATGCGGGTTTCGGGTTATTATTGGCATCAAAGAGTAGCGGAATCCTCAGCGTCGGTTGCGTCCGATCCATTTTCGGATGAGTCTTTGAAAAGCAACTGAGCGAAGTGATACAGGTTGTTTCGCCAGTGAGTGGGATCGTGTCCGTGTGAGTCGACGTTCCAAACATGCGGAATGTCGTTCTTTTTCAGGAAACGCTGCAACCGCTGGCTGATTCGGATCAATCCGTCTTTGTTGCCGCACGAAAGCCACAGCAATTCAAGTTGTTCTTTGGCTTTTTCCGAATCGGGGATCAGTTCCTCTGGAGCCTTGGTATTCGGGGCGGACGAAAAGCTACCCACCCATGCAAACGTGTCCAGATGCGTCAGTCCGAAATTGAGCGACTGGCCGCCGACCATCGACAATCCCGCCAGTCCTCGCTGCTCGCGATCCGCCTGCACGGAATAGCGAGACTCGATGTCGGGGATGACATCATCGAGCAAGTCGTTCTCGAATACTGCGAAAGCTGGCCCCGACGCAAAGACATCGCCTTGGGCACGGTCGTCTTTCTGGGCGCGACCGTTGGGCATGACGACGAAGAAGGCCTCTATCGACGAATGGATCAGTTTCTGAGCATCTGTCAGAAGCATGGCATCCGACCCTTTCCTACTCCGTGCTGCGCCACAAGACAGGGTCTTCGTTGCTGGGCAGTGAAGTGACCTTTCCCTCTCGAATCTCGATAAGCGGACCATAGGCGGAGTAGGGCTCAACCGGATGCGACTTGTACGGAATTGAAAACGGTGCATCCAACCGTGGATCAAACTGGTCACTCATGTTGGTGAGTGTGACGTTGTCGGAATCGATGAACACGTAATGGGCCGAACCGCGCAAGGCGGTTGCGTTGCCACCGTGACCAAAAATGCCAATCTGATTCGAATCCTTCACTTTAAGAAATCGCGTTTGGTACTCCGATTTGACGCCGAAAATGTTGACATTCTCGCTATTGCGTATCTCGCACTGCGCATACGAGTCGGCATGTTGTGCGTGAAGGTGGTAGAAGGCGAGGGGGCCTTGCGTGTTCTCGACAAGAATGTGTCGGTAGTCATCCGTTTCCTTAGCGAGGCCGTGAATGAAGAAGTTGTACCATTTGCCTCCGCCGTGACCGCTGATCCGCACCGTCGGTGCCGAGTATCTAAATTTCTCGATGCCATCCGGTTGCCGCAACGGGTATCCGTACAGGTGTGTTCGTGCGATGTGTGGTGAGCGGACGATCGACGAACCGCCGCAACGCCAGGACAGGGCATAGTAGGGCAAGTTTTCATTGTGCCGTTTTACGCACTCGCCAGGAGCTTCATCGGCCAGCAGAATTCCCAGGTGAGCGATGATTGTATCCGCGTCGACCGTGTCGGCCGTCTCCACTAACGGTTTGGGTCGACCGCCTTCGCCAAGCTTGCCGAATGGTGCGCGCGTCATGATGTTCGACAAATGCCCAGCCACGCCAATCAACTTCGTCGACGGACGCAGGCGAATCGTATCGGTGACGCGATAGTAGCCTTTGGGCAAGAAAACGATCTCGTTCTCGTCAATGGCGTGTTGTAACGCTGCGGTATCGTCACTCATTCCGTCGCCCGCCGCATTGTAGGGGGTTGACTTCGCATTGACCGCTCGCGGATCTTGAAAAGAGGGAAACGAGTTGCTCCAGATATGCCGGGACGTGAGGTCGTGCGGCGGCTCCGTTCCGGGCTGAATGTGAACAGAGGGTTGCTCCGACCGTTCGCCATGGAGATAAACGGATTCGTGAAAGGTGTGGTCCTTAAATCGAGGCGGCTGTGTTGGGTAGGCCAATTCCTCAACAAGTGTCCATCCGTTGGCATCCGCCGCGATACCGTCAACGACACGCTTCGAACGATCAACATAAACGCTTCGCATGTAGAAGCTTTTGTCTGTTGCACACACGACCTCGCCCGCTGCACCGGTAAATTGAACGATGCTGTCAATCAGCGCGAGGCCGCCGTTATAGGGGCTGGAAGGAAAATCGCGTTCTAGCCGAATCACGGGACCCGTCGTTTGTGTGCGAATTCGCCAACCGACGCCGATCAATGGGCCTCGCGATTTGTTCACCAGCGCGGCCACGGTCTGGTCGAGCAATGTAACGCCAGCCATGGTCGGCGTCGGCTGAGTCCCGGAACCATCGACACGGCCTTCCGGCGGAAAGCCCCGCGTGTCGATACCAATCCGTCCGCCTCGGATGGTGAGATTGTGATGGCTGCCACCGCTGCCCGCGGCCCCGAGCATTCCGGTATGGCCGTGCGTCGCATCGATGGTCACGTTCTGCACGCTCGAACCTTCAGCGGCCTGCATCCGCAAACCAATGGCGCCGGCGTTGCCTTTGCCGACAACGATATCGATATCTTTCAGCATCTGGTTGTAGCTGATGTTCGCTTGCGGATGGAGCGGACCGTACTGATAATCGCTTTTATCAAAGCCGTAGTTGCAATTGGTGAAGTGCACGACGATCTTGCGATGCTCGGGATCGTCGAATCCGGGCGAGTGAGGCTCGAGCAACAGCACGGAACGCTTCCCGGGTCGCGTGGAGCCAACCAGAACGCAAGGAAAGTTCGCGGCACTCGTCAATCGACCGTTGCCTCGCAAGGTCAGTTTTTGACGACACTCAATCGTATCCGAGATGCGATAGGTACCCGGCGGGAAAAACAGGACCATTTGGTGGTCGCGGGCAAAGTCAACGGCTTCTCGAATTGCCAGAGTCGTATCGTTAACGCCGGAGCAATCGGCGTTGAAAGGAGCAGCCGTGACATCGACAACTCCGATTTCAGCAAGTGGGCGATTGGCGACTTCCAAAGGGACATCCAAGCTGACCCCCTCGGCAACGGGATCCTCCACTCGCGGATGGATGTAAGGTAGATAATCCGCCAGTTGCATTGGCGTCATGTTGTTCTTTTTCTGAACGCGTTGGTGCATCTCGGGGCTCAGTGTTTCTTGCCCCCAAAACGGCACTGCCCACAGGGTTGCGGAGAGGAAGACTAGAAAGTTCAATCGTGCTTTCATCGTGTTCACCAAGGCGATTTGTTGTCAGCAGAGCTTTGCAACCGAGTATCACCTAGAGATAGATGAGCATGACCGGTTTTTCGTTGGAAACCCGACCTGTGCAAGAACCTGCTCGCTGGGAATTTGTCTGACCATCTTACACGAAACCTACGGATCGAGGTTCGCAAACCTGGATCGGTTAAAAGCGGGCAATGGACCTCGTCTCATTCCGTCGAAGCGGCAGCATCGACACGTGTTGCCAGAACGCTCTATCGAACCTTTCGACGGACATTCTCGGAACTAATGGATTCCGAGAGCGCGTAGCGATCGAATCACCGTCGGCAGTAGCTTGATTGCGGCATCGTGTCGATTGGTCGACACCATCGCCTCCAGGCAATCGAGCGACATGACGGCGTTGTTGAGCAAGTTGTTCCAAGTGTGCAACGTGACGGACGCTCGGATTGCTGCGGACTCAGGTAACTTGTCAATCGATTCACACTGCAACTGCTCTAGCAAGTCAATGAAGTAATGAATCTCTTTGAAGCAGGCCGGCATTGACTCACCCGATCGATCGGCTAAGAATGACTGCTCTAACGCTTCCACAAGGGCAGTACGTGCAGCGGTATCCGTCGCTGTCATTATCGAATCCGTTTCGTTTTGGTGTGCGTCAGAACCTCTGTAGCGAAACTCGCCAAAAGTCTCGCCACGGCAAAAACGCAATTACAACTAACTACGGAGGGCGTCCATCAAAAGGACGCATCAATCCGTTGAGGTGAATTTGCCTGCAAACTCATTCACACGATGCGAAAGAGTGAAGCAGGGCAATGGCCCAACATCTTGTCGGGCACGCTGTGTAAGACGCACGAAAGAATCCATCCAAGCGGTTTGCCACTGTCTGGAACAACATCTATCGCCCGATTTCCGCAGTTTAATGGATGAACTGCTTGCGCGGCATACTCAAATGCCGATCTATCGAGTCGAAGATGGGATGGTGGTCGAGCCAAACTCTCTGTATTTGATTCCGCCAAAACAAGAGATGATCATCGCGGACGGCAAGCTGTTGTTGACCGAGAAGGATTCCAAACAGGCATTGTCGTTACCCATCGACCATTTCTTTCGCTCCTTAGCACAGGACGCGGGTGCGCGCAGCATCGCGGTTGTTCTTTCTGGTACCGGCAGCGATGGATCGCGGGGGATTCGCGACGTAAACAAGACAGGGGGATTAGTGATCGTCCAGTCGGTCGAGAGTGCGAAGTTCGACGGCATGCCCAAAAGTGCGATTGATACGAATTTGGTGGACGTCGTGGTTGAGCCAACTGAAATCGCTGAAGTACTCGATCGCTATGCGAAACATCCGTTTCGATCGAAATTGGAATTGGAAAAATCACCTCCTGTAGACGAAACGAGCATCGAGAGCGTCTTCCGACTACTACAGCATCGTCACCGAATCGACTTCAATTATTACAAGCCGACGACGATCGGTCGCCGGATCGAGCGTCGAATCCAATTGAACCATCGTGGTGGTGACATTGACGAATACGTGCGACGCCTCGAAGACGATCCGACCGAGGTCGACAAACTGTACAAAGACCTATTGATCGGTGTGACTCGCTTTTTCCGAGACCGTGACGCGTTCAATGTGCTCCGCAACGACGTGTTGCCCGCACTGTTATTAGCTTGCGACCCAGGAGACGAGTTTCGCGTATGGGTTGCTGCCTGTGCGACGGGTGAGGAAGCTTACTCGATCGCGATCATGATCGATGAGTGCATGAAAGAGATGGACCGCCGTTTGGCAGTGAAAATCTTTGCCACGGACGTCCATCAGGCTTCCATCGATTTTGCACACACGGGGGTCTATCCTGAAACAAGTCTTGATCAACTTGCTAATCAATGCTTCGAAGTACACCTTGCCAGGCGGCGCAATTTGGTTTGACCTGGATCGCGAAAACGATCGAGTCGTGATCACCGTACGTGATAGCGGCGAAGGCGTCCCGAAAGAGCTGCAGGAATCGATTTTCGAAATGTTTGTGCAGTCTGAAACAACGCTCGCACGATCTTCGGGAGGAATGGGGGTCGGGTTGTCTTTGGCACGGATCATCACCGAAGCGCATGACGGAACGATCAGTGTTCAAAGTGACGGGGTGGGACATGGAAGTACTTTCAAGATTCAGTTGCCCCTCTCGGAGAGGCCGCTTGTTCAAAAGCTTGTTGCCAAGCCAGTTGCCTTTGACGGGCGAAAGCTCTTGTTGGTCGAGGACAACGATGACGCGCGGATGATGTTGAGCGAAACGTTGCGGTTGGAAGGGTTTGTTGTAGCCGAGGCGAGTGACGGGCCTTCGGCTTTGGAGCAGTTCCAAAACTTCAAGCCCGAAATCGCATTGATCGACATCGGGTTGCCTGAGATGGATGGCTACCAAATTGCTTCGAAGGTGAGAAAAATGGACGGATTTGACAAAACAACTTTGATCGCGTTGACGGGTTATGCTAGAGAGAGCGATCGCCAAGCGGCCATTGAGGCTGGCTTTGACTTTCATTTGGCAAAACCGCTCAATCCGATCAAATTTTACGAACGGATCGCCGCGAAGGGGCCTGCTGCGAGGGCAGACAACTCAACCCACGCCTGAGGAAGGCCAGGCGAAAACTTTCGAGTCATTCAATCATTCGAAAAATCCCTGATTCCATTGGATTAAAACAAGCGTCCATCAGCACAATTCTTAGCTGTGACAAACCACGAGCCGCAGGTGAGGGCCATGAAATACCGGCGGCTCGTTCCGTGCCGTTCGGTCCGAGATAGATTCAGCAAATTACAGGGAATCGTCCCCAAGGTTGCGCCGTCCAGTTAGCTATAGCGAACTTTCGTTCGCCGTGCCCAGACCCATGATCGTAGCCGATAGGGCATCAGCATCACAAATAGCGAAATGACGCTCGTCAGGATGATTCTCGTTAGAATGCTGAACGGTTCGGTTGCATCATAGGAACGACCCATGATGAACCTCGCCGTTGAGTCCGTCGCGAGTAAAGCAAACAACGAGCCGACGACGATGGCGCCTGCCCACACGATCATGCGGCGACGATTCAACGCGACCGCCAATGTCGCGCCCAAGCCGAGAAGAAGATGGAGCAACTCGGGCTGGAGGAAAGACCTCAAAAAATCGACGTCTGCCGCCACGCGAATGGTCGCCATTAACGGTCGTATGGCAGCAAACAAGAATGCCGCGACCAGTGTCGCGTAGAACAAATCACGAAGGGCGACTTTTGAAGCCAATTTGGCTTGATCACCGGAAGCATCCCATTGCAAAGCCGGCACTTGACGCTCGATGGACGCTCGGAAAACCCACAACAGCAGAATAACGGGAAACAACACGGAGGAGAGAACTAGCGTTGACATAAAACCGATCCAAGCGATCGATGACTGCTCGCGAAACACGAAACCGAGTATCGCCAGCAGCAGAGCCAGCAAGGTAATAAACGGTAGTACTCTCAATGAAAGCCGCGTCTTGCCAAGCAGTAGCCAAACGCTTGCGAGTACGATGGCAGCGACCGCAATCCCTTGGGCGTATTGGTAACAAAGGCGGTCCGATTCTGTTGGCGGGCCACCATAGAGGGCTCGAGCGGTAAGTAGTAGAAGCGGAACACCGCCGATCAAGACCGAATCAAACCAAGCCCGGCCATTTTCTCGTGCAGAGACGACGACCCATGCGACACTCCACACAGCGTAGCCAACCAGGAATAGACAAAGTGCCGCTGGTACCCACCAAAACGGTCGGTGTTCCGCCAGCACGTTTCCGTTATTCGCATCGAGCAGCGTGACCGAGAAACCGTACTTGTCAGATAAAGCCGCAAGTCGATTACGATCGAGAAAACAGATCTTTGAACCGGCTTCGTCGAACCGTTGCACGACACGCTCATTTTCTCGGTCAAAGAGAATATATTGCTTCGGAAAATCTGGCTTCAGAAAAAGCAGGTAACCCTCTTCATCCAGTTGGTCTACGACAAACAGTTTCGCCTCGGGCGATGGAACCGCCTTCCTTCGCGTTATGTCGACGCTTTCCGCATGGTCATTCGACTCGACCGTGAAGAGTGATTGATTGAAAAAGGCGATAACGTTCGGCGAGCCGATGCCTGCGGGAGCGGGAAGTGACTCAAGCAGCGTTCCGTCGACAACCGATCGAAACTCGATTGCGTCAAGTTGAGGGTTTAATGTCGCTATGACTTCGCCTCCGTATCCGACTACCAAATTCGGATCGAACCAATTCGATCCGTCGCTGCTGAACGAACGGGCTATCCTGGCCCCCTCGGACGCATTCAAATTGAATCCACCGTTCCCAATCGGCCACGATGATAAAAGTCGCGGCTGACCGGATTCGCCAAACTCAAACAAATGCAGGGTCTGAACAGATGGATTGAACGTCTTCGCCGAGCTAGCGCGTGTTTGCGTATCGATCGCGACGAAGCGATTGTGGTTTGGAATCTGTGGCAGAAAGCTGACGCTGAAAGAATGAGGAAAGGTAATCAAGTCCGCATCGGGATCTTGCAGGTTGGCGACGAAGATCGTTTTCGAATCGCCGCCAACAAAATAGGGATAACCTGGTGATTTGAAGAGATTCTGTTTCGGCAGGTGGAACTCGCTCGACAAAAGAAGGCGATTCGTCGCTGGGTCGATCACGGTATAGCGAAATCGCGTGACTTTGTCATCGTCTGGCTCTGCCGCCGCGTCAATCTGCTCAATCCAAATCTCAGATCCGCGATCGTCGAGGCCCCAATAAAACTTCGTTGCATTTTCGGATGCGGTCTTCTCGCAGGCTCCTGTATTCAGATTCAACCGAAACTCTTGATGCCACGTCGGTCGGCCAAGTTCATAGTCGTACGCCGTCAATTGGTAGATCGCGAGGCCATGCTGGCGAATGAGGAAAAGCGATCCCCACGACATGCCCGGCCCCGTTGGAATCAGCAAGATCGCGAGCGCCACCAGTGGCAAGAGAAGCAGAACCAGTCGTCGGCGCGTCAATCGTTTCAGCGGGTTTTGCATTTCAACATTCACTCAGCCCACGTCGCTGCAAAATGGGTCGCTGCACCGGTGGGTCGATGCAGCCAGCAACAGTGTAGCGACAAGGTCGCGTTTTTGAAGGATGCAACGGGGACACTCGATGTCGAGAATGAAGCGGGATCGGCAACGGCGAATGAGCTGCAGAATACAATCCTTGTGGCTCGGCATGTGTTTATTAGTGAAGTCATCTCAACCGACGACTGGCTTACGCGAATCGCATAAGTCAATCATCTCGATTCTCGGGGAACGTTCTGATCGCTCGGAACGTTCGATCAATAAGTTTCGGATTTCACTCTCCCGCTTGGAGGTTGTGCAGCTTAGCGTCCCCTATTCACACAGATTATAGTGATGGACACAAGTCACGCTGATGGATTCTGTAGTGGTGCTGCGGCTCGGGATAGCCCCGTCCGATGACAAAGACCGTGTCATTGACGGGACGAAGGCCGTAGACCCAGAGCATATTGCGAAGCACCGACTCCGGCGGAAGCAGGTCGGGGGCGATACGGGAAAGCCAGTAGGTATCGAAGAAGCTGCAAAGGCTGATGTCCTGAAGTCTCAAGGTAAAACGCGGTGGCTGGTCGCCTGGGGATGATCTGACAGGGTAGGAATTGCAACAAACCTTCTTGATGTCCCAGCAGAGATCATCGCATGGCTTCCCCTCCTTTGGATCGCGTGCTGCTTAGAGCATTTTTTATTTGCTGTGCGATATAATCTGAGTTGCGAAAACAGTTCAGGCAATTGGCTGGCGTAACTGCTTTGATGGCTTTGCCAATCGCGTTGTATCGTTTGCGTTCGGTTCGGGCCGCTAGTCGGCGTAGAGGATCCACTTCTCGCCCCTTGCCATGCACATGCTCAGCGAGTGAGGTATGTTGTAGTCCATGCTTCCGCCCGAACCCTTTATGCAGGCCACATCGAATGCCCGATACAAAGACGACATCTGATCGACGGAACTTTCTGAAAAAGACGACGTTCGCCACGGGACTTGGCGTACTCGTCGCTAGCGCCCACAGCGAGTCGGCAGTTGCGAAACCAACCTCCAAAGCCAACCGGCTACCGCGTGAAGTCTGGATCGCTAGCGTCTCCCAAGACAATCTGGAGGCCAAAGACTCTCCATCAATGATCCGCAAGGTGCTCGGGCGAATGGAAGAGGTGGCTTCTTTCGAGCCCGACATCGTCTGCTTGCCAGAGACATTTGCCACGGCAAACCTGACGGGCGCCAAGCCACCGCTCGAGGAGCGGGCGGAGGAACCGATCGGCGACCTATCGCGTCCATTCGCCGAGTTCGCTTCGGAACACAACTGCTACGTTGTCTGTCCGATCATCACGAAACAAGACGGGCGTTTCTACAATTCAGCCGTGTTCATTGATCGGCAGGGCGAGCTGCTCGGTGAGTATCACAAGATCCATCCGACCACTGAAGAAATGAAGGCCGGCATCTCACCGGGCCCGCTTGATCCGCCCGTCTTCAAAACTGATTTCGGAATCGTCGGCGCACAAATCTGTTTCGACATCGAATGGATCGACAGCTGGCGGAAACTGCAAGAGTCCAAAGCAGAAATCGTGTTCTGGCCGTCGGCGTTTGCCGGTGGTGCGATGGTCAACGCCAAGGCATGGCAACACAAATATTGTGTGGTGTCGAGTACTCGAAAAGACACATCCAAAATCTGTGACATTACTGGCGAGGCGGTGGCGAAGACGAGTCGCTGGAACCACTGGATTTGTGCGCCGGTGAATCTGGAGAAGGCCTTTCTACACACATGGCCTTACGTCCAACGATTTGATGAGATCCAATCCAAGTATGGTCGCAACGTGCGAATTCGCAACTTTGCTGAGGAAGAGTGGACGATCATCGAAAGCCGCTCGCCGGATGTAAAGATCGCTGACGTGATGAAAGAGTTTGAATTAAAGACGCTCGACGAACACACGAAACTGGCGGACGCTGAACAATGTGAATGTCGGTAGAAGCCATCGGGTGCCGAGCGAAGCAGGTCTTTGTCTTGTCGCGGCGTCCACTTTGCCGCTGGAGCGATGGCTAGGTTGATGCCCTCGGGCAGATTGGGCGAGTCCGTTGTCGTATCGGGCCAACGTTCGGCTGAATCGTTGCCGTGTGGTGACGATTGCATGGAGTATTCCCAAGGGATCGCTACCGACCAACCGAAGATGCAGCAAGCCATTCGACCGCAATCGGCCGGTGGGAAGCGACCCTGCAGCGACTGTATCTCGCAACTCCCTAGAGCATTTTGAAAAATGATGTGGGATGTAGGGCCGGTTCCTACCGGCCGATTCGAATTTGTCCGGCAGGAACCGGACCTACATGATTTGTATAAGTGCTCTAATAGTCACGGAAGGGTCCGCGAGGCTGAGCCGCTTCCATTTCTTTGAGCCAGTCTGCAAATCGTTCCTTGACCATCTTCAGAATCTCGGGGCGCGAGTCCGAGAGGTCTTTCCTTTCGCCGATGTCGGTTGACAGATCAAACAGGCCTCCTTCCTTTCCGCCCATGTCGACCCACTTCCACTTGCCAATCCGCGCACCAATCAGATCTCTTCTTTTCCAGAACATCTCCTTTCGCGGCGAGGGGGTCTCACCCCGAATCGTCGACCACCAATCGAAGCCGTCCAGGGCGACGTTCGCTTGCAGTTCCGTCCGAGCGGCAACGGCAAGGCTCGGGAACAGCTCGAGGCTCGTCAGAAATTCGTCGTTGACCTGGCCAGCCTTTATGTCGCCATTGGGCCAACGAATGATGCACGGCACGCGAACACCTCCCTCCCACATCTGTGATTTGTGTCCTCGCAGCGGTGCGTTGTCAGCCCCGCCGCTGCCACCGTTGTCCGAAAAAAAGATCACAATGGTGTTGTCGAGAATCCCCTTATCTTCTAGCAAGTGAAGCATTTTGCCGATCGCCACGTCCATGCATGTCACTGCGGCGCGATAGTCGCGGCGACGTGCTTCCCGAGTGACCACGGTTGCTGGTGAAGCATATCGATGCTTCGCCGCGACCTGCGTTTCCGAGTCGACTGGTGGATACATTTTCTTAAACTCTTCCGGAGCCTGCACCGAAGAGCGAATCTCTGGATCGAGTGCCGATGAGTTGTGCGGGGCGTTGAACGGAACATAAAGAAAGAATGGATGTTTGCCGGCATGTTCGTTTAGAAACCGCAGGGCCTCGCGCTGAAACAGGTAGGTACAGTAGGTTCCTTTGTCTTCTTCGGTCGGAGACAGATTGCGAAACATGCAAGGCACGCCATACCGTTCATGCTGGAAATAGTCGATGCCGGTGTTCACAAATCCGTAGAAGTCGTCGAAGCCGCGCGACGTCGGCAAATATCGCTTCAATGCCCCCAGATCCCATTTTCCGTAGATGCCACTGTTGTAGCCTGCCGGTTTGAGCATCGCGGGAAGAATCACTTCGCGGCAATCCATACCGCCGATGCGTTCAAACGTGACTGCATACTCCTCAGCCGAGTACTTGTAGCCGTAGTCGGGGGCCTCGTTGCGAATCATATCGTAGATACCGTTTCGCTGCGGATAGCGGCCCGTCAACAAACTAGCTCGCGATGGCGTACATGCTGGCCATGCCACGTAAAAGTTCGTCAGCCGCGTTCCTTCCTTCGCTAGTCGATCCAAGGCAGGGGTAATAATGCCGTTACCGAGTATGCCAAGATCGTTGTAGCCCTGATCGTCCGAGACGACGAGAAGGATGCTCGGTCGCTCGGCGGCATGAATCGCGGCCGTTGAAACCACGAAAACACTAGCCACCATGAAAGCAATGGGTCGTATCATAATTCTCTGCGCTGAAATCGTGATGGTTTCAGTGAAACAACCTTGTCAACTCGATTGTTGATTTAAGGCTTGGTCCGTTTTGGTGTAAACAATTGAAACTCGTTGATCGTCGGGCCGTCGTCGCCGTGGATTCTAAGTCGAACGTGCCTGGCGGTGACAGGATCAAAGTTGACCGACAGCCCCCTGCCGATTGTCGTCCCTTGGAAAAACGTCTTCCAATCTTCGCCATCTCGATACTGTAGCTCAAACGAATGGACTCGGACGCCGTACTCCACACACTCGTCCAGTACAGCTCGGTCGAACCTCTCGGGCTTACCTAGATCAACTTCGAGTGAGCACTCTTTGGTTTCCGCATCGGTGGCCCAACGCGTCGAGTTGTCTGCGTCGACGGCTTTGGCAGCAGCATACTGAGCACTGCGTTGAAAAACGTTCGAGGCTGTCGCTTGTCTGCCTTCGGTCAATGACTGACCGACGTAAGAAACCGAAATCGGAGCAAGCTCAATCGCTGGCTGATCGAGTTCGATTGCGACAATCGTATCGATCTCTTGGCGATCGGATTGCGGGATGCGAATCTCGATCTCATCATCAACCGTCGTCAAGACAATGGAGCCACCCGTGATGACGTGATGGTTGAGTAGGGTTGCCGGCAAGTTTGGAACTCGAATGACTTCATCGGGCCAAGAGAGAATATGCAGGTAGACGGTATTGCCTTTGCGAGTCGACACAAGGTGTTTCGTTGGCTTGTACGGTCCCCCACGCGTGGCATAAATGGTTTCGCCATACTCAGCAAGCCAATCGCCCATCTGCTGAAGCCGATCAACTTGGCGAGCTTCGATTTCGCCGTTCGGCATCGGTCCAACGTTGAAAAGCAGATTGCCATCGCCCCCAGCGGTTCGGATCAGCGTCTGCAAACATTCCGCCAATGATTTCATCTTGTCATCGGGCTTCCAAGCCCATTGACGACAGATCGTCATGCAGGTCTCCCAAGGTTGATCGATGTCAAAGCCACCGACGCGTTGTTCGGGTGTGGCATAATCACCGAGCCCGCCACCGGCGCGATTGTTAACCACAATATCGCTTTGCAGCTCACGACAGATTCGAATGTTCTCCGATCCTTCGTCAGCATCAAACTCTTGCGGAACATCAAACCACATGGTGACCAACGGCCCATAGTTTTCGATCAGCTCTTTTACTTGCGCTCTGAGGTAGCGACGATACGATTGAATGTCCGATTTCTCGCGACGAACTTTGCCGCCGGGGCTGTTGCGTGGAAAATCGGGATGATGCCAATCGCAAACGCTATGATAAGTGCCGAACGCGATTCCCTGTCGCTGGCACGCTTCGGCAATTTCTTTTGTAACATCGCGACTCATGGCCGAGTTCATGATATTGAAATCGGTCTGTTTTGTATCCCACAAACAGAATCCGTCGTGATGCTTGGTGGTCAGCACGATGTACTTCATTCCGGCGGCCTTGGCGATGCTGACCCAACGGTCAGCGTCAAAGTTTTCCGGATCGAATTTCTTGTACAGATTGTCGTATTCGTCGATCGTTGTTTCGCGACCACGTGACCAGCCGATTTCGTGGCCGGTTAAGCTGACGGGTCCCCAGTGAATGAACATGCCAAACCGCATCTGTTGCCATTTCAGGATCGCATCGGCATCGGGTTGAAGCCACGGCTGTTTCTGTATCGGACCTGACTCCACGGCTGGTTTATCCTCCGCCGGAAGTGGGCTCATGGCTAGCATCATCAACGCCAAGAAGTTTGGAAACAGCAATGCGTTCTTCATAGTAGGGCTCCGGGTGGGGGCGTCAGGGCAAACGACGATTGACTTTGTGGTGTCTGCAACACGGCGTGGAATCGCCAACTCGCGGTGTTCAAATGCTGATGTAGTGTATCACACACACCCGTCTGTTTCGTCTGTCGCGTTCCCGCTGCTGGATGTGAGCGCGGCTGTCCCGGGCTCCGCCGGGTACAATCAGAAAATCAGCCGATTCGACGCAACTTTTCCCTGCTGCACTCGACAACACTCCGGTGGCCGTCTCCTCAACTCGGTTGGTCACACTGCACCCTTTTCGATCCACTTTTCAACAGTTTCGGAGCAAAACCATGGCCAACAGACGAGATTTACTCTTTGGCACCCGAGGCGCGGATGTCGAAAAATTGCAAATGATGCTAAATCGGTTCATTGACCCGCGACCTGACATCAAAGTGGACGGACTGTTCGGAAATGGAACGAAAGCGACGGTAAAGAAGTTTCAAAACCAGGCGAATCCGCTTCGTTCTCGAAAGATCATTGGTGAGAATCTTGAACCCGATGGGATTGTCGGCCCGCAGACTTGGAAGGTGCTCGATTGGTACGAAAAAGACGATCAAAAAGGTCGAGACCGGGCTCCCGGGCATGCAACACTCATTCGCAATGGCGGTCGCAAAGTCCCCCATTTCCGGCAAGGCGATCCGCAATGGGGCTCGATCATGTTGGGCAACAAATCCATCGCCTCGAAAGGCTGTGCGATGTGCTCGGTTGCAATGTGTTTGGCCTATTACGGACATGACATCAATCCTGCGACCTTGGACGCATACCTTGATGCCAACAACGGGTACTCAGGCAATAACTTGTATTGGCAAAAGGCGTTTGATGCTGGGCAAACACCTGGTTGTCGAAAGCCAAGGCTGACTTGGCCCGACTACCGTCGCCGCAGCGATTTTATTGACACCATTATGGAACGATTATGGAAAAACTTGCCAACCTTGATCGGGGTCGATTATGGGACCAGTGGCGATGGGCTCGAGGATCATTGGGTGGTTGCGGTCGGGTACAATCAGAAAGACATCATCATTAACGACCCCGCCATTAGTTCTGGCAATGGTGCCGAAAATCCCAACCAAGAAATCACGCATCTTTACGATTCACGACGTCGAGGTGGGTTGACTCCGGTGCGACTTTGTCTGTTTGTGGTTTAGCTGAACGTAGCAGTGGTATTTCCTTCGTTCGGACCTGCGTAAGGATCTGACAAACAAACTTCGCTGGAGTAACGGCAGTGCGTTGTTCACCTACGAAATCGCGGCAAGTTACCTGTTTCCATCAGCAGCAGATTGTCCAGCTAGATAGCGCCACTTTGTGAGCGGCAAGGCGTTAGCCGCCGATTAGGACCATGAAATACCGGCGGCTAGCGCCTTGCCGCTCAGTCCGAGATTGATTCAGAAACTTGCGGTAAATCGCCCACTTAGTGCCGCTGTGCAGATAGACTTTTTCTTCCAACGTTCTTGGGTGATGGTGTTTTCCCAATTTTCCGTGTTTTGGGACCGTCGATCGAAAATCCCGAGAGCAAGTAAAGCATTAAGCATCGCGTGAACAACAAGTGACGACTTTGGTAGATGGGGATGAAATGCTCGCTGCAGAGTAAAACCAAGTGATATCTAACTTCCCCTGATTTCACTCGGAGCAACGAGCAATGTCGAAAATAACCTATCACGTCGGACTGGACTATCACCAACACAGC
>NZ_SJPV01000015.1 GCF_007860135.1 Novipirellula artificiosorum
GCTGTGTTGGTGATAGTCCAGTCCGACGTGATAGGTTATTTTCGACATTGCTCGTTGCTCCGAGTGAAATCAGGGGAAGTTAGATATCACTTGGTTTTACTCTGCAGCGAGCATTTCATCCCCATCTACGTTCGTTATTGATCCCGCGATGCGAAAGCGAAAAACATCCAAGTTGTCTCAAACCGTCATCCACGCCGCTTTGTAACGTAGACCGTGGTTCAGGATTTTTTGCAATAGCATTTCGTAGGTGACACCAATCGTCTCGGCCGATTCGGCAAAGTCCTCACCATATTCGATATTGGGATTCGCATTGGCCTCGATCACAAAGATCTCGCCGGAATCGGTCATTCGCAAATCCATTCGCGCATAACCGCTCATATGCAAGGCTCGGTAGACTCGCTTGCACAGCTTGGAAATCTTTTGTTTCGTCACGGCATCGAGGTCCTTGGCTTCACGCGTGGTGATGCCATGTTTTTCCTGATACTTGTGATTCCATTTCACTTGGCGCGTGGCGATCTTCGCGATGTCGTCCGGCAAGATTCCGAAATCCATTTCCCACGCGGGAAAGGTCTGCAAACGCTGGTTTCCAATCACGCCCACATACAATTCGCGACCTTCAATGTACTGTTCTGCGATCACGTCGTCTTTGGTTTTTTCATGTAAAAACCTGACTCGTTCGGCCAACGCTTCATCATCATGCACGATCGAAGCTTGTGCGATCCCAAACGAAGCATCCTCGATCACCGATTTCACGAACAGCGGGAACGAAAGCTTCTTGGGCCGGTGCACGGTGCGTCCAGCGGGAAACACGGCAAAACGCGGCGTGGGGATGCGGTGGTACGTCAGAACCTTCTTGGAGAGTGCCTTGTCTTTGCTCAGCAGCAGCCCGCGGGGGTTGCAACCGGTGTAGGGCTGTTGCATCAGTTCCAAGTAACTGATCACCGCAAAATCGTAGGTGACCACCCCATGAAATTCCTCCAGCATCATGAAGGTGATGTTGGGTTGAAACTCGGCGAGCGAGGCGCGAATGGGGGCGAGGTCGTCGTAGACGCCGAGCGGCAAGACCTCGTGCCCGAGATGCCGCAGCGTGTCACAGACATCAAACTCAGCCTTCCAATTGTCGAGGTCCTTTTCGCTAACTCCCTCGAGGGTAAGCGGAGGAACATGTCCGTCACGAACGAGAACGAGAATACGAAGTGGGCTCATCGAATCACTCCACCACCAAACATCCGATTACATTGCAACACGATGGCGTCCTTCGTGCATAAAGTTGGCGGTTCGAACCGCGACCAAAATCAATGCGTCCCGCCGCGTTTCATCCGACGTGCTTCCCAAACGCAGGTTCAATTCGCGACAGCGTTCGATCATTTCTTGGATCACTTGGTCAATCGTGTAAGTGTACTCACCCGTCCAGCGTGCCACGGCGGTTCGAAGTTCATTGCGAATCCGACTCAAGAACGCAGCCGCGGTGGGATTGCGCCGATGCTCGGGTTCGGAAGAGAAGAGTTTACGTAAATCGGCGTCATAAATGCTGGGGTATTCCACTCCGTAATACTCGCGTTTTCGTTGGTAGTGGGTCCGTAGGGTTTTTCGCAATCGATTGAGCGGGTCGACCGTCCGACGACTGGTCACCAGCGGCTTTTTGCCTCGGATCGATTTCATCAACTCATCGACAAACTCCAACTTCTCGATCGCGGGCCAGTCGCGATAACGCGTTCTCCATCGCGATCCTGGACGTAGCCAGACCGCAAAGGTCTCGGCGAAATCCTCAAGCGGGTGAGCCTGAGCGTACCACATATCAAGGTGCAAGACATAATCGCGGCTCGAAGGCGCGGGCTGATAGTATTCACGATAGGGTGACGAGGGTCGCCCGAAAAGCTGACGATAACGTGCTTTCCTACGAATCCGGAAGGCGGTGTCGATCGCATGACCGGCCTCGTGACGGAGGATTTTCATGCACCATTCGTGGGTGCCACCTTCGACTTCCATCAATTGCTTTCGCTCCAAACGCATCAGACGCGATTGAGCCAGATAGAATGGGATCGCAATACCTGGGATGTCATCGGGCGAGTACCAATCGTCACTCAGCCAGCAGTGCGGTCGAAAATTCAGACCACGGCTCGCCAATTCCTCCCCCAACTGGTCAATTCGCCTTTCCAGCGGAGTTGATTGGATCGATAATTTCAGATCACACATCCGCATATCGAGCAGTTGATCATCCGTCATTCTGGATAGATTGATGCTTGTCGCTGATTGTTTTGGCTTTCGCTTTGCCATTTCGATCGCGGCCAATGGTTCTCGTTCAAGGACGTTCGGATAACTCGGTGTTGCGTTAGTCTATTCGACTTGCATGATTTGTTACCCCCGAAAAAGAAACCTTCTGAAAAAAACGCGATGCTCGCAAGATGAATCTCTCGAATACCGGTCCGATGCACTCCTCGATTTGCACCTTGCTGACTGCGAAGGGGCGTTCCGCAGTCGCCGTCATTGGCGTTCGAGGTGTGAAAGCAATGGACGCGATCCGTTCGGGTTTTACCGCGGCAACCAAGCGGCCGATCCAAATCAATGAGATTCGTTATGGATCCTGGCACGGGGGCGCCAGGGGGCCCGAATCTGCCGGCGAATCGGTCGTGGTCCTGATGCGTGGCGACCAGCAAGTCGAGATTCATTGCCACGGAGGTACCGCAGCCATGGAACGCATTCTCAGCGATTTGCAGCAGGCGGGAATCACGCGTGTCACGCCGGACGAGTGGGCCCGCAGCCGTGGTGAGCCCCTGCTGCATCAGGAAGCTCGCCAGACGCTGTCGCATTGCTTGTCCGGACGGACGGCAGCCATCGCCATGGATCAGTTACGCGGGGCCTTATCGAATTGGGCCAGTTGCTCGAGGGATGCATTCTTGAGCGATGCAGAGGACCAGAGGATCGACGTTTTTCATCGCGACGTTGACCGAATGATCACTCATGGCCAGGTCACCGCACGGCTGACCCAGCCGTTTCGTGTTGCTCTGATCGGACGCCCGAACGTGGGAAAGAGCAGCTTGATCAACGCGATTGTTGGCTACGATCGCAGTATCATCACTCCGCTGGCTGGGACGACCCGCGATGTACTGCATGCGGAAACCGTCATCGAGGGGATCCCCATCCGATTGAGCGACACCGCCGGAATCCACGCCGCAGCCGAGGCAATCGAAAAAGAAGGGGTTTCACGAGCTCTCGCCGAAGCGAAACAGGCCGATTTGGTGCTGACCGTCGAGACGCACGACTGTCCCCCCGTCACCGAGATCGATCCTTCCATCCCGACCCTATCGGTGTTGAACAAGCGTGATTTGATCGCAGGATCAGTGAGTTGTTCGCGGATCCAAACGGTTGCCACCACGGGGGAGGGAGTCGAAGAGTTGATTGCGGCCATCGCCGAAAAGCTCGGCGATGGGTTTCCACCAGCTGGAACCGCGGTGCCGATCAATCAACGCCAATGGAATTGCCTGCGGTTGCTGCAACAAGCCGAAACCTCAACTGCCATTCTCGATGGCCTCGCTCGACTCATTCACGGTGATCGCGAAGACGCTTCGAACTCCGCAAGCCACGCGGTTTTTGAGAATTCGGACACGAAGGTACGAGGAAAGAAAGCGAGCGAAGTGCCATAGTGCCTGTGCTTGCACTCGGATGCGGGAACGAATGTAATGGAGGAGTCCTTCCGCTTTCAGGTAGCATCTAGCTCCCTCTACTGCCTTCTCTTGCCGAGCATGCTAGTTTCATGAGTATCTATCGCCAAAATTGTCCTTCCTGTGGCCGTCAACTTGAACTGCCGGGCGATGCGATGGGTAAGGTGGCGAAGTGCCCCGCCTGTGAAGCAACGTTTCGAATCGGGGAAACCGCTGCGCTGCCCCCATCCACACCAACGCCCCCCTCACCTCCCTCCGTGGCTGCCAACAATCCGTTCAGCCAACCGATATCGGCGGACCCCGCCTCCGCAGGCCCTGCTGCGGCAGCGTCATCTGCTGCCGCGAACCAACCAGGCGTTACGAATCCTTATCACCCCGCAACCGAGATGCCTCCGCCTGTGGCCAAAATTGGGGAACTTGAAATCGTTCAACGGCCGATCGAGGACATCTTCTCACCCACCATGTCGATTTTTGGTGCACGCTGGGCGCCTTTGATCCTGAGCAGTTTGATTGTCTTTCTCGCAATGGGGCTGTTGACGGGCATTCCCTTCATTGTCTTGATGGTGATTGCTGACGGTGGAAACGACTTCACAGCGGCCATTTTGATGCTGTTTTTTATGCCGATCGCGATCTTCCTGGGTGCCTACGTCACCGTGGGACTCGCACGCGTCGCCTTGGCGGTGGCCCGAAACGAAAGCGAGCCCCTTTCGCAATTGATCCCTCCCCTAAATTTGGTATTTCGCTTTCTCGGAGGCGGTTTGCTTATGGTCTTGGCTGTCGCCGTGGTTGTCGCGGCCTTTGCTGCCATCGCTGCGCTGCTCGCCGCGATCACACAGAACGAAACCGTGGCCGTCGGCGTCGTGGGAATCGGCATGTTGATCCTGTTTCTCGTTTCCATGGCCGCCCAATGGCTGTTGTGGCCATGGGTGTTTGTCGTCAGCGACGGGAAGGCGTCCGCAATCGGTTCGATTCGTGCCGCGTTCCAAATCGTCATGAACAACAAGGTGACGTCGTTGCTGATCGTGGTCATTTCCGTTGGCTTGTCAATGCTCGGCAACTTGCTCTGCTACGTTGGGCTGATCGTGACCCAGCCGCTGACGCTGCTGATGTTCGCCGTGGGCTACTTGGTCCTAACGAATCAACCGATCAGCAACCCAAAAGCCATTCCAACAAGTTACCCCACGCCACCTTCGACACCAACCTTCTAGCGAGGATCGCTTCTAAGCCGAAGGAATCGGTGCGTTTTCAGATTGTGCAGCTTTTAAGTGGTTGAAAAATAAACCTTTACGGACTTCACCCTCCATGCGTGAGGCCTGATAAAAACCCTACCTGCAAGGCAAGTTGGAGTGAACGTGCAGCGCTCACTTCGCCCAATATTCTGGCTCCCTTCTCCCCCGATTTGAGGTCGTCCGGTTGTTAAGTTATTGATTGAAAAAGACTTACAAGATTTACCTCTCCCTTTGAGAGAGGTCGAGCCTAAGCGAGGGAGAGGGAAGACAGGCTGCGATGACAACATGAAATTCCAGCACGGTTACTATACCGGCCCTCCCCCTCGCTGCGCGGCTCGTTGTACCGCGCATTTCGGGTGGTGTCTAATACATCTGCGGGGTAGGCGACGAGATTTCGCTCTGGACTTTCGACATACCGCTGCGAATGATGGCTGCCTTGCGGTTCGCGCTGGTGCTGCGAACATGGGAAAGCCTGTTGCACGGAGGTGCGGTTCATGGGCGGGGTGGCTCTCGGACTCCTCGGTCAAAAAACCGGCTCATCCGACCGAAGCGCGCGGAACCCAGACTCAAGGTTTTTTGGAGGTATGGCTCCGGTGTCCAATGATCTCTTAGAAAAGAGTCCCCGACGGTCGGTCGTCCGCCGGGAACCGGTAGCACCCTTGGCGCACCGTCGACCGGGATCTCCCTTGTCAAGTTGCACCTCTGTAGAGCTCGACTCCGTTTCTACCGGCAACTGCACGATAACAAGTGAAAATAGCTCCTGCCAGCAATCATGGGACACCGGAGAGATGCCTCGAAAACCTCCTGCGCACGCTTCCGCCGGATGAGCCAAAAAACCTAGGTGCGCAAGAGCCTCAGTAAGCTTACACCTTCGCAAAAATCGGACAAGCGACGCAGTCCCCCCATCTCCGAGGTCGTGCAGTTTTTAAGTTGTGACTGCTGAAGTGTTTAGGTATCCAACCACCCCTGCCCGCGCAGCGGGAGGGGTCGAGCGCAGCGAGGGGGAGGGTCCAGAACGCGCGGCCAACTTTTCGATACGTCTTCACATCGATTCGTCAGTCCTCCCAAAGCGGCAGTAACCAAATCGCCTATGCCCGAGTCAGCAAGGCCATGCTGCCTTTTTTCGGCGCGATGATTGCCGCATTTATGGTTATTACCTATATTCCTGCTTCCTTGCTGAGGCAGCCGGTTCAAATCGGTCGGGTCAAGGCGGGGGGTGTAGAAACGTGTTCATTGATGGATTTTGAAAAACCCGATCCCAAAAATACCAAATGAAGAAGATCAACCTATTTGACATCACTGGACGCGTGATGGTCGTCACCGGAGCGGCTGGCGTGCTTGCCGGTGGAGCCGCACGGTATTTGCAATCGCAAGGTGCCTTCGTGGTCTACCTCGACCTGTTTCAGGAAAAGGTCGACGCCACCCTTGAGGACGCCCGGAAAATCTCCGATCAATGCTGCGGCTTTGCCTGCAACGTGCTCGACCAACAGGCTCTCGACGACGTTTGCAAGAAGGTGATGGCAACCTGTGGAAAGGTGGATGTGCTGATCAACGGGGCTGGCGGCAACATGCCCGGTGCCACCGTCGGTCCGGATCAGGATGTATTTGATGTGAAGTTGGAAGACTACTCCAAGGTGCTTGATCTCAACTTGAAAGGTTCCGTCATGCCGACGATGGCCTTTGCGCGGATCTTCAAGGAACAGGGCCACGGCTGCGTACTTAACTTCTCTTCCATGTCCTCGCCCCTTGCGCTCACGCGGGTGCTGGGCTATTCCAATGCCAAAGCCGCCATCGACAACTTTACACGCTGGATGGCCGCTGAAATGGCGTTGAAGTATGGCGACAAATTACGCGTGAACGCCATTGCACCAGGCTTCTTTATCAGCAACCAAAACCGCGCCCTGCTCACCAACGAGGACGGTTCCTTCACCGAGCGCGGCCAACAAGTGATCAACAATACCCCGTTCCGTCGCTTCGGCGAGGCCGAGGAAGTTTTTGGGACCATCCATTATCTGGTATCCGATGCGGCATCCTTCGTTACCGGAACCGTGGCAGCCGTTGACGGTGGATTCTCGACTTTCAGCGGCGTCTAGCCAGGTGGAAACGCTTTAAAACGTAAGGAAAACAAGATGACTGAAACCGCATCGAAAAAGTACTCCCTGCTAGTTGCAACCAGCATGGGGGTTCGTTTGACGCCCGTCGATTCGCAACCTTTTCATTGCAGCGACACCTTTAAAATGCAGGCCACCAGTGCGGAAAGCAATGTGGCGAGCGTGTCCTCCTATCTTGGCTTGCCGGTCAAAGTGCTGACGGCATTTGTCAAAGAAAGCCCCGTGTCCCATTTTATCAAGGACAACCTGAAAAGCCGCCGCATGGACTTTGAGGGACCTGAGTTCGAACAGGAAAATCCGTGGGGTTACCGCCACCAGATCAATATGGCCGACAGCGGTTGGGGCTCTCGGGGGCCGAGGGTTCAAAACGATCGGGCGGGTGAAGTGGGGCGGGAACTCAGCGCCGATGATTTTGACCTGGAACGCATTTTTGCTGAAGAAGGGGTTGAGATTGTTCACCTCTCCGGCCTGATTGCGGCCTTGTCGCCCAAGACCTGCCAATTCTGTCTGGATGTTGCCCGTATTGCGAAGGCCAATGGATCGCGAGTTTCTTTCGACCTCAACCATCGAGCGAGTTTTTGGAAGGGCCGGGAACAAGAGTTGGCTCGAGCGTTTTCCGAAATTGCTTCCCGTAGCGATATCCTGATCGGCAACGAAGAAGATTTTCAGCTCTGCCTCGGGATCGAAGGACCGGAGTCGGGCGGCGAGGGACTCGACGAAAAAATTGACGGCTTCAAAGCGATGATCGGGCGGGTTCAGGCGGCTTACCCGAATGCCGGCTATTTTGGCACGACGCTGCGAGAAGTGATCTCGGCGAACAGCCATATGTGGGGTGCGCTGGTTACCGATGGCAACGAGTGGGAAATCATCAAGCCGCGTGAGATTGGTGTCTTGGATCGCATCGGTGGTGGTGACGGTTTTGTGGGCGGGTTGCTCTACGGCATTCTCAAAGGTTGGGATGTCAAGAAGTGCGCCCGATTTGGCTGGGCCAGTGGCGCGCTCGCAGCGACGATGCTGACCGATTATGCACAGCCTGCTGACGAAGCTCAGCTCTGGAGCATCTGGGACGGCAACGCACGAGTGAAGCGATAAGAAAACTGAGTGTTGGATCATCGGATTGATGGACGAAAGAGAGGTTCTTTGTCCCGTCGTCCAAGAATCCAATCATCCATAACCAAACGGAGATGTAGTGATGAAAGCAGATATTGGATTAATCGGGTTGGCCGTGATGGGCGAAAACCTCGTCCTCAACATGGAAAGCAAAGGATTCACCGTAGCGGTATTCAACCGTACGGTGGAAAAGGTCGACAAGTTTGTCGCGGGTCGCGGTGCCGGCAAGAACGTTATCGGATGCCATAGCATCGAAGAGCTATGCGCCAGCCTCGAACGTCCACGCAAGGTGATGATGCTGGTCAAGGCGGGACAGGCGGTTGATGATTTCATTGAAAAGGTGATCCCCTTCCTCGAAGAGGGTGACATCATCATTGATGGCGGCAACAGCCACTATCCAGACACCATTCGCCGCACGAAATATGTTGAAAGCAAAGGCCTGCTTTATATCGGAACCGGCGTTTCCGGCGGCGAAGAAGGCGCGCTGCTCGGTCCGTCGATCATGCCCGGTGGATCGCCGGCAGCATGGGACGCCGTCAAGCCGATCTTCCAAAAGATCGCTGCCCAGACCGATGCCGGCGAGCCCTGCTGCGATTGGGTTGGCCAGGATGGTGCAGGCCACTTTGTGAAGATGGTTCACAACGGGATTGAATATGGTGACATGCAGATGATCTGCGAAACCTACCAGATGATGAAGGAAGGTCTCGGCATGTCCAACGAGGAGATGCACGAGGTCTTCAAGGATTGGAATGCGGGCGAACTCGACTCGTATTTGATCGAAATCACCCGCGACATTCTCGGCTATAAAACGCCAGAAGGCGAAGCGGTCATCGACCAGATCCTCGACACGGCCGGACAAAAGGGTACCGGAAAATGGACAGCGGTTTCCGCGCTGGATCTGGGGCAGCCGCTGACGCTGATTGGCGAAGCCGTCTTTGCCCGCTGCCTCTCGGCTTTGAAGGATGAGCGTGTCGAAGCTGCCAAGGTGCTGAGCGGACCTGCTGTCCAGTTCGACGGTGACAAGGTCGCGCTGGTCGAAGATCTGAAGCAGGCGCTCTATGCCTCGAAAATCGTCTCCTACGCGCAAGGCTATCAGTTGATGCGGGCTGCTGCCGAGGAACATAGCTGGAAGCTCAACAACGGCGGCATTGCCTTGATGTGGCGCGGCGGTTGCATCATTCGCTCGGTCTTCCTTGGAAAGATCAAGGAAGCGTTCGACACGAACCCCGATCTCGTCAACCTGTTGCTCGATCCGTTCTTTAAGGATGCCGTCGAAAACGCCCAGGCGGCCTGGCGCCGCGTGGTCGTCAAAGCGGTTGAGCTGGGCATTCCGATGCCTGCGATCAGTGCGGCATTGGCCTACTACGACGGTTACCGCACCGCCCGCTTGCCAGCGAATCTGCTGCAGGCCCAGCGCGACTATTTCGGCGCGCATACCTACGAACGTCTCGATAAACCGCGCGGCAAGTTTTTCCACACCAACTGGACAGGTCGCGGCGGCGACACCGCCGCTTCAACCTACATGGTGTAGACGATGCTTCGTCTACATTGGAGAACCCCATGATCAGCCGATTTGGTGAAGACGTATCCATCCAACCCGCGGAATTGCGCGGGTTGGTTTTTCAATGCCTCGAAAACGCGGGGCAGCTGAAGAAGGTCTTGATCCTTCCGCCCGACCACACGCGATTGAATTCGATGGCCGGGCCGATCACAGAGATGGTCTATGAAAAGCTGACCGGTGAAGGCGTCCAGGTGGATATTCTGCCGACGCTGGGAACCCACAACCCGATGACCGAAGCGCAACTGCGCATGATGTTTGGCGACTCGATTCCGCTTGACGCGTTCAAGGTCCACGATTGGCGAAACGAGGTGGTTCGCAAGGGTGTCATCGCCTCAGAAATGCTATCGGAGCTTTCCGCCGGAAAGGTGGATTACACCGTCGGCGTGGAAGTCAACAAGATGCTGCTTGAGGGCTACGACCTGATCCTGTCGGTAGGCCAGGTGGTGCCGCACGAAGTCGTCGGCATGGCCAACTACACCAAGAATATCGTCGTGGGCGCGGGTGGCTCGGACATCATCAACAAGTCGCACTTTCTCGGTGCAGTGGCGGGCATTGAAAATATTCTCGGCCAGACCGATTCGCCGGTACGCAGTCTGTTCAACCATGCGGTCGAGACCTTTCTCTCCGACCTGCCGATCGTCTACCTGTTGACGGTGATGGAACAGGACTACGACACCCGTGAAATGCACATGCGAGGCTTTTACGCTGGCGCAGAGTCGGCGGTATTCGAAGAGGCCTGCGATCTAGCACGTAAGGTGAACATTACGCTGCTGGATCGTGAGCCGAAAAAGGTGGTGGTTTATCTCGACCCGCACGAGTTCCAAAGCACTTGGTTGGGCAACAAGGCGGTTTACCGCACCCGCATGGCGATTGCCGACGACGGCGAGCTGATTGTGCTCGCACCGGCCCTCAAAGAGTTTGGTGAAGATCCGACGATCGACCGGATGATCCGCAAGTTTGGCTATTACGGAACGCCCGCCACACTCAAGGCCGTCGAGGAAGATGAAGAGCTGCGCAACAATCTGAGTGCTGCTGCGCATTTGATCCACGGTTCGTCGGAGGGGCGGTTCAAGATTACCTATTGTCCGGGCGAAGGCGGGGTCACGCTCGACGAAGTCCGCTCGGTCGGTTTCGAAGCGGAGGCCTACGCCGAAATGGCCGCACGTTACAATCCAGAAACGCTCAAGGACGGCTTCAATACGCTGCCCGACGGCGAAGAGATTTTCTACATCAGCAATCCCGCACTCGGCTTGTGGGCCTACCGAGAGAAATTCAAAGATTCTGCATAAAACGAGCCGTAATCAGACGACAAGGTGGATGCGAATCAGCGTTTGTTACCGCGTGAAACGCTGCAGGTGTTCTACAAAGATGCCTCGGGTCCGCGATCGATACGGTGGCTAACCCGGATTATTCATCCGTCCAAACCTATTCCCCGTAACCCTTTGTATGCAATCAGCTTACATCGATTGAGTAGTAAACAGCCTGCGCACGTTGGAGTCGTAGGCTTTAGCCGATTGCGCAAGGATCCAGTACGCAATCGGCTAAAGCCTCCCACTCCAACGAATAATCCGGGCGAACGGCTCATCCGCCGAACAGACGAATTGCGGTCTCTGCATCGCTGACATCGATCGGTGCCAAGGACCGGGTGAAGGGATCGATGCAGGTTTCCCGCAACATCGTTTCGTTCAAACTTGCGAGCCCTCGAAAACGGTTGACCTGGATCCCCTCGATCCCCTGCTGATCGAGTTGCTCGCGGAGCTTGCGGTAATGCGTTTCGCTGTAGGCGAGAATCGAATCGGTGTATCGCCGGGCTGTGATCTCGAACATCGGTGCACGGACGACACCGACGCGATCATGCTCAAGCAACGGTCTCATCCAACGATAAAAGAACATCATCATCAGCGCACCACAGTGAATCCCGTCAGCATCGGGATCGAACAACAGCACGATGCGATCGTAGCGTATCGCATCGAGATGAAAGTAGTCGCCGCAATCGGTACCCACCGAATCGATGAACGCCGCGAACCATGCGTGTTTGGACAGCGTGCGTTTGCTTGCCTTGAGTGCGTTGAGTGGCTTTCCCTGCATCGGCAGCACCGCTTGAAAACGAGCATCTCGGGCACGGGCCACTGCCATGGAAGCCGAGTCACCTTCGACGACAAATAGCTCCGCTCCTGAACCGCTGCCATGAACTTGGCAATCGTGAAGCTTGGCGGGCTGCGAGCGAAACATCACTCGTCAATCAGTCCAAACCGTAATGCTCGACCTGAGGCCAATACTCATCCTCGAATGCGTCCTCGATATGGAAATCGGGACTGTTGTCCAAGTCGTGGCACTCCATGCACTTTTCTCTCGCGTCTTCATACAGCAACCGCATGCCGTCGCGAAGCTGCACGCGTTTTGCTTCACTGACGGTCGATCCCGCTTCCTCGGCTGCGGCATGTTCGGCACCCGGACCGTGGCAGCCTTCGCAACCCGCTGCGGCCAAGTGAGGTGTTCCTTCGAGTGACAAGTATCCAGAGACGTAGGGGTAGAAACCTTGAGGGTTCCATCCGGTGACGTGACAACTGATGCACTCGGGATCAAAGTGACGTGGCACGTCGCCTCGTTCACCGGGATGGACCAAAGAATCGGTGGCATGAGCGTGCGGGGTATTCTCCCAAATATCAAACGCCGTCGTGTGGCACTTTCCACACGCTTCGCTGCCAACGTACATTCGTCCCGATGGCGGAGGAATCGGCTTGAGCCCCAATGCCTCCAATCCCAAGTCTCGCAACTGGAATTGATAGTCGGCCATCAGTTTTCGCATTTCGGGAGCATCGGGGATTTCGTGCGTCATCGGCAAGCGGCAATACTTTGCTGGTGAGTTTTTGTACAAGCCAACCAGCCCGACATACATCGCCTTGTTCCCCGTCACGATCATTTTCGTCTCCGAGTTTTCAATCACCTGCATCTGATAGGTTGGCTCGCCATAACCGCCTGAAACGACGACAACGTCAAACCCAGGTACTTGACGGACCAAATTCTCGGCAGCCTTTTCGGTCCCAAAAAAGGTGAGTACCTTGAAATTGGGCGACTCGGCCAAAATCGCCTCAAGCGACTTCTTCGCAGCGGCGACCATCGGTTCGAGGATCATCTCATCGCTGAGTGAAGCTTCCAACGATTCCGGATCCAAAATGCTGGTCATCCCGACTCGGATGCCGCCACGATCGATCACCTTGTGCTGGGGCATCAGCGACGGGTCCAACAAAACGACGTTTGCGGAAACGTACAGTGCATCCTCCGCCGACTCGCTCGCCGCGACCGAAATCAATTCCCCCACGCCCAAACGGACGTCCTCGGGACCAAAGCCTACCGCGTCATACTGCATTTGCTTGAGTGCTTCGGCGGTGCGTTGAAACTTGATCTCCGCTTGACGACCAAACCGACGAACTTGATTGCCGGCGTCAATCGGGGCAACGTTCCACCCGTCGTCTCGCAATTGCTTCAAAAACGTGTATCGCCTCGCAACGCCTCCTTTTTGGTTGTCCAGTCCCGTACAGCCGCACGGCTCGATGTAGCCGTGTTGGTTTCCGGTGATGACGAGCGTCAAATCGGGTGTTGGCCAATCGCGATAGTTTTCCGGGCCCACGGACTGCGCAGCACCCGCCGCGGATCCATCCGAATCCCCAGTCCCTTGGCCCGGCGTCGGCTGCTTGGCCGATGCGTCGGAGGCTGCGATTTGAGGGGTCTCGGGCTGTTCCGTTTCCGACATTTCCTCGGGTACCGAATCCTGCTGCGCAGGCACCCCTGGCGGGGTGGGTATGATTTCCACCTTTATGGGTGGTCCGGCGATTTCGGTAGGGATCGTCTCCAATCGCGGTTGCTCCACGACGGGGTCGTCCGCATCTTGGGCTTCAATGGAGGATTCGCGAAATGCCATCCCAACCAAAACGACCGCAGCAACACAGGCTATCCGAGCGGCGACTCGAAGGGGGGCATCCCCTTTGGGGGGCAGCGGCGAAGGATCGTGAAGCGAAGCTGGTTTGACTGAGATTTTCATGCGATCCAAATCCGTGAAGCGACGAAATGGCTAGATGGGTTCCAGCGAAAATGTTAGGCCAATGGTTAGTTTGTCACCATCGGGGGCATCCGAAACGATCCGCACTTTACCGTAATCGTCACGGTCGCGTGCAAGCCGTTTGGTCCGCTCGGCGCCCGGCTGTAATTCGATTTCCAGCGGGTACAGCGTCATCGTCGCACGCTGAATTGGATCACCGAACTTCGCCCTAACAACATCTTCGGGAACAACACTTTGGACACTTAACTTTTCATGCTCACGATTCGCACCCTTTAACACAACAAACGTCTTGGCTTTCCTTTGGTCTTCTTGTTTCACTACGCCAAAATCGTAGACGTAGTTGCCCGCATCGGTCACCGTCAGCCGCGGATTCGGGATCATACTGATCGAGCCGACGACCTTACCCACGATCGCAGCCGTGAATGCCTTTTTCATCCCCTTCTCACCGGTTTCTCCATCCCCGGCGTCCGCCAGCCCCTGGTCGAGCGTTTCGCCCTCACCACGATGGCGAAAGCTAAGGATTGCGTTCTGTGACAAGGGGCCCTGCCTCAAGCCTGGCTTGATCTTGATCGAAATATCGAATGCTTGCACAGCTTTGGCATTCGCGCCATCGGCCTCGGACGGCTCGAAGGGCTCGATCGTGACCTCTGCCAGCTCGTTCAACGCGTCGCTGGTGAACCGCAGCTCGGGATCTTCAATCCGAGGCAAAAGATAGCTATAGATCTTCGATGTCAGTTCGATATTTTCCTTTGCCGCGACCTCCCCGAACGTGAATTCCTCCGGCACCATCTCCATTTCTCGGACGACCCGTCCATTCACCCTGAAATCGATTGCATAGTGATTCGGGTCATTCGTCAGCACTTGAGCCGATTGTCCGAAGGTACTTGAGTCCGTTTTGACATTCCATTCCAGCAAAACCTCGGTTTGTTCCCCGGGCTTGAGTCGGTCGGTTTTCAACGATCCGAGCGTGCATTTGCAGGTTGTCGCTCCCAATCGCAGCGTTAAATCCCCTTCGCCAACATTCTTGACGATAAAGGTGTGCTCACCCGTGTCGTTCGGCGCCATCGCGCCAAAGTCATACTCAGCACCCTCGGGCAACTCCACTTGGGGATTCTTGACCTGAACCAATTTATCGAGGTGATCTTGGTAGTTTTCTGCCGTAATCTCGCCTTGATACCCGATTTCGCCGAAGTGGGCGGTTCGGTGACCATATCGGGTGTAATTGATCCCCCATCCAGTGGCACTTCCAGCGATCGCAGCCACAACTAACAACAAAAAGAAGCGTTTCACGGTACTACCAAGAATATGCAGGCAAAAAACGGGAATGCTCGAAAACGAATATCGGACTAATTGGCTACGCCAACATTGGTCAGTTGGTTCACAAACCGCTCGCTCGCCGGCACCCGATTCGGCTGATTGGCAACGGCGGCACCGATCGGCTCCGCCACCAAAATCAACTGTCGCTCAAGCATTCGCTCGGAGTTGCTGCCCAGTTTCGACAAGAAATCGGCTCGCGAGATCATCTGCTGGGCGAAGGCTTGATCGCCCGTCGCTCGCGCGATCTCTGCCATTTGAGCCGCCATCCATTCATCCGCAGGGCTCCATTGTGATGCTTGCCGAAAGGTCTGTTCCGCCGCAGCCAGGTCGGCACGATCTCCGAACCGCTGATAGACGTGCAATTGGCCCATCCCCAATTCTCGATACGCGGCTGCATCTTCACCACAGCGCTGCTTGGCCTGCGCCACCCCTTGGTCCCATTTTCGATGAAGCGACAAATCGCGCCGCTGCGACTGGACCAATTGCCAACGATAGGCGTCGGCTTGCCACCGAGCCGCGGACGAGGACCAGGGATCGGCCTGTGTCGCTTCCGCCAAGAAACGGATGGCTTGCAGGTGGTGACCTCGTCGCGCCGCTTCGCTCGCCAACTGAAAGGCTGCTCGTTCTCGCCGGACCGGTAACAACGAAAAAGCGATCAGACAGCCAATGGCGACGACCACCATGGCGAACAAAACGACGTTGGTTTTCAGCGACCGTCGGCTCGGTTGTGTTTCCATTTGGCCTGACGGACAGGGTTGCTGACCAACGGAGGTGACCATTGCGGTTGTCATCCAGACGAAGATGGCAATCCCCGGAATGGTCCATCCACTGGCGATCGACAAATGGATCATCATGGCAACGACCATCACGCTGGCGAGCAAATCGAGGTGATGGTCATCAAGCGATCGCAGCGACGGAGTGGCCAAGACGACAGCCGCCAAGGCGGCGGGAAGCGCGAAGGTTTGCGCATCAAGGTCGGGAATCTGAAGCGTGATCAGTCCGATCAACCAAACCAACAAGATCGACGCTGCTGCACCGCACCCTACCCAACGTTCACTTGCAGCCGGTGGGTCTGGTGTTGCCGTTTCGAGTCCGATTGGGAAGTGACGCAACCTCCGCAGGGCGACAACGGTGATCGCGATGAACAACACCATCAACATCGCAACCGCCATCCACCCACCACTGCCAAGGGTCTCAAAAAGAAAGTGATGTGGGTCGGCGATCTGTTCGCTCGCGCTCGGTTCCCGAAACCGCTCATAAAGTGCCTGGAAATTACCCGGCCCGGCACCGAACAATGGAAACTCGGCCGCCATTCGCAGCGTTGACCGCCAATACTGCAAACGCGTCATCAGAGACGCCGGCGCTTGTTCGAGCCATTCGGGGTTGCCAAACACCGCGAGCCCCGCCAATCCAACAAACCCGGCGACAAGCAATCCCGCCATGCCCTTGAACCATTTCCGGTAAGGCCCACGAACGCGAATCTCCAATACGACGATCATGCCCGCGCCAAGCAATGCCGCCAACAAAGCCGAACGACTGCGCGTTGCCAGCAAGGTCGCCATCGTTAGCGATAGAACAATCAACCACGCGATTCGCCCCGATGGTTTAAGGGGAATCCAGAGAAAACGTAGAATTCCCACGGCGATTAAAACACCAACGAGCAAAACGGCTGCAAGCGAGTTGGCAAGTGCAAACGTGCCCGTGGGTCCGCCATCACGCAACCGATTTTCAAAGACGTTCCGCTCCGACGATCCCAGCGGGGCATCGATGCCAATTTCGGCTAGCACCGCGTCAGGATCCGCTTCGTATTCCGCGCGAGTTTGCGGCAAGCTCACAAATTGTTGATGAAGCCCATGCACCGATTGTGCGATCGCACACCCCAGCATGATCCCCAACATCGCACGCCGAATCGATGAGGTCGTCAAGACCCTCCGGCTGACGAAAAAGATCGCTGCGGCGCTGATCCAAAACCAGGCTTCATTGGTGCTGTAGCGAAGATTCCCCGGCGGCGATGAGCCAAAGGCTGCGATCACCATCCATGCAGCCATCAACCAGGGGATCACTTCAATCAACATCGAAGTCCATCCGTTGGGTTCACCGCTCGCCAACGGAGAAGCCTTTTCCGCCGACCATCGACGGGCAATGTTCATGGCAAACCAACCACCCAACACCAACAATGCGAACAGTGCAAACCACAGCGCATCGCCTTGTTCGACCGACGTGCTATCACTCGGATCGTATTGCGAATACACCAAAAGGGCTGCCAACGCACAGGCCGCTATTTGTCGCTGCTTTCCCACTGAGTCGATTCCAGGATGATCACGAGCAACAACATGCAAGCCACAATCCCGATGACTGTGATCGCTTGCACAATTTCGACATGCGTCAACAAAATGGATGCCAAGCCACACGTTGCGGTTACAAGGTAAATCGTCAAAACCGCTTGCGTGCGAGAGAGCCCAAGCTCGACCAAACGATGAGAAAAATGGCTGCGGTCGCCGACAAAGGGGCTTCGGCCTTGACGGATTCGAATCCACAATACCGTGGTCATGTCATACAGAGGCACCGCCATGACACACAACGGAGCCAACATCGCGTGTGGTCGTGGGCCGTTGTTACTGGCGAACGTCGCCATCAACATTGCGACGGCGATCAGAAAACCGACCAGGTAACTACCGCCGTCCCCCATGAAGATTTTTGCAGGGGGGCGGTTGTGCCAAAGAAACCCCAACAGCGATCCGCAAACCACCATCAGCAGCGCCGCAACGAAAACCTGTGGGCGACTGGTTTCCGGATCCGCGGTCGTTAACATCACGATCGCCATCGACGCCGCGATGATGGCCGCTACACCACCGCTCAGCCCATCCATGTTGTCGAGCATGTTAAACGAATTGATCAACCCAACGATCCAAATCACTGACAACACGTTGGTCAACCAGGTGATCCCGATGAACGCCGTCAGCCCAAATCCAAGTCCGTAGACCACAAACGCGGCCACCGCAAACTCAACGGCCAAACGGAAGAACGGATTCACGCCACCGCGACGATCATCGGTCACGCCCAAGGCCACCAAAACCGTCGCAGCCCCCAGCAGCGACCACAACTGTCCCAGACGCGACCAGGCGCCTTCGAGGTAAGGCTGCAGTGCCTCTGGAAACCTTGCTTGCAGTTCGGGGTAATGACGCAATAGCCCTATCGCAACCGAGGCAGCGGAAAACGTCACCATGATGCCCACCCAGATGCCGATGCCGCCGCCTAGAGGGGTCACCTTGGCGTGAGTGCTGTGACCCCCGGGCTTGGCGACCAAGCCGAGCGCCGATGCAAACCGGCGAACCGGATAGAGCGACAACCAAGTGACCAGCATGGCCGGCAGCACCGACACCACGACCAACCATCCGATCCACTGCGAAAGATTCGTCAAAGCCCCGTCGCCTACGAAAGGTTGAAAAACGTCGAAAACACCGAGGTCTTTATACCAACTAACGTCGCCAGTGAGAATGTCGAGGCAGCTGAGAATGTCACGTGATCCCAAGCTTCGCCCCGACCGATCACGACAACCGTTGCCATCACTGACCGGTCGCAGTACGATGACCCAATCAAGTGGACTCTGCGTCCCGGTAGCTCAATTGGATAGAGTGTCGGCCTCCGAAGCCGAAGGTTGTGGGTTCGACCCCCGCCCGGGATACTGTTGGGGCAATCCCTGTTGATCCAGACCACTCAGGACCACGCTTTTTACGGTGTTTTCTACTTTGCCGATTTCCTGGGATTGGTCAGTAGCGGCAGAGATGACACCGCCCATGACACCGCCGTCCTTGGTGCCGGTGTTATTTCCAGTAGGATCAAGTTCGGTAACTGCTCGTTCCCAGTGTGCCTCTGTGACTTGCAGATAATGCTTTTGAGCAACCTTGTTTGAGTGTCCTAGCCACTTGTCCACAACGTGACTCGGGAACCTGTCTTCAAGGTCCGTTCGGCATGAAGCCCGCAGATTCACAAACGTCTTGGGCCAAGGTTCCATGCCCGCCCGTTCAATCAATCGATGTAGCTGGGTCCGAAGATTGCAAGTGTTGTCCCGATAATGACCGATGACGTAGCGGGAACCCTCGGGTGCTGCATCCCATGCCGAATCAAGCAGTGAACGAAGCTCGGGAAAGATGGGGCAGAAACGTAAGCCGGTCTTTTGCGAATCGATCCGAAGCCGCTTTTCATCCCATTGTAGGTCGGACCACTGCAAGCCAATCACTTCCGACGGACAACGGAACCCAGCGAAGCGACATAGCCCAAAGGTCAACGCCCATTCTGTGTCGCATTGTTTGAGGATCTTGTTTGCATCAATGCGTGATACATAGTGGTCCCTATCTCGGTTCACCTCGCCGCCCAGTTTTGTTTCAGCAGCTGGATTCTCGTTAAGGAGTCTCGCACGAACGGCATGTCTGAAAAACGTCCTAACACGCTTTGCGTGCTTGTTGGCGGTCGATTGTGCTAACTTCGCATCACTCACCATCCAACGATGCCAGCGGTCAAAATCAGCCGGTGTAATGGACGATAGCGGGCGTTTCTCGCCAAACAGTTCGCAGAACCAGCGTTTCGCTTGCCCATAGCAATCTCGGGTGCGCCATTTAAGATCCGTACGCTCTTTGATCCAAGAGTCTAAAGAAGGGTCCGCACAATCGGGAATCGCAGTCTGCCGCAATGCGAGCGTCTGTAAGCCCCCACTTCACAAGCGACTTGTGAATACGCTCATCAACACCTTTTGCCCAACTATCCGCCTCTGAAGACGGCGCAACATTAGCAGCACTCGACCTAACAAGTTCCTCCAAATGCCGAGCCACCGCATCTGCCGCCCGTTTGCTAAATGGTCCCAGCCACAGCGAACGCCGCTTCTTTTCACGCCGAAACTGTAACCGCCAACCCGTGCGCCCCCGGTCAGATTCTTTTCGTAGACTCGCCATCTATCAACTCCCATCAGTTAAACCCATGAACAAGAAACACAACGGCGGGCTGGTCATGGGAACCAGTGTTCGCCCCGTCGGGCTAGCCGCTGCGTAAAGAAATGTATACATCCAATTCCCTCAGGGCCAATCACCACCCATCAGCCACAACCTTTTTCGCCCGTTTCAGATACGTCTCGTGCATCAGGACGTCTCGTGACGCTTCCTGATGGTTCAATAGCGTTTGCGTGCATCACCAGCACGCACATAAAACGACCACCCAAAGCATCCACCCAAAACCACCACCTACGTCAACAACCGTAAACCCCAGTGCAAGAACCCAGATCCATCGAGACAAGAAACACATCAAGGTCCGCATCGGTAGTCCTCCATCGTGTCGGTCAATCGCATCGAGCCATCAGGGCGTCGAGAATCACGCGTAAGGCCCTCGGCCTGTTCGGGTGCAATCTGTCTCACATCGACGCACCGGAGCCCGTAGGATCGCAATGCGGCTTTCAGGAAGCGGCGCATCGAGCGAAGCACCGCATCGTCATCGCCCACCCACGGCTCGGGCCGAAGGGTGACCGCCCAAAGAGTTCGGTCTTTCGGTTTGATCATTGTTCAACTCCTTTTGGTCAACCGCGTGAACGGTCGTCGTCGATTCCGTAGTCGAGAGGACTCATAGCGAAGCGTGCATGAGTGACGCTCGTAATGTGTCTGTATGTAGGCGCGGTGGTGTCCCCACTAGCGGACATGAGAGCGCCGTCTATTGGACATGAGAGCGCCGTCTAGCCTTAGTAGGCGCGGTGGTGTCCTCACTAATCACTTTTCCCGTGATGACGAACACCCTCGGGATCGTCCCCTGCTTCGGTTTGACGAGCTTGATTGCCTGCCATCGTTCGAGGTCATCGAACAACCGTCGCGCGGTTCGTCGATCAACTCCAAGAGCTTTTGCCAAGTCCGATTCGGAAACTCGGAATTGCCGGTTGGCCTGCGCGTGCCGGTAGCACACCAACAGCGCCACCCCATGCCGTGCCGGTAGCTGACGCAACAGCTTGTCAACGATGTGATTCAACTGTTCGAATCGTCGCTGAGATTTTGATTTTGACGTAGCCATTAAAAGGACGCCTCCTCGTAGCTCTCAGCAGCAAACGGATTCGCGTCGCCGTACCCAAGGAACTCGCTGTGTGGCTCCACAATCGGCCCAGGAAGCTCAAAACGCATCGCTGGCATGTTACACCAAGTCATGCGAAACACGTTCTCCGTGCCGGTTCTTACCGCAGTGCAGGTCTACCTTGCGAACCTTGTCGTTGTCATCGACTGGCCCCTCGTCGCGTAGCAAGTAGATCGAATCGGCCATGAACTCGATTTCGCCCGATTCCTTCAGCGAAGCCATCGATAGCTGATTCGACTCGTAACTCGAACCGTTCTTATTACGCCCGCGAGTGACTGCCGAGACAGCTAAGACACCCCATCCCTGATTCGCCAACTGCCGTAGCGACCTCATCACCTGATTGACACCGACGCGGGCATCATCCCCGGGCGCGAACAATTGCAAGTAGTCGAGCAACAACAACCCACAACGCCCTTCGGTAAAGCTCTGCAAGTCACCTAAACCAAAAGGCCCAGGCATAACCTCTATACGATCCAAGTAGGGTCTAATGTCATCAGCCGCATCTTCAACCGCTTGCATCTGGGAGGGAGTCAAATCCGCAAACCGGAGTGCCTTCGCGGGCACCCCTGAACGACGTGTCAATTCCCTACCCAGCAGTACGTCAAAACTAGTCTCAGCGTTTGCAACGAATACAGTGATCTCACTATCGTGATCCAATACATCGAACACATACTGCATTGCAAAGGTCGTTTTGCCGAAACCAGGGGGGGCAGCAACAATGGTGATCTTATTTGGCCCACACTCAAAACCATCAATCCAATCACCAGTCGGATAAAGGTAATCGCCCTCCTTGCGTCTCAATCGATCCAATAATGAATCCAAGCATTGAACCGACTCAGAAACCTCACCCGGTAATGTAAACCCCTCGGGAACCTGCGAAGGAGCAATACCCAAAACCCGGTAACGCTCCAATACATCCTCGGGTGCAAAATCATCGAACAACGGCTGTGAAAAGTCCCAGCTATTACCCTCACCTTGCCCAACAACCTCTACACCCCACTCGTGCGGCACCAGCGCGAACCCTGCATCCATTGCACCTCGCAGCAAACTATCAATCCGATTGGTTATCTCAGGAGCCATTGTCTGAACCCCCAAAATCACGAATAAAAAAATAGGCCGCGAGACTGCGACAAAATCCATCTCGCACTACATTAAAACGCGCTAGCCGCGCCTGCATTTCGCATGCGTGACCACCCGCGACGACCAGTTGGCCATCCTCGACGCAAGCATGATGGGTACACGATACGGCACGCCATACAGCGACCTCGGCTTCCCAACGCAGTTCGTCTATCTTGCCTGCCGAGTACTGGTTGTTAGAATGTGAATGACGGGTCGCATCGTCAAAAACGCTTTGGGAGTTAGCCATTTTTGGTTGCCTCCCTTTTTTCGTCCCTGGTCTCCAGGGCAGCAATCGCAGCATCGGGTCGGTACAGCCGACGCCGACCGATCATCACGGATGGGATCTTGCCATCAGCTCGCAGTCGGTCCACGCTGCAACGACTAACGCCAAGCAACTCCGCCAACCGGTCGCCGTCGACGAGGCGGGGTTCGGATGACTCGTGCAGAAGGCTCCCCAATTGTCGCATCACGTCGGAGACGATCTGCTCACGAAATTGATCGGGATCAGTGTCCCGTAAGATCAAATCAGCCATTGTCCACCGCCTGGCGCCCACGACGGGCAGCAATAGCGGCGAGCTCGTGACGTACACGGGCAAGTGCCTGACGGTCATACAGGCGGACGTGCCCCGCGTATGCCGATGGGTGGATGTCCTCACGAGTCGCTAGGACGTGGCGCACCCGATCAGGCGGCACGCCCAGTAGATGGGCCATGCGGCCCGATGTGAGTAGGGTAGGAGGGTCTGACACTGCGATTGCTCATGTACGAGTACTGATGTGGGGTTTCAGTAGTCGTCAGATCATGCGCGCAAAAATCGCAAAACGTCGCAAATCGCCTTGCAAAATCGGTATCAGTCGTCCATTACCGTGCGCGCACGCTGCTTTCCCCGGGGCATTCGCAGGTCTGCTTTCACCTCCGCTTCTTGCTCGCGGATCAGCCTTTCCAGTTCCTTGTCTTCGCCGCCGATGCCGTCATCGATTGCTAGCGATTTTGGTTTGGCGTGCGAACCGCCGCCCACTTTCCGATAGTCATCCCACGCTTTGATTAGCGTTGGTGCGTTTGGCGAGCATCCTACACGGCGGGCTAATTCGTTCTTGATCGGTACGCTTCTCTTCGATTTCGTTTCGGTAGCCAAGATACCGTTTGCCTCAACAGCGATTTCCTCAGCAGTCATCGGTCCCCGCTTTTCAATCACAGCGATACAGTCCGCTACCAATTGTTTCAGCTGTTCCGATGCTACTGCTAACGCAGCAATGTGGTCAGCATGTTCTTTTGCTTTTGGTCGCGCAAGCTCGGGTCTGGTATTGCCAAGAAACTCATCTAGGTCTGCTCGGCTAGGGCTTGCCGCGATCGCCGCTTTCAATCTAGGCAAATCGTCCGCAAGCTTTCTTACTAGTCGCGGTGCCCTAAGCGGCGGCTCGGGTTCGCAGAATCCGCACTTCATACCATCGGAAACGTTGCGATTCGCGACACTCGCAAGACGTGACACGTCATCCAAGTATGCTGATAGTTCAGTAAGTAGCGCAGCCTTGGTTGCCGGTTGATTCGCCCAGCTTGGTAGCGATTGCTTGCTCATTCCATTGCTCCCCGTTGAAAGATGCCATCGCGTGCAACCCACGGGGATGAGTCGCACCACGACGGCGTTGAAGGCGGGTAGCTAATCCCGCGTTCAGGAAATCCTACCGCTTCAGGGGAGTATTGGAAGAGCCAGTTTACGGGCAACCGTGGGCGGAGTCGGTGAAGAAAGCGGCAGCGGCCCGATCCGCTGCCGCGAAAGACCGGGGAATCCAGGAGAAGCAATGACAACCGCTTCCAACTGTTGTTCCCATCCCTGTAGGTAGGGTATTTCTCTGGCTGCCTCCTTGCAGTTTTCTGCAATCCGCTTGGACGCGTCGGTGTCTAGACCGCCAGCAGTTTATCGATTCAGTAACTCGCTTAAGCTGGTCCAGCCGACGCGCCAAAAACTGTTGGGAGCGATGATCTGGAATGGTTCCGATTGGGGCGTTAGCACTGCGTTCATTTAAACTTCCGACCGACGACCATGGCTGACCACGAATGGAGTTTGTGCGGCTTTCCGCTTCGCCGCAGGCGGATGCTGCCGATGTCATTTCTCGATTCCAAATTGTATTGTGTCGAGAAGCGAGCTACCTTCGCCACACCGCTACTTAACTTGAACCAGGTAGAAAATCGGTTTATGTTCGGGCGTGAATTGCACGGTCTCCGAAAGCGGCGTGACGAGTCGTTGTCGAGGAACTAATTGACCTCACCGCCCCGAACAGATAGAACGCTGACGAATCATTTCCGAAGATGGCCGCTCGATGCGGGCATCGTGTCATAAAACATCGTCACAACTGTGTAATGGACGAACACGCACGCAGCCGCCAGCATAATCCATTCGATTGGATCATTCGGACGCGACGAAGGACATACGGGAGAATTCCTTCATGCAAAGTCGCTCGATCCCGCGTGCTTCGGGGGAAATCGGAGCTAGGTTTAATGTTGACCTGTCATACTTGCTCTTCATCTCTCCTCTACCTATCGGTCATTTCTCCTTAATAGGCAAACCAATCGCGAGGTTGGGACGCAAAGCCATGGGTCCATGAGAACGTGGATCGCCAGGTTACCGAAGGGCGTGAATGCGAGATCGTGGCAACCGAATGACCACCGTGCTGAAAACAAGGGCGATATTGCGTCGCAACCACGTCCTTGATTCGGGGCGCTGTCGAGGAATCGCATATTCGCTTCTTTCGCCAGTGCCGGTTGAGTTTTACAATTCGTTTGGAAATGGGAATCGAGCATCATGCGCACACGATACCGATCGCCTCAGTCGAGGCACCGTCGCGGTGCCACTGCCGTCGAGATGGCCATTGTCGCCCCATTGTTCTTCCTGTTCACCTTCGCATTGGTTGAGTTTAGCCGCATTTCAATGGTGAAGCAGGGATTGACCGATGCAACTCGCGCAGGTTGTCGCGAAGCGATTCTTGCCACCACGCTCAACCGCAAAGATGCGGAATCGAAAGTCCGCGATCACTTGAGGGCGGTTCTTCTCAATGACGCGATGGCCGATCGGTGTCATGTTTCGATCAGCCCCGGCGATCTCAGTAGCGTGGAGCGGGGAACGGAAATTACCACTTCCGTCGAAGTGAATTGCTCCGACATCTCGTGGATAGCCCCGCGTTTCGGCGACGACGTGATGTTGCGGGCGAAGTCAACCATGAAGCGTGAGTAATCAATCGGCCATTCATTTTGTACTGGAGTCTCCAATGACCAGGAAATCTAAAATCAGATTCTCGACGGTGCGACATCATGATCGCAGAGCAGTGGCAGCGGTTGAATTTGCTGTGATTGCACCCGTGTTGATGCTTATCGTTTTGGGGGCGATCGACGTCGGTCAAAGTATCAATGTGGCGCAGATCTTAGATAATGCATCTCGCGAGGGCGCCCGATTTGCTTCTCGCCTGGAAACCACAACTCAACAGCAAGTGGAATCTGCCGTTCAGGCTTACGTAGCAGATGCATTTGCAAGTACTTCGAGCGGCGATTTAGGCATGGCACTGACAGTCAATGTTGGTAGCGATGCCGGTTCGGTGGTTTCCGGGGGAGACCTGACAACCATTGAGTCCGGTGCCAACGTTTCGGTTCAGGTAGCCCTTGATTACGAAACAGTTCGCTGGATGGGAGGCCTGCCAGGTTTTGGCACTTCCACCATCACGGCCACGACCGTGATGCGGCGAGAGTAATCAAGTTTGTCATCGGCTTCGTTGGATTTGTCATTCCGGACTAAGAGGAACAGAAACCATGTTACACAGACCATCCATGCGGCGTCGTTCGCAACGCAAGGGCGCGATCGTTGTAATCGCGGCTATTCTATTTCCAATTTTCATCGCCATGCTGGCATTCGCCGTCGATAGCGGATACCTGTTGAAGAAACGATCCAGACTGCAACACGCCGCCGATGCTGCCGCACTTGCAGCCGTTCGCGATCTGGTGCCGGACGCCTATGGGGATCAAGACTTGGATAAGGTCCGTGCGACGATCCGAAGTTTTGCCAATTTGAACGTAAGGGATGTGGGGAGCTTTACTGTTCTTGGCTCCGATATTGAGATCGGGCGATACGATCCAGAAACCATTTATAGTGACGTTCAGCTTCTGGATACGGGTGTCTTTGACACGGTTCGTGTCACCTTTCGTCGTGATTCTTCCGCCAACTCCCCCGTCTCGCTGTTTTTCGCGAGGATCTTTGGCATGGATGATTCGGACGTGAGTGCGACGGCGACGGCAGTGCTGCAAAAGGCAAGCATTCTGGAACCCGGTGTGGGCGTGCTGCCTTTCTCTATCCCAGAGGATCTTTGGAAGGCAACGCCTGACGGTAATGTTTGGAGTATTTACGGCGACGGACGTATGGAGGACAGCTCTGGGGGTCAACTCCCCGGCAACTGGGGGACTCTCAACCTCGGCACGTCTGCAAACTCGACGGCAACAATCAATGATCAAGTTCTCAACGGTCTCCAACAGGTGCACCTGGATGGACTCTACGCAGAGGGCCGCATTCCTCAGAGCAACCAGATCAGGAGCAGCCATGACTTCAATGCAAATGGTGACCAAGGGCTCTCCGGTGGGATGAAGTCCTCACTCCATACGGTGAAGGGCGAAACCAAGCTGATTCCCCTGTTCGATGGCGTGACCAACCAGGGAAGCGTGTTGGAGTTCCACATCACCGGATGGGCCGTGTGTGTGGTGTTTGACTCACATTTTCATGGTTCCAAAAACACCTATGTCGAAATCCAAAAATCCTACACATACAATGGAATACTGAAGCCAAGTTCCGACTTGAGCGTCACCGAAGGGGTCATCGAAGGAGCGTATACCACGCCCGCATTAGTCGAATGATCCAACAACAGACTCCGTCGTCGCCGTGCTGTCGCAGCATCGGACTCAGATTCGATCTCGTCCTGAAAGCTGCGTTTGCCAAGCCCGAGCTCGTGAATCGTTGCCGACAGTGCATGTTTCACGTTTCTTGATCACGGCTTGGGGTCGGGGCACGGCCTTCCGTCTGCAACAGGACATTCGTGCGTCCGCCTTGGGATTGAAGATCGTCTCAGCGAATCCATCTCTCGCGGCCAGTCGTTTCGCCTCCGAGTCCTTTGTCCGGTAGACCGCTTCGCCTTCGCAACCGCAGTTCGTTCCTCCCTTCCGAGCTTGTTCCGCGTCGCGTTCGACTTGCGGCGGGCGGTGTTGCGTTACGTGCGCTCTATTTAGCGGCGTACGGCATCCTGCCTCCCGCCCTGATCGGGCATCCTGCCCTCGTTCGTCCGCCATTCGCACGGTCGACCACCATCGACGGTACTCGGATCACGTTTCGCTATGGATAGTCTTGGACTCCTACCACCGATGCCGATCTCCCTCACTCAGCGTTCCGCTCATCCTTCGCTTCACTGGTGGCCGACTCACCACCACCGACTCGTCACGCTGCGCTCGCCTCGGTCGTTCGCTACGGCCCATCCTTGGGCCTGCACTCTGACTGCCTTCCATGACATCGGTGGGCTTCATGCGGCGGCATCCGTGACCGCCGAGTTGCCACTCATCGTTACGGTGGATCTTGAACGCATCATCGGTGTTTTGTCGGGATTCGACCGAATTCTTTTTCGTGGGACCATACGGGCGTTGAGTTACGTGGACGGGATGGATAAGTATCTGAACGTACATGGGGTCCTCTACAATCATTTCGGCGGTTTCGTCCAACGCATCTCAAACAAAATCAAGGAACACGCGGCTGAATATGCTGCGGCACATGGCCGGCCGTTCCGATACTTGGCGTCTTCATCCATTTCCAAAGAAGACTGCGCGCGAAGCATCATGGGGCAAGACTCAATTCAGCAGGGATTGGTTTGCGTTTTGTCATGTGTGGAATCGTGCCAAACCTACGAGCTTCGCAAAGATCGGAAAGGGAAACGTCTTGAACTGGCATATGCCCGAAGGAAATGCTTGTTCCTCTATTTCTACTTTGTCGATCGGGACTTTGGCCTGATGCACATCCGACTGCAGACTTGGCTTCCCATGACCATCCAGGTTTGTTTGAATGGGCGTGAATACCTTGCGCGTCGACTGGATAAGGCTGGCATCGGTTACAACAAACAGAGCAATTGCTTTACCCATATTGATGACCTCGCCAAGGCGCAGCAGATGATTGACGATCTGCACCAGCGAAACTGGGTTCACTTCCTGAATGCGTTGGCCCGTCGGTTCAATCCCTGGCTCAAACTGAAAAGTCAACTGAAGTTCCCAGCGTATTACTGGAGCATGCGCGAAAGTGAATACGCGACTGATGTGATGTTCGCTAATGAGGCATCTCTTAATGCCATCTACCCCGCTCTTGTCAATCACGCAGTTCAGCACTTCAGCTGTCGCGATGTGATGCGATCTATGGGCCGTCGTTTTCATTCTGAATTTGACGGGGAAGAGACAAGCGATGTGAAGCATCGTGTGGAAGGAGTAAGAATGAAGCACTGGGTCGATGAGAACTCGATCAAAATGTACGACAAGGCGGGCAGCGTACTGAGAATCGAGACCACGATTAACAATCCGAGACGCTTCAACGTTCGGAGAAAAGCGACCCGTGGCGGCGAAGTTGTTGTTGCATGGTTTCCGATGCGAAAGAGCGTCGCTGACGTTGCCCGGCGTGTGGAAATATGTCACGCCGCGAATGAGCGCTATCTTGAGGCACTCGCTGTCGTGGGAGAATCATCTCCCGCGCACAAAATACTTGATCCAGTAAGTCGCCGGATCATCCGACAGGGACGACCATATCGGGGACTGCGCCCGATCGAACCGAACGAAGTTCGCATGTTCTCGGTTCTGCAGGAAGGGACCTTTCTCTTGCAAGGGTTCCGCAATAAAGACCTACGGTCAAGGCTCTTTCCACATGTCAATCGCAATGACAACGAGCGGAAGCGGGCCGCTTGGCGTATCACTCGGTTGCTACGGTTGCTTCGCGCGCACGGATTGATCCGAAAAGTCTCAGGCACGTTCTACTATCGAATTACACAAAAAGGGCAGAAAGTTATGACGGCGGCTCAGAAAATTCGCGATACCGAACTTCTCGCAATGACCGCATAATCTTTGCTGCCAAAACAAGCTTTCAACAGTTTGTAATACAGAGGGGCCGCTGGGAGACGGTCGCCACGACGGCGTTGAAGGCGGGTGATCAAGCCCGCTTGCTGTCGAATTTACCAACCCATCATTTTCTGTGTACCAGGCTTCCCACAGGATCCGGTGACGCAGCGAGGCAATCCTCATCAAAACTTTCGCAGCAATGATTATTCTGCGATTCCTCTGCTACCACTGCCCTGTCGCTCAGCTTGATCGATGCAAGAGCCGAAGCGATCAGAAAGCCATTTACGAACCAAGTCCCAGTACTCATGTTCCTGCCGTTCCATCAAGGCCTTCGGAACATTCGGACAAGAACCGTACTGTAAATAGGCGTGTCCCGCTTCGTGCAGGATCGTCACGATTGCTTCGTCTTCTTCAAGGTCCTTGGCGTCGACAATAATCACGCTCGCTCGCCGAACATCTTAGCGGAAGAGTGCAAGCGTAATCGACTCGAATGCGACCACTCTGAGCTACGCGAAACGTAAATTTCCAAATAATTCTCCAAACACTCGGCAACGTCTAAGGGAACCTGGCCCAAGTTGCCAAAATCACCCAGCCTCCGCAGGTAAACATCCAGACTGCCCTTTTTAGGGTTCTTCCAGCACCACAATGGGGCCTACTCAAAGCATCCGATGCTCCCCCCACTGGCATTAGTGGCAAAAAAGACACCGCTGTAGTGAATGGACGTTTTCCTCGTAAAGCGTGTATCCGCGACAGCAGGCGAAAAATGCTTGCAGAGTCAGATCGTTCGTAGTAAAACGAAGATGGCCACTTCAGTCCCCCCCGATATTCAGTTTATCTCCTGTGAACAGCCAACAACCTCGCATAGCGAAAATCAAGCAGGCCGTGACGTCGGTAGCGTTGGCTCTTGCCTGGGTAACGAGCGGACAAGCTGGCGTGATGCTGGTCACAAACCGGTTGGACGATACGGAAATCAGCTGCAAGTGTTCGTCGCTGGAAGTTATCGCTCATGAATTGGTCATTGAATCAACAGATGCAGATGACTCAGTCGGTGCATCCTTGCTGGGTACGATGCAAGCAGATTCGTCTGCAAATGGGCCACAATTCCCTGACTTATTAGGGATGGGTGATTGGCAGGCTGCCGCGCGTGTGTCGAGTGAGCAAGTGACGCTGTCGCTAGATCCTAAACTACCCGCCCCAGTACCTATCGAGTTACTGAAAATCCCCATCGCGATGGCTGCAACCTCTTGTTGTAGTCAATTTTTTGATCCTTCTTAACGGGGCGATTGTCAGATGAAAAGACTAATTAAAATTCAGTATGGACGGGCAGCTTCATTGTTCGTTGTAGCGTTTCTGTTCTCCAGTTCCGCGGCGTCGGCTGGTATGATCACTTCGACGCTGACTGGCGACTTACGACCAGAAAATCCCGACAATTTGATTGTCAATGTCAAGGTGACGTTTGACGATGCGCTAGATACGACAGCGGATTGGGTTATCGACATCAACTCTCCGCTTCATCCCGGTATCAAACTCGATGCGTTCCTTTTCAACTTGGACGTGTCGTCTTCCAACGTAAGTTTCTCTAATTTTTCACCGGCTGGCTGGAATATTACCGTGGAGGATAGCAACCCGGGGGTTGGTGGTACAGCCTTCACCTTCATAGCCAATGATCAGCCCGGGCAACCGAATAATGACGTTAACGATTCAACGAACCTAACATTTACTTCGACGCTTTTATCCGGGTATTGGAGTACGTCGATATTCACGGAGGCCAACACCGAGATCGGGAACGACGATGCTGGATTCGGACAGTTAGGGGCGCACTTACAAAGCTTGACCCAAAACCCCGGAGACGGCACAAACACCGATAGCGGATTTGCGTTTGGCTTGTATGTAGATGCGAGCCCATCCCCAGTTGTTACCGTTCCCGAACCCGCGACGCTTGCGATTTGGTCGCTGCTAGCAGTTGGCTGCGGCGCAGACGTTCGACGACGCCGCAAGAAAAACGCTTAGACGGTCTGAGTTATTGGTCGTGTCACTCACGACCCCCACATTGCCCAAAGGGAATCGAGTCGCTCGAAAGAGAGACTCGATTCTTTTTTTTCTGATGTCTCATCAACTTCGGTTTCGCTGGCATCATTGGCGGTCCTGGCCGCGAATAAGGTATCGACTTGCTCGAACTTGCTCGCTTTCGCTTTCGACGTCCCCATGAAGGTTCGATTCACCTCTTCTTCGAAGCGATCTGGGGCGCTGGATATTCGATCGATCGATCGTTGAGTATCGGTCGGGGCGACCGCCTCGATCGATGGATGAAGGTCCGTCGGGGCGACCACCTCGATCGTTAACGCCGCCGCCGGCGTTTTCTTCTTCCCTTTACCACCACCTCCGCCTTTTTCGTTGTCCTGGTTGGTGAGCTGGACATCGTCCACGTTGAGTCCGCTATAGGCCTCGTCGCTGCTTTGGGCCGAGCCGGTTTGAATCACGTACGAAACGTTGCGATCGCGAACCGCATCATCCACGCCCGTGACGGTCACAATTTGAGCGGTCCCCCAATTTCCAGGTGTAAAGGTCAAAGTCGTTTTGTCGACAATCCCTTCACTGACGTCGCTGGATGAAAGTGAGACCGTGACATCGGAAGTCGGTGCCGAGTCAAGGACGATGCTGAACGTAGCCCATCCCCCGGCTTCGCTGGTCGTCAGCCCACTTGTGGGCGAGACCGTGATTCCGGGAGGTTTTGGAGCCGCGTCGTCGTTGACAATCATGCCATTGGCTGTTGAAGTCGCGATCAGAGTTCCCGCTGTCGGGTTGGAAAGAGCGACCACGAACGACTCATCCGACTCAGAATCGGTATCGCCCGACACGTCAATTGAAATCGTCTTCGATGTCTCTCCCGCTGCGAATGCGACGATCCCACTCGGCAAGGCCCCGCCAGCGAAATCGGATGCATCCGCGGCGGACACCCCGCTGCCGCTGACCGCCCAGGTGACCTCGGTTGCGGATGACGTATCACCACTTCGCGTCACCGTAAACGTAAACGTCTTGGCACCGGCATCGCCTTCCGTTTGATCGCCGCTGGTCGCGCTGATGGAGACGTATCCCGCATTGGTATGCACCAGCGATCCGCTGATCGAATACGATCCAAGGCTGCCATAATCGCTGTAGCCGAGGGATGCGGGGTCGCCCTGTCCGGCACCGTTGACCTGGACGAAGTATTGCCCCGCCGCCAACGTTGCCGAAACGGTCGCGGACAGCGATCCGATTGGATTGGACGAGACGATCAAGGCCCCGGTTGCATCGAGCAGCGCCGCGTAAATATCGAGGTTCGGCCCTCGCTCAAACGGCGTGACGTCAAAACTGACTGTGCCCGCGTCGGTCAGGAAGGTGAACACATCGACGTCATCATTCCGTTCGACGATTCCCGAATCGGCAACGGAGCCTTGCTCCGCGGACAACACCGACGCGGTCAGTGTCGTGTTGCCGTGATCGTCCGCGCGATATCCGAAGCCGTTGTTACCGGTGATGATCGCAAGATCATCTTGAGTGTTGTTGGCGTAGGCGTATTCGCCGCGACTCCACTGAGTCAACGCCTTGTAGTAGCCGACCCCCATGATCGGCGCCCATCCAGTCGCACCGCTGCCGTGACCTTGATAATAGCCCTCCGAAGGCGAGGTGCGTCCGTCATGGTTGAGCCCCAATGCGTGGCCAGCCTCGTGGGTGATCGCTTCGGCGGTGTACTTTTCGTTGCCATTGCCCAAGTTGTCTTCGAACACGAAGACCGGCGTATCGCTGCTCCAGTTGAACGAGCCGATATAGGCCACGCCACCGGCGCTTCCGTACCACGATCCGTTGCCACCAATGGACACGCGGACTCCCCATTCATTATCGCCCGACCCGCTCTTGATCAGACGATCCAAACTAGGTTCTTCGGTGGTGACATCGACATCGAAGGGAATGAAATCTTCGGCGACTCGCTGCCAGATGGCTTGAATTCGACTCAGCTCCGAGTCGGCAAGCGTGGCGTCACCGGTGGTATTGAAGGCGGGCGTGACGATGTCCGCTCCGCCATTGAAACTGTTCCAGGACGTTCCGGACGTGACGTGTCCGTCAAAATCAAGAAAAACAGTGTGAGATGCGCCAGGATTGCTGTGAAGCGAGAACGTGTCGGCCAGCGTCATCCCGTCGAGACTCGCCGGCCCCTCGGTCGCCCCAGCAGCCTCTGCGTGGCCGATCGCCGTGGGCAGTTGGTGATACTCGTTGCCATAAATGTCATGATGATACTCGCCCAATCCATCGTCCACGGGAAAATCATGGTCAACTAGCGACATCGCACTCAACACGACACGCGGCTCCAGAGTCTGGAAGGCAAACAGCCGACGACGGACTTTCTGTTGTTGACCTGATCGCTTACGCAGTGGTTTTCGGGACATCGTGACTTTCTTCGGAGGTGAAATAGAAAGGGGTTGATTTGATTAGGGAAAGCGACACGTCGTGGCGACTCGGTCTCCACAACCTAAACTCTAGGTCACAAATCGATCGGTGGTCGCAGAGTTGTTGAAATTTGTGCTCAGATCTAGCGGGAATATGGCCCTGCTACTGCTTACTTGAATCAGCGGGTGGGTGCCAAAATCAACCATCCCTTGTCTGAAGGATAGTCACAGCTAAACCGATAGCCGCGAATAATAGCGGAGAACGGCGAAGGCCGTAAACCGCCAATCACGATGGGAATCGCGGCAGATGGGTGAATTCTGCAATTCCAGAGTTCTTTACGGTCCATTGTTTTTTTTCAGCCATCCTCGGGCGCCATCGCTCATCCACCGCGTCGCAGGGGCTCGCCCGAGATGCGAGCCAATAGTATTTCCGAAACCAGAGTAAAGGCCCCTTATTTTCGCAGATATCCACGACGAACCGTCGTCTTGCACAACAGACGGTTGAGCATCGATGGCCTAACGATCGATGACTTCGAGACGGCTGCTTCCTTTTTGCGGCGTCACGGATGAAGGGAATCGCTCGATCCATCACGATCTCGGCCGCACAGCCTTCGATTGGTTTTTCCAATGGCCTGCCGTTGTGAACGTAGCCAGCTCGCAGATCAATCGCCGTTGGCGAAGAGACGCCGCTGAGCGCTCGCCCGATCCCTCCAGGATCGGTGTAAGGGTTGTGCGTCGGGACCGACGACGGACTCGCAAACCACTCGTCGAAGCCGGCCATACCCGGCGTCATCAGGACGCTTTTGTCCCCCTTGTAGTCCGGCGTCAGCATGCCGAGATGCCACTTCCCGAAGTGCCCCGTCGCGTAGCCTTTAGCTTTGACGAGTTCAGCGATGGTGAACTCGTCGGCTTTTAAATGACTGACAGCACCGCGATGATTGCTGATGCCACAACGGGTCGCGATGCGTCCGGTTAGCAATCCCGCTCGCGACGGTACACACAGCGGTGAACCGACGTAAAAACGATCGAGCCGCGCCCCGGACTTTGCCATTTGATCCAGATCCGGCGTTTTGATGTGCGGATGCCCGTTGTATCCAACATCCCCCCCAGCCAAGGTCATCCGCCATGCAGAGAACGATGTTGGGTCGATTCTTCTGTTCGCTTGCTGCATGTATCGAGTCGACCAACGACGTCGTGACGATCGTAATGAGAAGCAAACGGATTGATGTGATGTAGGTTGTCTGTTTCATTTCGATATCCAGGTGCTGCGTCGAAGGTCAAGGTCAATGCCCACGACACTCATCACTGCTTGTTAGTATTGCCGGAGTTCCGCTTGGGAGCGTTTCCACTAACCATCGGATCGATCTCACCGGTCTTGAATCGCTGGGTGTGGTATTGATATCGCATGACCGTGTAGCGTGCGACTTCCTCCCACAGCGGTTCCATCTTGTCCCGCTCCCATGCTTCCAGCAGCCCGTTCAGCTGACTGACTCGTTCCGGCTGCTGCGCGGCAAGATCCTTTCGCTCAGCAATGTCGTCCTTCAGGTTGTAGAGCGCGTGGCCATAGCCATCGACGCGAATGAGTTTCCAATGCCCGTCGCGCATGGCGGCACATTCCAGCTTGCGCCAATAAAGCCGCTGGTGCGGGGTACCATCGTTTTCGCCCGTCACATACGGCATCAAATCGACGCCATCGACTTCGCGCGGCTGAATCAGTGAACCACCCGCCGCGACCAGACTCGTGGGATAGATATCCAGAGCAGACACCATCCGGTCGTACGTTTTCCCGGCGGGAACGTGGTCCTTCCAATACAGAAGGAACGGGACGCGATGTCCGCCCTCGAATTTGAATCCCTTCTTTCCTCCCAGTGGATAGTTCGAGAAAGTTGGACCAATCCCGCCGTTGCCGCTCAGGAACCAGATGATCGTGTTGTCCATCAACTGGTGTCTTTCGAGCGCACTGAGCACTTTGCCGATATTGCGATCCATCCCGTAGATCAAGCCGAGGTAATGGTCGTCCGTGCCTAACGCCTCCATATCTTCAGGCTTGGATTGCAGCGGCCCATGCGGAGCAGTGAATGAGAGGTAAACAAAAAACGGTTTGTCTTTGCTGTCTTCGATGAAGCTGACTGTCTGGTCGCCGAGACGATCTGTCAGATGACCATCAAATGTCACCTGCGTCCCGTTATGTTCGATGGCTTTGTCGCTGCCGGGTTTGTCGGTTTTTTTCTCGTCGTACCAATACGTTCGCGAACCTTCCCGCAAACCCCAGAATACGTCAAAGCCGCGCCGGGTTGGGTAGTGTTTCTCTTCACTGCCCAGGTGCCACTTTCCGAAGATAGCTGTGCGGTAACCGAGAGATTGAAACGCCTGCCCTATTGCTTGTTCCCTGGTGTCCATCCCATCTGGGCGACGCGGCGAGTTGCCTTCGTGACCGAATCGTTGCTGATAGCGCCCCGTCATCAGTCCGGCCCGACTGGGACTGCAAACGGAGGCACTGACATGACCATCCGAGAAACGCGTTCCCATGTTCGCCAAGCGATCAAGGTGAGGCGTCTTGATTCGATCGGAACCCTGAAACCCCAGGTCTTCATAACCCAAATCATCGGCCAGAATGAGAATAACATTCGGCTTTTGCTCGGCTGCCTGAAGCGGCAGATCTGAGACTGCTGCAAGGCAAGTCACCGTCGCGACAAACAGTTTTCGGTTCATGAAATCAAGTCTCATGCTCATCTTCCATCGGCTTAATTGTGCTGGTTGGCAGCGCCGTTGCGAGGACGCGAACGACCGTCTTTCAGGAAGGTTCTCGCCTGTTGTTTCAGTTTCTTTTCGACTTGAGCAAATTCGGGATTACCCAGCAGGTTGCGGGATTCGGCGAGGTCTTTCCGCAGGTCATACAAGCCCGTGAACGTAAGTGGTTTGGTTGTCTCCCAGACGATCTTGAAATCTCCGTCGCGAATCATCAGATGAGCAGGGCGCAACGACTGCGCCGCGTAAATGCCCTTTGGCCGCGGTTGTGCGGTCTCGGGGTGAAGAAACGCGTCCAACATGTTGAAGCTGTCGAGTGCTTCGTCGTCGGCAAGTTCTTCGCCGGCAACCGCCGCCAGCGTGGCGAACATGTCGAGCAAACTGATCTGCGTTGACGAAGTCACGCCTGCCGGAATTCGCTTCGGCCAGGAAACGATGAATGGCTCACGATGCCCGCCTTCTTCGATGCTGCCTTTATTTTCCGATAGTCGTCCATTGGCCAGCCTGCCAGCTTGTTCATTGGCCCCGTTGTCGCTGCTGAAGATGAACAGCGTATTGGCAAGCATCTTCTCGCCCGGATTTCGCGGATCGTCGGTCTCGCCAAGCCACTTCAGCAATCGCCCAATGGCCACATCGTTCTCGTAGATCATCTCCGATCGATCGAGCCTCAGCGAATCGCGATCTGTCGACAGCGCACGGCCGTCCGCAGTTTGGCAGGCTCCCTTGACCGGGACGCCATCCAGGTCGCTTGCCGGAAGCAGCTTGTTATGGTTCGCGTGGGATGGGTAATAGAGGAAGAACGGTTGATCGGCGTGACCGCCCGCAGCCGCATGCGCGTCCATGTAACCACGTGCAGTATTCAGCCAAATCTGTTGGCAGATTGGCTCATGCGGTCCACCGGGATTTCCATAGCCCGGCGCGTCTTTGGAGTGATTGGGCACGAGCGACCTGGTTTGCGCGTCATACCGCTGGTACGCGCGATCAACATGAAACGCAGGGCTCTTGGTGATGTTGTGTTGCGTGCCCGTGTAGTGATCGAAGCCGAAGTCCAGGGCGCACAGTTTGATTGGAGAGCTGGCATGAAAATCTGCGCCCTTCTGAAAAAATACATGCCACTTCCCAACGCCGTAGGTTCGATACCCCGCTCGTTGCAACATCGCCGGGAGAGGCGTACCGAATTGCTCCGGTTTGCTCACCGTACGACGACCCCGCAACAGGCTGATGCGGGTGGGATTGCAGTATGCTGCTGGCGAATGACCGTCGGTAAATAGCAACCCACTGGCCGCAAGTCGTTCCATCGTCGGTGTATGAACCTGTGACTTGTCCGGATTGCGGGTGAAGTCCTGATATGCCGACGTGTCCCCCTGTCCCATGTCGTCGGCCAGGAACAGAATGATGTTTGGTCGTGAATCGGCACCGTTTGCTGCACCAGTGCATGCAAACATCGCAATGGCAAGAAGTGTCGTTCTCATTACTTTTCTCTTTGGTGCTAATTCGTGTGTGGCCACGCGTCCAGGTTTGTCCCAGGGAAATAGCACGAGACAAAAGATCTTTACGAAAATTGGACAAAGAATTCTTCGCCGAGAAGCCAAGTCGTGCCGGGCCGCAGCTATTCGCCGCGCATCAGGCGGTAATGTTCGGCCACGTCCTCGGCAGCAAGAGCCCTCGGATACAGTGCCAATTCGTCGATCATCCCTTTGAAATATATCTGGCCGGTTAAGGAGTCTGAGCCTTCTGATCGCAGAAATGCTCCGATGGCAATCATCGCATCAAGCGGGTCGCCGGTTGGCGGCGCTAGCGCGCTTTCGACCGCATTGCCGTTCAAATAAATCTCAATCTGATTGTCACGCCGCACCGCAACCACATGATGCCAGGAGCCAGGTGTGTATCGCTGCGATGAAAAGTCATTCACCGACTCCTGCTCACCGTACGGCCACAATTGACTGATGAAGCGGACGGATTGGTCCGGGAAAACTCGTTGATCGTGCATCGGCATCAGGGAAATGCGGTACAGCTTTTCACGCGACCCGGATTCGGGTTGACGATGGTTGATATCGATGAGCGTTGTCCGCTGCGTGAAGGACGGGTTCATCCACATCTCCAGAGTGAATTCGTCGTTCAGCAGTGAAGTCATCGGTCTGTCTATCAACACGTAGCCGTGGTTTCGACGACCAGGTGGAAAATACACACCGCCATTCTGCAGTCGTGCCCCGCCATGAAGAACGGCGTCCGCATCGCCCATGGTGTCAGTGATTCCCCTCTCATTTGTCGTCTCGAATCGCCAGTAATGTGTGGGATCGGCGTTTTGGACACTCTCTACGTACTCGCCCGGAACGCTAAGCGGTTCCAAGGAAGCCTCAGCAAGACGCGGCAGCGCAACCGGGGATGCTTCATCGATAATCTGACCTTTGGAGGCATCGATCCGAACAGCGTCCGACGTCAGTAGTTCGCGACTCTTCCATGCGCGTCCGTCCTCGTCGAGCAGCACGACTTCGACTTCTCCGTCGTAGACTTCCACCCAGCTTTCACCGCCGGTCACAGCCATCGCGAATTCCGTCCCGAGATCAACAACGGCAGCATCGGGACCGAGGACCGTGAACCCGAGAGCGACCTCCGTTACCTGCGCCGCGATCTGGCCGCGCACCAGCGATACCTGCATGTCCGAATCAATCGATAGCTGCGCGGGCCCGTGAACCAGCAGTCTCGTCCCATGATCAAATCGCAGCTCCATGGAACCCGACTCAAGGCGAACGGCTCCGCTGGGCACGTTTTCTCCTCGTGACAGTTCGGACTCATCGAACCAGGCAAGACCATCCAGCTCTTCGACGCAGGCAATCATTGTCGAAGGCGCCGAGACCGTCCCACCGGAATCACCAAAAAATCCGGCGGCTGCCAGGCCAATGACGAAAACGACACTCGCCGCAACAGCCCAGCCCACCCATGAAAACAACGAGCGCTGACTGCGACCACTGACTTCGGACTTTGCCGGACGCTTCTCCGCATCAAGCGATGCTAGCAGTGTCGATTGCTGCAGCATCGCCTGCATCTGACAGTTTTCCAGGTAGATACGTCGGGCGTCGTCCGACCCTGACACCAGCATGTTCAGCCGCTGCCTGGCGTCGTCGTCAAATGCATCGCCGCCCATCAAGGCCAGAATGTCTTCAAGCTCTTTGCTAGTCGCTTCATCCAAGGACATCTGAGACCTCACTTTCGTCCGAGACGCATTCGATCAGTGTCCTGCGGATTCGGAACAACATCTGTCCGACGGTGTTGGCTGTTCGCTTCAACGTCGCGCCAATTTCGCTCATCGTTGCGGTGAGTTCTTGGCGGGCATGGTGCGTTCGGTGATGAGGATGACGTATGTGCCCGCCGCTTTTGTTGGAGACCATACACATGATTGTGCGGGCGTTGGCAATCACTTGGCACGGCATCGCGGTTGCGCCCGCGTGCAGACTGACACCATCGGTTCCCGCAGACGACAAGGCCACGTTCCGCCCGGTTGCCGGTATTGCGTCAATTCGTCGCGACAGCCCGGGCTTGGCGACTTGGACAGTTGGTTCGCCGCTTGGTTCTAGCGACCCACAAGGACGCTTCACGATGGCCTCACGGCCTTTCTTTGGAATGAGCAAGACCACGAGCCACTTGCAGTAGATCCCGCTTGGCGGTGGCGTTTAGCGATTGCCAAAGGCTCAGCAGTTCAGCGATTTCGTCGTCGGTTCCCTGCACGAATGACACCGCCCGTGACACCGCCGAGGAATCAGACTGCTGTTTTTCCCGGTGTTTATCGCCATCTTTCGACCCCCGCCCGGGATATTTGACAAGAGCATTGTGATTTTCGGATACAAACCGCGACCTGCCGAAGGGGGGGCAACCACAAATTTGGCCCAGGGCAACGGAGCCTGCTGAAGTATTTGCAAGTCGTTAGGCCGGAGGCCGACATGTCACTCCATTAGGAATCTCGTCATGGCTTCATATCAGCAGCTACTCTACCATGTTGTCTCCAGCACCAAAGAACGCCGGCTCCTGCTGCGCGGCGATGTCTTTCGCGAGTAAGTTTGCCACTTTCTTGTACCGGATTGGATTGAGAGTACGAATGCGAGTAAGATTAGGGGCCACCTGTACGCGGCGGAGACCGGGAACGGATACGGCAAGCGTAGCGACGTAGATCACTCTGCTGCACAACCCACCTCATGAAAGACGTCTAGAACGATGAAGTCAAAAATGTCCCGACGACGAATGACCTTGCTCGGAAAAGTGACCTTGCTCGGGAAAGTGAACTCCGCCGCACCGGTGTGTCTGTTACTCGCGTTCATGCTGCTCGCATCCGCACTTGTCTCCGTCAATAGCTCGCGGGCAGCCGATTCAGCCATGCACCCCAATGTTGTCTTGGTTATGGCGGATGACCTGGGGCTTGGCGACATCACGCCGACGTCTGCCGGCTGCAAGATTCAGACGCCCAACTTGCAACGACTTGCTGACCAAGGGCTCACCTTCCTTGACGCTCATACGCCGAGTTCGGTCTGTACTCCAACACGGTACGGGTTGCTAACCGGACGCTACAATTGGCGGTCGCGTTTAGCAAAAGGAGTTCTCAGTGGTACCAGCGAGCACTTGATTCCGGCGGACCGACCCACGTTAGGGCACCTGATGAAATCAGCGGGTTATCACACCGCGATGATTGGCAAGTGGCACTTGGGGTGGGATTGGCACAAGAATGGTGCGAAGATTGATTTTTCCAAACCTGTCGTCAACGGTCCCGACATCAACGGTTTTGACCAGTACTACGGACACTGTGGTTCGCTGGACATGCCGCCGTATGTTTGGGTGGATACCGGAATGCCGACTTCGGTGCCCACGCGTGAAGGGGGCGTGTCGCGCGCGGAATCGCCGTACGGTTGGTACCGCAACGGTCCGATTGGCGACGATTTCGAGATCGAACAGGTGCTACCTCACTTGTTCGACAAGTCGATGACCTACATCCGCCAACGCTCCGAAGCTGCTAAGAATGGCAAGCCGTTCTTTCTGTATCTGCCGCTGCCGGCTCCTCATACACCAATCGTACCGCTGCCACCGTTCAAGGGATCCAGTGGGATCAATCCCTACGCCGACTTTGTCGCTCAAGTCGATCACCACGTGGGCGAGTTGATGAAAACGTTGGCTGATGCGGGCATTGACGAGGACACGCTCGTGATTTTTACCAGCGACAACGGTTGTTCGCCACAAGCCAACTTCGAGGTACTTGCCCAGCATGACCACGATCCGAGTGCGGGATTTCGCGGTCACAAGGCGGACCTTTATGAGGGCGGGCATCGCGTTCCCCTGATCATTCGTTGGCCAAAGGTCATTCCGGCGGGTCGTCAAACCAACGCGGTCGCCTGCCTGACCGATCTTTACACGACACTTCAATCGATCACGGGCCAGCCACGCGAAGGGACTGGCGGCGAAGATGGGTTCGACTTGTCACCGCTGTTTGAAGATACCACCGCGACGCCTCGCGACTCGTTGATCAGCCATAGCATCGGTGGATCCTTTGCCATCCGTCGCGGACCATGGAAACTATGCTTGTCCCATGGCAGTGGTGGCTGGAGTGATCCCAGGGAACCGGCCGCGAAGAAGCAAGGCCTTCCTGCGATGCAACTGTTCAATTTGGACAGCGATCCCAGCGAGCACTCCAATGTGGCGGATCAGCATCCCGAAAAGGTCGAACAGCTTCTCGCATTGCTTGGGCAGCAAGTCGAACAGGGCCGATGTACGCCCGGCCCCAAACTTGCCAATGATCGAAAGGTTGAGTTTGGATCGGATTAACCGACCCAGAACACCGAAAAAATCAAGTCAAAGCAAAGCGTGCAGAGAGCAGAGGTTGAATCGTCCCCTCGAGTCGGACGGTTGCTGCGACCTAGTGCCGTCGGCGGTTTTGAATCGTCTCACCGGGATGGTGATCTCGATCTTCTTGTTAGCCGCAAGCTCGATTGGTTCAAGCACTCATTCCTGATCGCGAAGGAAAAGGGCACAGGGACTTGATGACGGGATCTTGAACTGCTGACCACCGCTGGCTTCAACAAGGTGCGGGAAAACGCCAGGGTGAAATGCCTGCAACTGGGAGACTTGTACGTCATCACAGTTGACGATTTCCATCATCGGACGATCCGGCGTCAGGTGCCGGACGACGCCGTACATACAGTAAACGCGAACGTTTCGCGAATCCTGAATTCGACAGGGTGTGTTGGCGTCCGGATGCTCTTCCCGATTGAGCGAGCCGGCTTCAACTTTGAAGAAATAGACTCGCACGTCTCGGCAGTCGTCGAAGATCGACTGTGGATTCTGACTGACTCGTTCCACGTTGAGTGCGTAGAACTCGAGAGGTTGTCTGGTGCCTTTGAATACCATCGGTCCGCCGCGCGCCATGGCGCCGAAGATCTTTCCACCCCCAGTTGCCGAGAATTGCATTCGAGCCGGTGCAAGCATGCAGGTCCCTTTGCCGGAGTTCCATTGGACTTGTCCCCGAACGGAGAGAAAAGCCAGTAGCGGACGGGCGTTCGGATCACGGGGCGTGGTGATCGTGAACCCCGATGCGTTGCTGACTCGTTTGGAACCTCGCTCAGTCACGGCCATGTTTCCAATCGAAGTGATCCCTGCTGCGACGCCAAACAACTGGGTTGCGTGCCGTAGGGCGAGCTGCCCGGTCATGTGATAGTTGCCCGGGGGAACAAACACTTGATCGCTTGCCGCGATCGCCGAACGAAAGGCCTGGGTGTCATCGGTCTTACCGTCTCCCTTGGCGCCGAAATCGCGAACGCTGACCACCTCATTATCTTCTAACGACGGCATTGGCGGGTAGTGACGTTGCCGCATCGCATCCAACACAGACGCCTCCGTTGCCGCTTCGAAAACGAATACGGTTTCCGCGGAGGTTTCGCCGTTGACCATTCGCACGGCATCGCCACGGGCTTCGCTGTACTGATGGATGTGCGTCCAACGGTCGGATGGCAGTCTTGGTTTTCTTGATGATCGCACGGCACCGACACCTCGCACGATCACATCCTCAAGAAAGATGTTTTCGTTCTGGAGCGATGCACACAAGTCGCCGACGGCAGGCATTTCGACGACACAATCGACCAAGCTGACTCCTGCACAATCGCCCAGCGTTGGAAACTGGATTGCGGTTGTCCCGGCGGGCTTGAGCGAGCTGCCTACGATCAGTGTTGGCATTTGATTGGGCTTGACGAGATGCACGCACGCAGCGGTCTGGTCACGAAGCGAACAGCCGACCAGTAGAGGAAAACGACTCTCGCGGTCGATCGTGATCCCGTAGGTTCCGCCGACGACTTCAACGTTGTAGGTGCCACCCCCCTGGCCACAGCAATTGCTCAATCCCGCGTACGCGCCTTCGGCGTTCACGGTGACATCCTGTAGCGTCGAACCTTGCGAACCGGAGTGCCGAATCCCGATTGCGCCGGCATGACCTCGGATGTCGATGTCGATTCCCTTGAAAATATGGCTGAAGGAAATATTCGGTTGCTCTTTTCCCCAGATGGGCTCCTGGTTCCCTGGGGCATCATCGCGAGTCTGCGCCCAGATCCAAACGGCCAGCTTTGGATTCCTGGAATCGTCGAATCCCTCAGCATCGTTGGAGAGCTTCAACACCGGACGTTTACCCCGGGTCGACCCGATCATGACGATGCGATTGTCCAGGTCCCAGTAGTGCTGTGTACGGTTGTCGGTCGATCGCGGCCGATCCAGCTTGCGAACCAGTTGCTCGCAAGAAATCGTATCGGAAATCAGGTACGTCCCCTCAGGAAAGAAACACGCTTTCCATTGATCGCGAGCATCGTTGACCGCTCGCTGAATCGCGTCGGTCGAGTCCGTTGTGCCGGAGGCATCGGCAAAGTACGGAGCTTTCGTGATGTCAAGGAAGCCCTCTGGTAGCGATGGGTTGGCACGCTCGATCTTGTCGGCAAGCAACGTCGATCCCCAAAACAACGTCAGCAATAGTTTCGTGAGCAGCCTTCGATTCATCTCGCCTACCTTCTTGTTGTTTGGTGCGTTGAGTGTATTCGAACGAACCGGTTGTCTGAAGGCCGTGTGGGATGTTAACAAAGGGTGAGGAGCTAGGGGTAGCGTCGTCCATTCAGGATTTTTCCAATCCAGGTGGATCGAACCAGCCAGTGATAGCTGGGGAGCATGATGGCGAACGCAACCACGTTGTAGAGAACGAACTTTGGCAGCCAATGCCACGGTTCGTCTGCGACGAGGATGTTGATTTGAAAGAGAATCGGGAGATGAATGATGTATAGCCAGTACGACGAATCCGCGACGTATCGAACCGTTGGACTCGGATTTGCAAACAATCGGTTGGAGAGGCCCACAAAGCCAAAGATCAACAGCCATGTCGACAAGGCATAAGCGCCCAGGAACAGAAATCGCTCCCTTTTGCTTTCTGGTCTTCCAAAGAAGTTTTGGGTGATCACGCCACTAGGAAAAGCAGACTCCAAGATCGCTCGGTTCGCCATCCCCTGGTCGTCGACCTCCGAATCAGGCGTGTCCCCTTCATGTTTGACCGTTGAATTCGAAAGATCCGCTTCGAGGATCACATGTCGATTCAGGTAGGAAACCAACCCGGCATGCTCGTCCAGCGTCGTCGTATCGTGCTCTTTCAAAAACCGTTGGTACTCCGGTGACAAAGAACCCCAGATTCGTGCATGCACGTCACTGCTGGGCAACTCCTCAGCGCTTAGCAGTTGATCTCGAAATGACGAGTAATCTTGGAGTTCGTCCGGCCACATCATCGGATAGAGTGAGTTGGCTTGACCATGAGTAATTTTGTCGTTGAAGTAGAGAAACAGGGGAATCGAGAGCAGTGTGCCCAATGCTAATTTGCTTGCCCATCTGGAATCAAAGACACGCAGCAATTCGGGACTTGCATTCAGAAGCCAGCCGACGAGAAAGAACAGGCTATAAGCTGCGAGGACGGACCACATTGGCACGAGTGAGGCGGAAGGCGTTGTGATGCCGAACAAGTTGTCGTTCCACCAAAGGGTCACCCAAAGCGGGATCGCCAACATGGCCATGTTCCAGCGTGACTGAATGACGTTTTGAAATTGTCGGTTCAGCCAGTCGCGAATCTTTCCGTGACGATCAACCACCCCGGCAAGCAATGCTTCGAGTGCAAGCACCATTGCGTAGAGGAGCAACAGGTAATAGAGAAACCAGAGATGGGTGAGGACAAACCAATTGAGTTCCCACTCGCGTACATGCTGTGCCCACAGCGACCAGAAGGGTTCGCGGTTCAATATTCGCCCAGATTCGATGCCGCCCCATAGGTAGAGGAAGGTAAACAGGGGGTACATCACAATCCATCCGGCGGCAAATGGCAACGCGATACGTTGCAGCCGATGGAGGGTGAAACCGACTCGACCACGTTTCTTAAAAACCAACCGGGCGAAAAAACCCGCGATCAGGAAGAAAATCTGCATGCGGAACAGATGGGTCCAGTAGAAGAAGAAATGGAATCCGTTATTGGCTGAAACGTCGGTGCGAGTGGTGCCGTAATAGTGTGGTACGAAGAACCAGGCGGCGTGAAAAAAGATGCCCAGCAGCATGGCATACGCCCGCAGGGCATCAAGCGAATGGAATCGAATTTCGTTGCTGTCGGTGCGCATGGGTGACTCACGATGCTGGCTGAATACCGATGGCGACGCCGTGTGCAACGCCATTTGCTCCATTCGGGGAGCAACGGACCGTAAGACAATGCGATTTTTATCCCTTCTTTTCCCTCAAGGAATTGTAAGAAAAACGACAGAAAGTCGAGGATTTTCGCATTGAGACCGGCGACCGGGGATCGATTCGATCGCCAATCCAGTCGTCTTTGCTGGCCTCGGCGATTCCCAACCTGTGGAGAATTTCAAAAAAACGAAAAATGGCGCGCGAGGATTTCTTGCTCTGCTGCACTACTACAATAGTGATGGAAAACCCCAGGAGCTTGCATTGACCGCGTCACCCCAACTCACCATCGTCTCGGACATCGACACAGCGGAGGCTGCGGATTGCAGCGATCGGTTGTTGCTTGATGCTTGGACTCGTCATCGTGATGCGGACGCACTGGCTCATTTGGTCCAGCGATATTCCGCGTTGGTGATGAGTGTTTGTCGGCGACAGTGCCGAACGCACGAGGATGCCGAGGATGCGTTTCAAGCGACGTTTTTGACGCTCTCTCGTGACGCGAACCGCTTGCGGCGGCAGGAGTGTTTGGCGGGTTGGCTGCACCAGGTTGCTTATCGAACCGCATGTCGAGCGAGGAAACGAAGTCAAATGATGGAAACGCTCGTTCAGGAACCACCCGATCCACGCGATTCGCTTGCCGCAATCGCCCACCGCCATCGGCTGCGGGCGCTCGACGAAGAACTGGACCAGTTGCCCAAAGCGTATCGCACGGCAATCGTGCTCCACTACTTTGAAGGTTGCACCTATGAACAAACGGCCGAGATGCTGCAATCGACCGAGCCAGCGGTCCGAGGCCGTTTGCAACGGGCGCGGGCAAGGTTGCAACGGCGACTCACCCGTCGCGGTTTCTCGCTCTCGGCCGTCATTGGATCGGTTGCGGTGCTCTCGAAGCAGCAAGCGACGGCCGGCCAATCGCTGCCATCCGGACTGCTCGAACAAACCGTCGCTCGATGCGCTGGCCCATCGGTTGGCAATCCAGTCTCTTCTAACCTCGAATCTCTTCTCACAAAGGAAACACCGATGCTGCTCTCGACAACCTCTCTTGGAACCCTGGGCGCCGCTGCCATTGCCGTTGCCGGTTGGATGATGGTGCAAACAGGATCGGATCCGGCGGGAACGGCCGGCCCGCAAACCGTTGAAATGAAGGCAGACGCTTCCTCGGCGCCGCAGGCAAGGGTTGAGGTCGATCCATTTGGCGGCGCTGCGTCGATCGATCCGTTTAGTGGCCAGGGGGCGGGCAGCGATCCGTTTGGCGCGCCATCGGTTCCCAAGAGCGTAAAACCAGCGGCGGAAGTGAAGCCCGCCGAGGTCGATCCGTTCGGCGACAACGGCGGCGAACCGTTTGGCTCCGCACCAACGCAGGAGCCACAACAGGAGCCACGAACAGCGACATGGGCCACAGGGAATGCGGCTTTTCACCAGCGAATCGAACAGGCTCTTTCCCAGTCGGTGCAGTTTGACTTTTTTGACATGCCGCTGAAGGAAGCGGTGATGAAAATTTCTCAGGACCACGCCATCCCAATGTTGGTCGACGATCGCGCATTGGAAGAGATCGGGCTCAGCGTGGATACTCCGATTGATCTTTCCATCAGCCACGTCTCGCTTGCCTCGGCGCTGAACTTGATGCTCAACAGCAACGATCTCACCTACACGGTTGACAATGAGGTGGTGACGATCACGACGAAGGAAGCAGATGAAAGCCAACATCCCCTGCTTCGCATTTACTGGACCGGTGAGCTTGGCTTGCAAGCATCCTCTGGGAGTGCACAACTCATCCAAACGTTGATCGAGCCGGATTCGTGGGAGGTGATGGGTGGAACCGGGACGATCAGCTTGTTGAATGCCGAAGACCTCAAAAACTCGGGGTTCGGCATTCGTACCACCTACCAGACACACCGGAAAATTGAGCAGTTTCTGCAGAGCGTTCAATCGGGTGCCAAGGAACCCTTGACGGGTATGCCTGCGGAAGACCCGAATAGCGGCGGCATGGGAGGCATGGGTGGTGGCATGATGTAAAGGGCATCGCAATACTGAACCAATCGATTTCGAGTTCGTATTGAAGAGGGTGTCGACGAGCCTCCTGCCGTGGGAGAGGCCCACTCTCAGGAAGGGCGGCGTGACCGCACGGGGCGAACTGCCGCCCGGGGCCAAACGCGTCGCTCGTTAAATAGAACTCACCCGATTGCTGATGGTTGAACCTTGACGATGCTTGAAACGAATCACTCCAACGCTGAACTTGCCGCAGAAATTACAGCGTCGGCCGAGCCGATGCAGCGATTGGTGCTGGAAGTGGGCAAGGCGCTCGTCGGCCAAGATGTTTTGGTCCACCGATTGCTCATTGGGTTGCTCACCGGTGGTCATTTGTTGATCGAGGGTGTTCCCGGGCTGGCCAAAACGACCGCGATTGCGACACTTTCCAAAGCGATCGATGCCGATTTTCAACGCCTGCAATTTACCCCCGATCTGTTGCCGGCCGATCTGATTGGGACGCAAGTCTACCGGCCTCAGCAGCAAGAGTTCGTCGTCCAAAAAGGTCCTATCTTCGCTAACCTCATTTTGGCGGATGAAATCAACCGGGCTCCGGCCAAGGTTCAAAGCGCGTTGCTCGAATCGATGCAGGAACGTCAAGTCACGATCGGTGGCGAGACGTTTTCCTTGCCCGATCCGTTTTTGGTCATGGCAACTCAAAACCCGATCGAGCAGGAGGGCACGTACCGGCTGCCTGAAGCTCAGATGGACCGATTCATGATGAAGGTCGTCGTGGACTACCCGACGCGTCATGAGGAATTGCAGATTCTCAACCGAATGTCACGGACACGCCAACAGATCGCGATCGGTACCGTGACCACGCCCAAGGAAATCTTGCATGCACGTGACTTGGTTGACGCCGTCTTTGTCGACCAGCAGATTGCGGAGTACATCGTCGATTTGGTGATGGCAACACGAAAATGTGAGGCGTATGGATTAGCAATTGGGCCCTGGATTCAATTCGGAGCCTCGCCACGAGCGACGATCAACTTGACGTTGGCGGCGAAAGCCAATGCGTTTCTTCATCGCCGAGCTTTTGTCGTTCCGCAAGACGTGAAGGACATCGCCATGGACGTTCTGCGGCATCGTGTGATGATCACCTACGAGGCGGAAGCGGAAGAAAAAACCTCGGAAGACGTGGTGAACATGATTCTCGAGGCCATTCCCGTCCCTTAGCGGGTCACGTTGCTTCGCTGTATCTTTCGCAGCACACCTCGTTCTTCATCCTCTGTGTTCTTTTGTGTCCCGACCGTGATTCCACCTGAAGTCCTCAAGAAGATTCGGCGCATTCAAATCCGTACCTCGCATGTGGTCGATGATTTGTTGGCTGGCGGCTGGCATTCGGCGTTCAAAGGACGCGGGATTGAATTCGAGGAGGTGCGTCCTTACGCGATTGGCGACGACGTACGAACGATCGACTGGAACGTGACGGCTCGAGCGGGCGAGCCGTTTGTGAAGCTATTTCGCGAAGAACGCGAATTGTCCGTGCAACTCTTGGTCGACATCAGCCCCTCGCAATTCTTTGGTACTCAGAGCCAAACCAAGCGAGAATTGGTCGCGGAACTCGGGGCGACGCTTGCCTTTTCTGCAATCAAGAATAACGACAAAGTAGGGCTGACCCTGTTTTCGGACACTGTGGAGAAGTCGATTCCTCCGCGCAAGGGAACGAGGCACTGTTTACGGCTGATTCGTGAACTGCTGTATTGCGAACCGGTTGGCCGTGGCACCAACATCACCGCGGCGATCGAGCATTTGAATCGGACCTCTCATCGTCGCATGGTGGTGTTTTTGATTAGCGATTTCGAAGATGATCACAGCGAGAACACGTTGAAGGTTGCCCGGCGACGGCATGAGATCATTCCCGTGGTGGTTCGTGACCAGCGAGAGTTGACGATGCCCGACGTTGGGCTGGTGCGTTTCCGCGATGCGGAGACAGGCCAAACCCAAATGATTGACACCTCCAGCCGCCGCGTGCGGCGAGAATATGAAGCGCTGACGCGAGCCAGGAACGACAACCTCGATGCATCGCTACGTCGGATGCGGATGTCAGCGATCTATCTGGGAACGGGACAGGATTTCGTCCGCCCGCTGCAGCAGTACTTTCACCAACGGGAACTCGGGCGGTGAAATACGTTGGATTCGTTCTGCTCTGCTGGGCTCTCGGCTCGCTTTACGCGGTCGCTGCGGACGTCGATGTGGTCGCTTCCGTCGATCGCAATGCGGTCCGTATTCTTGAGCCGATTGTGTTGACCCTTCGCATTGACGCGGCAGCGGATGCGCAGGTCGATTTTTCGGCTCTCGACTCAACGCTGGGGCCGTTCGAAGTGGTTTCAACGACGAGCCACTGGTCGATTCCTCTTGCTAACTCGCAAAGACGGTGGTTGCAAACGCTGACACTTGAAACCATGGAAACTGGAACGCTCACGATTCCCGAGATCGAGATCCGCTACCAGATCGGAAAAGGCGAACACAAGGTCGACGGTTCCACACGTACCCAGCCGATCTCGATTCAAGTCGATAGCGTGCTTAATGGCGACGAAGATCTCGAAGATTATCGCCCGATGAAATCGGAGATCCCGATCGACCCGGCATCGCGAACGCCTTCGAGGCTGTTCTGGGTCGTTTTCGCCGTGGGACTGATCGCGATGGTGGGCTGTGCAACTTGGCTGTGGATGCGGCGACGGCCCAAGTCGCCAACCGCTTACGAATCGGCACTGCACCGCCTCGACAATCTCCGCGCAGCAGTGGAAAGCCATGACGTCGATGCCCGGCAAGCCTACATTCAAGTCGCATCGATCGCACATGACTTTGCTGCGAGGGAACACGGGCACCGGTCTGAAACGATGACGACCGATGAAGTCCTTGCGGCGATCGGTTCGGGGCAGTGGATGAGGCCTGAGCAGCGAGCAGAACTGGCACGCCTGCTGCATCATGCCGACTCGCTCCGGTTTGCCAACCAAGATGACAGGGATGGATTTGATTTGCAGTATCGAACCGCAGGACAGTTTGTCCGCGATCTCGTTCAGTCGACGCTTGAGCGGTCCCGCCGTGCGGAGGAGACGCCATGATCCTTGAGCATCCTTGGGTTTTGCTACTGCTGGCCGGTTTGCCGTTTCTGGCGCGATCGTTGTTCGCTACCGAAAAAGCGAAGGCGGTCCGGTTCCCTTCGATCACACCGCTTCGCGGCATTCGGCCATCGTGGCGTCAACGCATCGCTTGGCTTCCTGATGCGCTGTTGTTGCTGGGGATCAGCGCCATGATTTTTGCGTTGGCTCGGCCGCGGATGGGACGCGAGCAGACGGTGATTGATTCCGAGGGGATCGCGATTGAGATCGTCGTTGACCGATCGGGAAGCATGTTGGCCATGGACTTTCAGATTGACGGTCGTCGAGTGGATCGGCTGTCCGCGATCAAGAACGTTGCTGCGGATTTTATCGAGGGTGATACGTCCGAGTTGCGTCCCTTGTCGGGGCGAACGAGTGATTTGATTGGCTTGGTCACGTTCGCTGGTTTTGCCGACGCGATCACCCCTCCGACACTCGATCATTCGTTCCTGCTTGCGCAGTTGAACCGAACGCAAATTGTATCGCAGCAGTCCGAGGATGGCACGGCAATCGGTGATGCGATTAGTTTGGCGGTGGACAAGTTGGATTCACTTGACGTCAATCGCTCCGATGACCCGCACGCGGAGAAGGCCAGTAAGGTGATTATCTTGATGACCGATGGCGAAAACAATGCGGGTGTTTTTGATCCGGTGCAAGCCGCAGAGCTGGCAAAAAGCAAGGGGATCAAAATCTATACGATAGGCGTTGGAACCAAGGGCAATGCACCTTATCCCACGCGAAGTCCCTTTAGCGGTGAGATTGTGATGCGAGCCATGCCGGTCAACATTGACGAGGGAACCTTAAGACAAATTGCGGAAGCCACCGAGGGGGCCTATTTTCGTGCTACCGATACCGAATCACTAGCGGCGATTTATGAAACGATTGACCAACTCGAGAAGACGAAAATCGAATCACACCAGTTCACCGACTACAAGGAACTGGCGGTCCAGTCGTTCACGTGGAGATCGTTTGGCTTTCCGCCGATCGTGCTGGTGGCATTGGTTTCGCTCGCGGCCAGTGTGTTGCTGAAACAACTCTTGTTCCGATTGCTGGTGTAGAGGTCTCAAAACAGAACAATGGACATCCAATATGGAAACGGGGCGGCGTTGCATTGGCTATGGATAGCAGTGTTGTGTTGGGGCGTGATGGTCGCAGGCGTGATCTTCAATAGGCGACGTTGGCGAGTTTTTGCCACGGAAAACTTGGTCGATCAATTGGTGCCTCGTCGCAGTGTGGCTCGCCAAACGTTAAGGATCCTGTTGTTGACGGCCGCGATGATCTTGTTGTCGATCGCATTGGTGGACATGCGATGGGGCAAGCAAGCACGCCAAGTCCCACAACAGGGGATCGAGGTGATGTTCGTCCTCGATGTCTCGCGATCGATGTTGGCCCAAGACGTGACACCCAACCGATTGGAACGAGCGAAGCAGCAGATCAACGACATGCTCGATGCAATGGCAGGCGACCGCGTGGGGTTGGTGCTGTTTGCGGGGGATGTGCGTCAAGAGGTCCCGATGACCAGCCACTATGATGATTTTCGACGTTCACTCAAAGGTATCTCCCCAGAAAGCGTTTCACGTGGTGGTTCGCGGTTGGGTGACGCGATCCGTATTGCATCGGAGGGGTTTCTGACCCAAGTGAATGATCATAAAGCGATGGTGATCTTGACCGATGGCGAAGACCAAGAAAGCGAACCCGTCCAAATGGCCCAGCGCGCCTACCAAGATCACGGAATTCGCATTTTTACGATCGGGCTCGGAGACATGGAGCAAGGAGCAAGAATCCCCGCCGATTCGCGCCGCCAAGGTGACTACTTGCAATACGAAGGTCAACAGGTTTGGTCCCGACTCGATGGCCAGATTCTACTAGCGATTGCGACGGAGACCGACGGGGCCTTCATCCCAGCAGGGACCAAACAAGTGGATATGGGCGATGTGTATCGAGGCTACGTTTCGAGTGTTCCGCAAACCGAATTCGAGATGGCGACCATCGATCAATACCAACCACGTTTCCAGTGGTTCGTTGCTTTGGCATTGGTTTGCTGTGTAGCACAAATAGGGGTGGGGCGATCCGCTGTCGCAGCGGAGCAGAGTTAAGGCGATCGGCCGCTGAGAGGATCCCAATCGCCCGATGTGCGACGGCCTTGGAAGGCCATCGTTGGATCGTGTATTATCCGTCCCGTTTTTTCCGCCACTCGCCGGAGCGACGCCCCTTGGTTACAGCCGACCCTTAAAGCGGTGGTCGCCTTTTTTGGCAGCCTGGTGTGTCTCAACCGTGTCTTGCTCGGCACCCGGGTCGCCTTGTGATTCCATCCAACGGTCCAACTCAGCACTGAGTTGCTGTTGGATTGATTGAACGGAATCTTGATCGATCAGGTTGTTCATTTCGTAGCGATCCTGAGCGGTATGGTAAAGCTCTTCCGCGGGACGCCGCATGTATCGTTCGACCAAGTCATAGGTCCGTTCACTGTTGCCGGATTCCCAAACCCAGCTGCGCCAATAGTAGCGGCTGATGTTGTCTTCGACGGGGGGACCCATCACATGTTTTTCAATGTAGAGATTCTCGGGACTTAGGTTTCGAATGTAGCGGTACTTTCCGTCACTAATGCTACGGATGGGATACGAGGGGCCCTCCGGAATGTTGTTATGCGTACCGTAAACGTACTTGCGGTGTGAGTCGGATTCGCCCGTCAACACGTTCAAGAAGCTGATGCCATCAAACCGATCACCATCGGGTGATTGCCCGGCTGCTTCAAGAAAGGTGGGTACCAAGTCAGCGTATTGCACCAAGGCATCGGTGCGCGTGCCAGCGGGAATCTTGCCGGGCCAACGGGCCACCAAGGCTGTGTGGAGTCCAGTGTCCCAATTGGTCCATTTGCATCCAGGAAACTGGGCACCTTGTTCGGATGTGAAGATCACCATCGTGTTGTCGCGATGATGGGTTTCGTCCACCATCGAGAGCAGTTCGCCGACTTGACCGTCCATGTAGGTGATCTCCGCCAAGTAATCCGAAAACGCTTCTCGCGTTTGTTGGGTATCGGCAAGGTTCGGCGGCAATTTGATTTCGTCACGTGGGTAAGCCGAGGCATCTCCCATCACCCATGGCACGTGCGGATCGACCAGAGCGACCACCAAACAAAAGGGTTCGTCACTTCGCGTGATAAATTCGCGTGCCGGGGCGAGATCGTGAGGTTGGGTCGGATTCCGTACGCAATTCGGATCAAAACCGGCGACCGATTCGAAGGGAAACGCTTTCTTAGGCAGTACGTGCACCTTGCCTGCTAAGCCGACCCGGTATCCGAGTTGTCCAAGATGGTGGGGAAGGCTCTGAGTGTTGGACAAGCTTGCGGAGTGATTCCAGTTGCAACCGTTGCTCATCGGATAGAGCCCGGTGTACAGTTCGGCGCGGCATGGCTGGCACATTGCCTCGGCCAGGTACGCGTGATTGAACACCAAGGATTCACTGGCCAAGCGATCCAGGTTGGGGGTCTTCGCGTTTTCGCCACCGTAAATGGCCAAGTCGCTGTGAGTGCAATCGTCGCCGATGATAAGCAGGATATTCGGGGGCTTGGCAAAGCACAGCGACACCGTGGTCGTGGCGAGCAGGAACGTCAACGCAAATCGAATCAAAAAGGAAGGAGTCATTCTGGGACCTGAGTCGATGGTGGGGATTGCATTCAGGAGGAATGCGCTGGTCGTTTGGGTGTGTACAAGCAACAATCGGCGGGGCAGACATCGTGCCAGGGTCCGAGGTTGCCGAGTGCGAGACGCTGCGGTGCCGGCATCGTTCGCTCTTGGACCAATTCGCGAATCATGGTAACGAATTTTGACGCGGTGCCCACCGTCGCAGCGCGGGCCATCTTGATCCCACGATGTTTGCAGACGTCGGCGGCTTCGTGGTCGAGATCAAAAAGCACTTCCATGTGATCGCTGATGAAACCAACGGGAACGATGATCAAGGCATCGATGTGCGATTCATCATCCATAGCCGCGATCGCGTCGCAGACGTCGGGTTCCAACCACGGTTGCTGGGGTGGGCCCGAACGGCTTTGGTAGACCAAAGACCATTGGTCCGCACCACTCCTTTCAGCGACCAACCGACAGGTTTCCTTTAACTGCTTTTCGTAGTCCGAGTTCTCCGCCATTGCCATCGGAATGCTGTGGGCCGTGAACAAGACGTGTGTCGTGGTCAACTCGACTTCGATTGAATCCGCTGCCGCTTGGACGTTGTCCGCCATTGTTTCAATGAACAACGGATGATTGAATCCCATTCGCACCTTGTCGACGGAGGGGCACCCCTCGCCGACTTCCGCTTGGGCGGCGGCGATATCTTCACGATATTGGCGGCAACCGCTGTTGCAACTATACATGCTGGTGAAAAACGCCAGCGCCCGCTTGCATCCATCCTTGCGCATTTGCTGCAGCGTCTCGGCAAAATAGGGGCCCCAGTTTCGGTTGCCCCAATAGACGGGTAAGTGGATCTCGTTGGCCTCAAAATCGGCCTGGATCGCGGCAAGCAATTGGCGATTCTGCTCGTTGATGGGGCTGACGCCACCAAATTGTTGATAGTGTTCTGCAACCTCCAACATTCGTTCGCGCGGTACCGGTTTGCCCCTCAGCACGTTTTCGAGAAAGGGGATCACATCGTCAGGGCCTTCGGGGCCGCCGAAGGAAACGAGCAGGAAAGAGTCGTACGGGACTTCGCGGTCCGACATCAGCATACAATGGTTCGAGTAAGCGGGTGAAACGAATCATTATTGCAGCGAATCAAGAGGCATGCGAGATCCCGGACTCCGTCTTAACGCGTTAGATTGCGAATTCGCGTTTTGGCAGCCGAGGTGGCCCATGCCGAGCTGCCCGAAACGAACGCTCTCACCGTCAACGGGCCACGGAATGATTCGGGCAGCACGATTCGGCTTTGGCTGGGGACTTCTGCGGTGACCGACCGAGTGATCGACGCAACCGCCGTCGCGTTGGGGTCGGCTTCGTGGTCGGGCACGCTACCGAGTGGCCGGTGAAGCGTAACGGTCAATTCGCCGTCGATCGGCGAAATGGCGTCGATCGAGATCGTTTCGCCGGGATCAAAACCGGTTGCGACCCGCAGCGAAACCGATTGCGGCGGGTGTAGGTGCAGCGCAGGATCGCCAAGCAAATTGTAGAGCCGCACATGTTCGCGTCGTTCATCAAGCAGATCCGTTCCCGCGGGACTGATCATCGTCGCCAAACCATCGATCATCATTCGCGCCGTTGAGGGCGGCGTATCGAGTTCACGGCTCATTTGAACCTGAGTTTGTAGCCATGCATCACCAAGCCGCTGCATCTTCTTCTCGTACACCGAATCGATCAATCCGATCGCTGCGGTGGCATTACCGTAGGGCATCGTCACACGGCTGCCTGCGAACACCGCGATCGGGCCCCCCTCGGTGACGAGCATGCGTTCGGCCAAGCAGTCCTCGGGTGCATCGATCGCACCGGTGTAACAGGCCAACAAGAGAGCGATGGGCAGGGCTGAGGCGGGACGATCCAGCCGACAAACCGTTTCACAATCGAGAACGGGACGACCCAGCAGTGTGGCCGGGACTCGGTCGAGCTCGGTCACGTAGCCGTGCCCCGCATAGACCCAAAACCTTGCACCGCGGCGGTAATCTGCGAGGACCGCATCGGTGAACGGTTGGTCCTTCGGACAAAAGCGATGATTGGGACTGGCATAGGCAACAAACGTTCGAGTTTCTGCGGGCAACACCCCCGTCACAACGGTTCGAGTCACCGATTCGATCGCGGTGTCAATCAGGCTGCCGAAGCCGCCGAGGCCGCCAACCAATTGGACGTTGCCTCGCCAGACACCAAAATCGGGATTGCTTTCATAGCGTATGATGCGGTTGACCAGATGATCCAGCTCGGCTGGGTTGTTCACCGGCAATCGGCCGACGACCGCATCTGGGGTTCCATCCTGGTCGAAATCCCCAAAGGGCATGTCCGTCGACAATGTGGGGGGCGCTCCCCACTGGGCCGTCACCGTGGTGGCCAAATAGTTCGTCGGGGTTTCTCGTGAGGCATCGCCGCGAGTGCCAATCACGGGACAGTCGCCGACGAGGACGACAAAGCGAGTCTTGGAATCGGCTGCGGCGCGAATCGCTTGATGCAACGTCGCGGCGGCAGGCGAACTGGGGATGACTTTGATCGATAACCCGTCTCGCTGGCGATGCAGCATCCAAGGCTCGAGCGAATCGCGAAAGGTATCGGGACAGACCGCGACGATATCCGTTGCTGGTGAGTGGCCAGCAAACAGGGACGTTACGAGCAGCAGGCAGGCGATGAGGCGAAAAGTACAGGTCATTCAAAAACCAACGAGTCATCCGTTAAGCTTAGGTTCGGCAGCGTTATTATAGCCCTATCTCAACGAAAACCTGGCTGGGCCGCTAGATCAATGTCCGATTCCGCTCAAAGAACACGTCCAAGAATCGCCATTTCCGTCGGCGACGTCGGGGGCGTTGGCCCCGAATTGTCACTCTGCTGTGCGGCGAATCAGGCCCTCAAGGACCGTTGTTTGCCCGTTTTGTATGGGCCGTTTGCGGTGCTGGAGCGCGTTGCCGTGAAACTGGGGTACCCGCTGCCGGAAATCGTCGACGTTCCGGTCGAGCATTCTGAATCGATTCAACCTGGCCGTTTTAGCCGTGCGACAGGCCAAGCGTCCTTCGACGCCGTTTGCCGAGCGATTGATGCCACGATGAACGGGGAAACGCTTGCGATGGTCACCGGGCCGATTCAAAAGGAAGCGTGGCATGCGGCCGGAATCACCTTCCCCGGGCACACCGAACTGCTGGCGGCCAAGACCGGTGTCGACGATTTTTCGATGATGCTGACGAGCGATACGATCTCGTGCGTGTTGGCAACCATTCACGTTCCACTTGCCGATGTCCCGGCCATGCTTTCGATCGAGTTGGTTTTGCGAACGATTCGCCATGCTGCCGATGCGCTCGAGCGTCGAAGGGGCCGATCGCCACGGGTGGCCGTATGCGGATTGAACCCCCATGCTGGTGAAAACGGACTCTTCAGCCATGGTGAAGAAGCGTCGGTGATCGAGCCTGCGATCGCCCAAGCCCGTGATCAAGGGATCGACGTCGTCGGGCCACTGCCACCCGATACGGCGTTCACCCCGAGGATGCGGCGAAACGTCGACGTTTATGTTTGTATGTATCACGACCAAGGCCTGATTCCCTTGAAGGCTTTGGCATTCGACGACGCGGTCAACGTGACTTTGGGGCTTCCGATTGTTCGCACCAGTGTCGATCATGGCACTGCGTTGGATTTGGCATGGCAAGGGGTAGCACAGACCAGCAGCATGTTGGCTGCGATTGAAATGGCGATCGATCTCGCGGAGCGACCATGACGCTCGACAAGTTGACCAGCGGTTCCAACCGATCCCCCTCTCGACGGCATACGGCAATCGAAGTGCTGATGTTGATGGCGTTGTTTTTTGTTTACGCCGGCGATGCATCGCCGATGGTCAATGAGGCCCACTATCTGGTCAAGGCTAAAAACTTTTGGCAGCCTGATTGGTGCGCCAATGATCTATTTGTCGCATCAGGAAAAGCGCACACGACTTTTTACGTGTTGTTCGGTTGGCCGACGCGGTGGTTGTCTCTTGAAGCCACGGCGTGGATCGGCCGGATGGTGGGATGGCTGCTGATCGCGATTGGACTCCATCGCTTGACCCGTCGGTTGATTGCAAACCCGTTTGCATCGCTGGCGGTGGCCATCGTTTGGATTGCCGCCGTCGAGTATGGCAACTTGGCTGGCGAATGGGTGATTGGTGGAATCGAGGCGAAGGTGCCCGCCTATGGATTCGTCTTGCTGGCGATCGCTGATTTGGTTGACCGACGTTGGAATCGAGTCTGGATTTGGTTGGGGATTGCCTCGGCGCTGCACGTGCTCTCGGGGGGCTGGTCCGTCATTGCAGCGACCCTAGCATGGTGGCTTTGCGAAAGGCCCTGTCCCGATCGAAGGCCGTTCTTCACGCGTTACTTGTTTGTGGGTGGGGCGATTGCATTGCTGGGTGTTGTTCCAGCGGTCTGGTTGACGATAGGGGCCGAGCCAGCGGAATCGGCGATGGCGGCAAAGATCTACACCTACTATCGACTCAGCCATCACTTGTTGCCATCCGGCTTGATGCCGATTTGGTATCTGCGACATGGTTTGCTGTTCGTTTTAGGAGTCGGTTTGGCGTGGCAAACACGAGGCCAGCAGGATGACGCCAAGTGGAATCGGATGCGTGGGTTTGCGATAGGTGCCATGGCAATCGCAATGGTCGGTTTGTTGCTCGGCCTGCTGCCGATGTTCGACCGAGACTTGGCCGCCAAGCTTCTTCGTTACTACTGGTTCCGGCTGACCGATGCGGTTGTGCCGCTTTGGGTTGCACTCTTGGTCGTCCGCAGCCTTTGTTGCTTCGAAATGAAAACGCCGCGATGGAAGTTTAGCATTGCGATCCTCTTGTTTGCTGTTGGCTTATTCGGTTTCAGTAGTTGGCGATCGATTCGGTTGCCGGTTCCGCCGTCGGCAAGCAACCGGTTGCTCGGCTGGGATTCGGACGCGCCCCCCGAGGTTCAACAGAAAGCATTTCGCGATTGGTTGTCCGTGTGTCAGTGGATCCGAGTCGCAACCAAGACAGACGCGGTCTTCTTAACACCGAGACACCAGCAAACGTTCAAGTGGTATGCGGAACGAGCGGAAGTGGCGAATTGGAAAGACGTCCCACAAGACGCAAAAAGCTTGATTCGCTGGTACGAACGCATGCACGACGTTTATCCCAAGCGACTCGGGACGATTCGGGTGACCATCCAGTACGCGTCGCTGATCAAGTATCGCGAAAAGTATGGTGTTGATTTTATCGTCGTCGACCGCCGCGTTGTTGGTGATCATTCGCCCTTGGTGCGAATCTATCCCATCGGCGACGAAGTCAACGACACCTACGCGGTGTATGAATTGCCGTATGCATTGCCCTAGAGCATTAGGAGGTCAGGATCGCATCGATCGGTTTGCCTTCGCTGCGCAAGATAGGGCGGCCGACGTTGGTGTACAGTTCTTCGTCGTAGGGAACACCGATCGCTGACAAAATGGTCGCGTGCAAATCGGCAACGGTCACGCTGTTGGTGATGTCGGTAGTTGGATCGTTGCTATCGAGTTTTGGGTCGGGCGAGGTGCCGCCGTAGACCGCGCCGCCGCGAATACCACAGCCAGCCAACAACGTCGAAAAACCATGTGGCCAATGATCGCGACCACCGCCAGGATTGATCGACGGCGTGCGGCCGAATTCGCCGCCACAAACCACGAGCGTCGTGTCGAGCCGATCACGTTGTTTGAGTCGTTTCAGCAACGATGCTAATGCGGGATCGAGTTTCTCGCATGCGGACGATTGCAGCGAGTGATTGTTGATGTGAGAATCCCAACCGCTTAGTGTGACTTCCACGCAGCGAGCACCAGCTTCGATCAACCGCGTCGCTGCCAAACAACCTCGGCCGAACGATGAATCACCGAACCCTTGCAGCACCTCTTTCGGCTCCGAGGAAACGTCAAATGCGTCAAGTTGGTCACTCGACATCATCTGCAGTGCTGCGTCGGTCGCGGTGGTATGTAACGTTCGCTGCTTCTCTAAGTCCGCTAAGCGACCGCGGCGGAACTCGCGTTCGACGACGTCATAGAGATCATCGATGCGGCGAGCATAACGACCTTCGTCCACACGTCGGCGAATGTCGGGTACTTTGCTTGCGGGGTCGCCAATCTTGAACGCATCGTATGCCGCGCCGAGGTAACCTCCACGGCCGGGGGAATTGCCGGGGACGATGGAGATATGGCGTGGGATGTCGGACGCCGTCGGGTCGCTGTGGCACAATGCTGCGCCAATCGAAGGATGCACGATCGTCGTGGCTGGCCGATAGCCGGTCTTGATATTGTAGATGGCTCGTTGGTGATCCCCTTCCTTGCTGGTCACGCTCCGAACCAAGGAGGCAAGATGCATTTGCTCAGCGACTTGAGGCAGCGTGTCTGCGATTTGGATTTCACGGGCCGAGGTTGCAATTGCTTGCACGTCGCCGCCGATCGAGGTGCCGGGATGGGGATCAAACGTTTCCAATTGGCTAGGGCCGCCCTCCATCCAAAGCAGGATCACACTTAAAGGACGCTTGGGATCGGTGACCCCCTTCTCGTCCGCCCTGGCCAAGACGCTCGCGATTTGCGACATCATCAACCCACCGGCTCCGGCGCCCAACAACGTACGGCGAGAGAAATGGGCTTGGTGATTGCAGAGACGAAAAGGGTTCATCGGGTTGTTGCTCGGGTCCGTTAATGATTCCATGCGAGTTCCGTGCTATTGAGGAGAATCCAGAACAGATCTTCGATTGCTTCTCGGCGGCTGTCGCTTCCGGAAATCCGCTCGGCAAAGTGCGCTTGTTCCTCTTCCGTGGGGAGACGGTTGAGGACGCAGAGGTAAGTGGTTTCGATCGCCATTTTGTCATCGGGAGCGAACATCTCGATTTGCGTCGATGCGTTCATGATGGGGTTGTCGCCAATCGACTCCGCCAACATGTCACCATTGAGCATCACCAAACGTTGCGTGATCGTGACGCTGTCGTTGCTGAATTCATCTTCGCCGATATCTCCGTAACGCTCCACGAAATCGTTCATGCCACCAAACTTTTGGATCTGCGTCAGTAACGAAGAGTCGCGGTCAATTTTCTTGATTCGCGAGCTTTGGATCACACAGGCGGCGACCTGTTCGGGGCGTAATCTTGTTAGCGGAAAAACGGCGTAGCGATCTTCATGATCGGATGTGATTTCGAAGGTTGCACGGCTTGACACGCGAAAGGCCGATGACTTGACGATCAAACGGATCAAATGTCGCAGGTCATAATCACTCCGAAGGAACTCGTCGGTCAAGGCTTCGATCGGCTGCGGCGAGGTCTCGTCGAGCGGCAAGTTATCGACCGACTCGGTGGCGCTTCGGCCAAACAATAACGCCCAGACGTGACTGACGGCCGCACGTGCCGCCTGGCGGTTTTCGGGATGTGTGATCCAAGCGGCCAGCCGTTCGCGGCTCGAGCCCTCGGTCGGCAACAGCTCAGGCGAATACGGGACCGCGGGCTCCACCGCGACTTCTTCGGTTTCGTCGAGGTACTGGTAATGATAGTCAGCATCATTCTCTTGGACCCCCTGCAAGCCGTTGGTTTTCGCCGCACTGTAGAAAGCTGCAAGCTGGTGGAAATCGGTTTGCATCCCCTCTCGCGGCGATTCAATGTCTCCAAGACTGACATTCCCAAGAAAGTCATCATGGCACTGCAAGCAGTCGATCCGCAGCCCCAAGAACGCCCGAGACGTTCGCGCCGCCAGTCGAACCGGATCGGGTTGTCCATCGTTGCTGTCGAAGGTGACGGTCAGGAAATTGACTTCGGGTCGATCGGTCCACAGCCCTTCGGCAGTGACCAAGCGACGAACGATTTCATCATACCGGCGGTCTTGGGCGAATTGTTCCTGCAACCAAATCCGGAATCGTCGTCGACGATAAACCAAAAACGGGCCTTCTTCGGCACCTACCAAAAAACGCGCCCAACGTTCGGACCAATAGTAGTGAAAACGAGAATCCTTCAATAACGATTCGAGATGGGCTGCTTCTCGGGCCGCTTCGGGGAGTGATTGCAGGTGGCGGATCTCTTCGAGCGACAAACCGCTGCCGACGACACCAAGCGACATGCGGCGGCAAACGGTCAACCAGTCGGCGACCTCGGCATGTGCGATTCCCTGATCGTTCCACGACTGCACGATCGCGTTCTCGACTGCCGAGAGCCCGCCGAGAGGGGCAACCGTCGGTAAAGACTCCGTCGTGGATTGGATGGAACGTTGGGACAACCCGGCCGCCAAGTAACCGAACGCCAGGAGCACCAAAAGAACGAACCATCCCCAACGTAGCGTGGCAGTCCAGACGGGCTTGATGCGGGGCATGGGGGACGATCCTGATCGAAATGGAAACGCAGGAGCAAGGAACGAGACGTCGGCTGGTTGTGCACTATTCGGTGGCCAACCGAGCTTCTTGCCAGTTGGAGGAAAAAAGGAACGAGAAAGGACGCTTAGTCATGATTCCACGTGGAACACCTTTTCGGGGTACCATGCCGGGTTTCCTTGCTTCGTTTTTCCACGCAAGATGGCATGCAGCCGGCCATCGGGTGCGATCGCAGCGACGACGCCTCCTTGATTTGGATGGACACTTGGATGGGTTTCCGCGTCAACGCATAGCCCATTGCCGACTCGCCACATCAGGGTGCCATCGAGTTGCATCTTGGGCAAGTGCTCGACGCCCATCGTCGCGGGTTGAACCCAGGGTTGGATCGGTGTGTTTTTTAACGAGAGTGCCTCAACGGAAGCGGAAATCGCAAAGGGTCCTATTCGCGTGCGACACAAATGGCTCATCACCGCGTGGGTGTTCACCGTCGCAGCTAAGTCGACACCGAGCGAGCGAATGTAGGTCCCGCTGCCGCAGATGATCTCCAAGTCCATCCAAGGGTACTCATAGCGAGTGAGGGTCAGGGCATGGATCAGCACTCGTCGCGAGGGCATCTCGACCGTTTCACCATTACGAACTCGCTCATAGGCGCGTTTTCCATCGACCCAGATGGCTGAAAACGCCGAGGGCGTCTGCTCGATTTCGCCCGTCAGTGTCTGGGCCGCGAGGGTGAGTTCCTCAAAGGTCGGTACCGGGTCCTCTGGGTATTCGATGAGTTCTTGTTCTAAGTCCCCCGATGCACTTGCAACACCGAGCCGAAACGTTGCCGCGTATTGTTTTTCGTAATCCTGAACGTACGAGACCAGCCGTGAGGCTCGGCCGACGCCTAACACCAGTACCCCTTCGGCCAACGGATCGAGCGTCCCCGCATGTCCGGCTTTATATGGCGCAATTCGGTTTGCCACGATATTGACGACGTCCCGGCTGGTCATGCCAGCGGGTTTGTTGCAGTTCAGGAAGCCAAACACAGTTCAACGTAGGTTGGGTTATTTCTGGGGGCGAAACGCAACCATGCGTTCCGGTCGTGTCGTCAATCGTGGCCCGTCGATCAAATCGATACAATAGGGGATCGCTGGGAAGACGGCATCGAGACATTCGGCGATTGCGGAGGGTTTCCCGGGTAGATTGACGATCAGACTTGATCCGCGAATGGCCGCAGTTTGACGTGACAGAATTGCAGTGGGGACCTTTTCGAGCGACACCTCTCTCATCCGTTCGCCAAAACCAGGCAGGATCTTGTCGCACACCGCTTCGGTCGCTTCGGGAGTCACGTCTCGTTTCGCAGGTCCGGTGCCGCCCGTCGTGATAACCAAACAACACCCTTCCACGTCACACAATTGGACGATGCAGTCCTGGATTTCGGCGATCGTATCGGGGACCAAACGTGGGACCGCGTCCCAGGAACAGGACAGCACCTCGCCCAAATAATCATGGATCGCGGGGCCGCCTCGGTCTTCATACTCACCGCGACAGGCTCGGTCGGAAACGGTGACAATGCCAATTCGAATGTCGCTCATAGCTTGGTCTTTTCGACAATGGTTTTTAAAAAGATTCGGCGGATCGCATCATAGCCGCGATCGTTCGGGTCTTCGATGTTGGTATAGAACCAGTAATGAGGATCGTTCGCATCATAAGTCGATCGCCAAAATTGGCGACAATGGGAGCCATGGCCAAGGAACGTCTGATGCAGAGGCACGACGTGGACGTGATCACGCTGTGCCGCGACTTCGGTAATGACGTCGTTGTACCTTGAATGGATCGCCAGTCCATCTTGCCAATGCGGCAAAAAGACACTCGGAGCATCTCCGACGCCATCCGTCGGATCGTAGATGTCGCCGAGATAGATCTCACAGCCTTTCGGAAATTTGGCGGTCAGCTCGTCAAGCATTCTTGCCAATCGAGTGCGGAAACTCTCAATCCATGGAAGGGCCTGTTCAAGCGTTGCCGAGTACATCGCACATTCGCGTGGCTCGCTACGGCCATAGCTGTGAATCAAGTCGTTGCCCCCGGTGGTCATCAAAACAATCCCGTAGGCGTCCGGATAAACGGGGATGGTATCGGCGATGACTTCTGCGTGTGTACAGGATTCCGATCCTGAAATTGCAAAATTCTCCGACGTTAAATGGGGCAGCACTTCGGATAAACAGACACCCTTCATGTCGGTGAATTCATCGTTCGGGTTCTCGAGCAAACGGTTGAAGAACGTATGGCTGGTCGATCGAGCACCCAGTCCAGCGGTAATGCTATCTCCAACGCCGATGACTTGGACTCGTTGGTCTGACCACACCTGCGTGAATGCGATGGCATCCAACGCGGGACCGGCGGGGCCAGCGCCGACAGGCCGAGACAGGAAGTACTCGATGTAACCGAGAACGCCCACCAGTGTCATGAGAAACAACGCCACCAACAGATAAAGCCGGCGGCGAGAACGATGGCCGGTTGAGTCTGGCGGAGGAGGGCGGGTGTGGTCAGCGGTGTCCGTCACAAACCTGGCCGCCAATCGTAGACTTCGGTCAATGCGGAGAGGACGACATCGCAGAGCACGGCCAAGCGGATCGGCTTACTGAGCACACGGTACGCCTTCATTCGCTCGGCTTCACGGCGGATCGCCTCGTCCAGCTGCGCCGACATCAACACGCACGCCGGGCGATGTGGGGTTTCCGGCAGCAAGCTGAGCAGCTCAAGCCCGGTCACGCGAGGCATGTGCACATCGACTAACGCTAGGTGGAACTGCTTGCTGTGGATCGCATCGAGGGCTTCTTGGCCGTCGCAAGCCTGTTCCACTTCAAATCCTCGGCGTGACAATCCCTCGCAAACGACGTTTCGAAAGGCCGAATCGTCATCGATGACTAGCAAATTGGGGACAATCATGCTCAGAATCTCCGCGGGAAACTGCCACAGCGGCAGGTGAACCGTTTACGATTATACTACACGCAAGTTTGGTGCCGCGAGCAACTTCGGTGCCGAAAACCGTTTTCGCCATCCCTTTTAGGCCGCCGTGAGTCCATCCTCCTCAAAACCGCCCCAACCCAACCCGCCCGCGACCGGCCAGCCCGCGACCGGCCAGCCCGCGACCGGCCAGCCCGCAACCGGCGTTACGACGGCCTCTCGTTCCCCGTCAGCTAACCGCGCTGCGGGTGCAGCGGGCGCCGCGGCGGTCGGCGATCTTGCCAAACGTGTCATCGGCAATGTCGAGTTGGCAATCGTCGGTAAACGCAAGCAATTAGTCCTGTCGCTGGCCGCCTGGCTCAGTGGCGGACACATTCTGCTCGAGGATGTTCCGGGAGTCGCCAAGACGATGCTCGCCCGTGCATTGGCTCGGAGTGTCGGCTGTAAGTTCAAGCGTGTCCAATGTACCCCCGATTTGTTGCCATCCGATGTCACCGGGACCTCGATCTTTAACCAGAAGACGACTCAGTTCGAGTTCCGGCCCGGGCCGGTGTTCACGCAAATCTTGCTGGCCGACGAAATCAACCGAGCCACACCGCGAACTCAAGCTTCGTTGTTGGAGGCGATGGCGGAAGCTTGCGTCACGGTCGACGGAACGACGCATCCCCTGAGCCCCCCTTTTCTCGTGATCGCAACGCAGAACCCCGTTGACCACGAGGGGACCTTCCCGCTTCCCGAAGCACAACTGGACCGCTTCATGATGCGGTTCACCTTAGGGTACCCGTCGATGGAAGAAGAACTTCGGATGCTGGAGTTATTGCAAGACAAACACCCGGTCGACAAACTGAAACCGGTTGCTCGGGCCGAAGAGTTGGTCCAGGCTCAGGCGGAGATTAAAAAGGTTCATGTTGATCCCCGAGTGCGACAATACCTACTGCAAATCGTTCATCAAACACGACTTCACAACGATCTGGCGCTCGGTGGAAGTCCGCGTGCTACGATTGCATTGTTCCGTTGCTCGCAGGCGATGGCTGCCATTCGAGGCCGGTCTTATGTGCTGCCGGACGATATCAAACGGATCGTCGCACCGGTGATGAACCATCGGCTCATCGTCCGGCCAGAAAGTCGGCTGCGCAAAGTCACGGCCGAAAGGATCTTGGAAGAAATCGTCAGCGAAATTGCCGTGCCTACGATTGAAGCGGGCTAGAGCGGATGATTCACGTAGGCCGGGCCAACTGATGCTGAGGGACGTCGATTTCATTAGTGATGCCAACGGCATCAAAGGTGGTAGCCCCGGGGCGCTGCAAGCGGGCCCGAGGAAAACGCCACCGCAATGGCACGCATACGCTTTCCTTGAAGATGGGTTTGCGTGCGAAGCTCCATTAAACCTGCTCGGGCACCACGTACGGTGACCTCGGTGGTCGAGCGAGCAACGCGTTGGCATCGTCGTCGTTGTGGAAGGTTTCCGTCGGATTGTCAAATTGGACCGTACGGTCCACGCGATAGGCAATGTTTGCAAGATGGCAAAGTGCCGACGATTTGTGCCCTTCTTCAATTTCGGCAGACAATTCACCGTGGTTGCGTGAATGCAGCGCATGGATCCAGTTCCGGAAGTGCGGTGTGTCTGAAATGGGGCTACCGGGAACCGATGCCGAGGGGCCTTCTTTGCGATCTTGGCCCAAGAAGGTGTAGTAGCTGCTGTAATCGGGGATGATCATCGTTCCTTCGCTGCCCAAAAAGATGGCACCGACCGGGAAGTCCTTTTGAACGAACGGGTACTTGTCGCGAAATCCCGCTTCCGCGTTGGTGTACCAATCTCGAACCTCAAATTCAATCAGTTGTCCATTGGGCCACTTCATTGTCGTTGACAACAGCCCAGGTGTTTCGGCACTGCTGTTGTGGACCTTTTGCTGCATGTAATTTGTTCCCACCGACGACACACTGCTGGGGTGCGAATCCAACTTCAGTCCCCAACGCAGAATGTCCATTTGGTGGACGCCTTGATTGCCAATTTCGCCATTGCCGAAATTCCAAAGCCAATGCCATCGACGATGTTGAAAGTTGCTGTACTCGGCGAGCTTCGCGGGCCCGCACCAAGCGTCCCAATCGAGTCCATTGGGGACCGGTCGCGGGGCATGTTTCCCCAGATCACCACGGATCTTGTAAGCAATGCCGCGCGCAAAGTAGACGTCGCCGATGATCCCTTCGTGCAGCTTTCGGATGCCTTCGATGATGTTTTCCGAGGAGCGGCATTGGGTTCCGTGCTGGACAATCCGATCGTACTGGCGAGCGGCTTGGACCATTTTCCGGCCTTCGGAAATGTTGTGCGAACCGGGTTTCTCGACATAGCTGTCCTTGCCTGCTTGGCAGGCCCAAATAACGCCCAACGAATGCCAATGATTCGGTGTCGCAAACGTGACGGCATCGATCGCGTCGTCGTCAAGCACACGCCGCATATCGTCGTAGGTCGTGATCGCGTGACCGGCCTTCTCTTTCCAAGCCCTCGACGCCGCGTCAAGTTTCGATCGGTCACAATCACAGATGCCTGCAAACTCGATGTTGGCTTTTCCTTCCTGCTCCAATTCAATCAAGCTTCGTGCGTGCGCGTTGGCTCGGCCTCCCATGCCAACGACCGCAATCCGAATCCGGCTGTTGAGGTCTTGTCCGCGAAGAAAGGCGGGGGCGGTGAAGCTTGCCGCAGTCGTTAGAGCAGACGTTTTTAGAAAGCAGCGGCGATCGTTGTTCTTCATGGGGAGGCGTTCCAGGTGGGAGGTCGTGAGGGAAACTCAGTCACCGACATTCATCTTACCATCATTTTTGAGGTCAACTCATCGCGAACACAATCAAGCCAATCCCGACCCTGGCTGCGAAACCCAACAACACCATCAAGAAAGGAATCTTGAGTTCGTGGAAATTGAGAAATCCATACACCAGGCAGAGTGGCGAGATAATCAGACAACCGATCCCCCAGAGCGTTTCCCCATCACTGAAGGCCGCGACGACAATCCACAGCCAGCCAATGATGCTGACGCCAACGACCGTCACTGCTAATACGTTGATAAGGGTTTCCATTATGGCGAGGGTTTACCGGTGAAAAGAAGTGCAACAGGGTGGGCCGCTTTGATCGCACAAGGATCGAGTGAATGCAGCGGTGTCCACAGTTTAGAACACGCCCCGTCGCGGCGTCAATCGATACCAAGTCCTCACGGCACAACTGGGTGCAAAGGTAGGCCTCCTGCTTTGGGGTACCCTGCTTTCATCTGAATGACTTGAATGTTCGGTGGCTCTCTCGCAGTCCGACAAATCTTGTGGTAGAGAGCAACTCGGATTACGAGGAAACGCAAGGGAATCGGGAGGGAATTTTAACTATTTCTGAAATACTGCCGCCTCTTTGCTCACCGGATCGAGCCTTGGTTTACGAGGTCAATTCCGTCAATTCTTGTAGGAGATGCTGATGAGTCCTCTCAAACACCAATCCGAAACAGCGATGTCACTTCTTTTGGCTTCGGTGCTGATTAAGGTCTTCATCATCTTTTTCGCCCTGATTGGTAAGGTTATGGATCCCAGTGCCTGGGTCGAAATCGACCGTGTCACTGAACCTACCCGTTACGTAGACGTTGCCGCCAGCAGCAACCGCTAGCCCACTCAGGCTATTCAGTTCGTTTCCCGTTGGAACCACCCAAGAGTAGTTCCCTGCGGAATCAAGCTTGGCAACGAATGCTTGCCGTGAATGAGAAAGTGTCGATATCGTCGTTGGTTTCAATGATCCCCTGGCCGGTCCGATTTTGTCCCACCGACACCATTGGGGTCGCGTTGGCCAGCAGATCAGAGTGGTCGTCCGTGCGATAGCCAAATCCATTGGTGGTACCCGCAAGGATGGCCATGTCGTCTTGAAGCTGAGTCGCCCCGTTTTCACTCGGACCATTGTGCCACGTGGCTATACCCGACTTTCTTGAGCCCATGATTGGATCCCAGTATCCAACTCCGGGATTGTATTCGTCAATCAGCTGTCCCGATTCGTCATAAGTGCTCTGGTGCGACAGACCGAAACCATGCCCTGCTTCATGAGACGCAATATCCGCGACCCAGATCGGGCTGCCACTCGGTAGGCCTTCAATAAAGACATAAACCACCTTGGCAACCGTATTAGTAAAGCAACCGTAATACGCGAAGCCACCCGCACTTTGGCCGAACCAATCGAACGAGGAACCTCCGATCGCTACACGCAGGGAGTCTTGGTTGGATCGCAAGAATTTGGTGAACATGATGGACTACCTTTCAAATTAGAGGCTACGTTTTTTAGGTTGTCCGTTTGCGTCACCGGATTTCGGTCTATCATGCAAACGGCCATGTTCCCACGGGCACGCAAAACGAGCCGCGTGGGGAGATGTCTTGCCCGGCGAGGGTTCTGATTTGCTGTCGTTGTCCTCGCCGACCGCTTCTGTGTATTTCGTGACGTTAAGTGTCGGTCATTTGTAAAACCCCTTCAGGGTTTGGGGTGTGATGTGGCCGGTTACCCAGGGTGCGCTCTGCGGCTTCGCCGCGTCGCGACCCTGGGCTGTGGAATGCAACGCCGTCGGCGTAAAGAGTTCCACGGTCGATTCCCGTGACGTGGTTCGATCCGGCATCGCCGCGTCGATGGAATACGGTGCTCCATCCCGCAAAGCGGTTGGATTCCACATCCCTGGGTCGACGCGCAACAGTGTTGATTACCGCAAAGCGGTTGGATTCGGCAGCCCAGGATCGACGCGTAGCGGCGCACCCTGGGTCCACGATTGGGCCAACGATTTCGTACGCCACAGGCGTTCAACAAAGACAAGAATGCCAGCGGTCACGATCAACATGTCCGTACGCCGCAGGCGTTGCACAAATGTGTACGAAGCAATCCCAGTTTGGTACGTTGGATTCCTGTTGATCTCGAGTTCGATCGGCGGTCACTCCGCAGCGCAACACTGGGTTTTGAAAACTGAAGCTTCGCACGCAAAGAAACAGAGGATCTTCGCAATGAGCCAATCCCTCGTTCAGATCTACACACATGTCGTGTTCTCGACGAAACAGCGCCGTCCGTTTCTCAAAGACAGAGCTGTTCGCGAGAAATTGCACGCATACCTGGTTGGTATTTGCAAAAAACTCGAGTCGCCATCGTTGATCGTTGGCGGTGTCGAAGACCATGTTCATCTTCTTTGCCGTCTCTCCAAAACGATGTCGGTATCGGATTTCATCCGTGAACTTAAACGTGAATCCTCCAAATGGATCAAATTGGAATCGGGTCGAAACGAGATGTTTCATTGGCAATCTGGTTACGGCGCGTTCTCGATTAGTCCATCGCATCTGGATGCCCTCAACCGATACATCGCCAAACAAGAAGAGCATCACAAAACGGAGACATTTCAAGACGAATTTCGTCGCCTGTGCCGCAAATACGGCGTCGACATCGACGAACGCTACGTGTGGGATTGATCGGGCAATTACCGCAAAGCGGTTGGATGCCACAGCCCAGGATCGACGCGTAGCGGTGTTGATTACCGCGAAGCGGTTCGATTCCGCAGCCCAGGGTCGACGCGTAGCGGCGCACCCTGGGTTTGCGTGCCGACCAACGTTGTCGTACGCCGCAGGCGTTCTACAAAGAGACGGATGCCAACGGACGCGATGATGAGGCGTCGATGCGTTCGTTTGTAAAACCCCTTCAGGGTTTGTGGTGTGACGCGTGCGGTAACCCAGGGTGCGCTTTGCGGTTTCACCGCGTCGCGACCCTGGGCTGTGGAATGCAACGCCGTTGGCGTAAAGAATTCCACGGTCGATTCCCGCGACGCGGTTCGATCTGGCATCGCCGCGTCGATGCAATACGGTGCTCCATGCCGCAAAGCGGTTCGATTCCATATCCCAGAGTAGATGCAAAGCGGTGTTGATTACCGCGAAGCGGTTGGATTCCACAGCCCATTGAAAATGCAAAGCAGTGTTGATTACCGCGAAGCGGTTCGATTCCGCAGCCCAGGGTCGACGCGTAGCTGCGCACCCTGGGTTTGCGTGCGGACCAACGTTGTCGTACGCCGTAGGCGTTCTACAAGGAGACGGATGCCAACGGACGCGATGATGAGGCGTCGATGCGTTCGTTTGTAAAACCCCTTCAGGTTTTGTGGTGTGACGCGTGCGGTAACCCAGGGTGCGCTTTGCGGTTTCACCGCGGCGCACCCTGGGTTTGCGTGCGGACCAACGTTGTCGTACGCCGTAGGCGTTCTACAAGGGAGGATGCCAACGGACGCGATGATGGTGCGTCGATGCGTTCATTTGTAAAACCCCTTCAGGTTTTGTGGTGTGACGCGTGCGGTAACCCAGGGTGCGCTTTGCGGTTTCACCGCGTCGCGAAGCGTGGGCTGTGGAATGCAACGCCGTTGGCGTAAAGAATTCCACGGTCGATTCCCGCGACGTGGTTCGATCCGGCATCGCCGCGTCGATGCAATACGGTGCTCCATGCCGCAAAGCGGTTCGATTCCATATCCCATGGTAGATGCAAAGCGGTGTTGATTACCGCGAAAACGAACGTGAAGAATCTCCGCGCGAATGTCTTGCACTTTGGGAATATCCGCCAGTTCCGGATTCCCAACATGGGCCAGTAACTGCTCGATTGCATCCAAAGCCGTTTCCAGGTTACGTTCCGCAGTCGCCCTTTCCTGATTTGCTACCTGCTCCGCAGCCACCGCCCGGTTCGCTTGCCAGACACTGACCCCCGTTCCAATCAACATCGCGAAAGCGATCAGGGAAGCTGTCATCAGCGAGACTCGGTTGCGCCGTGCAAACTTTCTCAGCCGGTACACCGTCGACGGTGGGCAGGCCTCGACCGCCTCGCCGGCGAGGTAACGCTGCACATCCGCGGCGAAAGCACTGGCCGATTCGTAGCGACGATCACGGTCCTTTTCGATCGCTTTCATCGCAATCCAGTCCAGTTCGCTGCGCAGAATGTGACACAAATGACTTGGGTCTTCGCCTCGCTCGTCCGCGATGGGTGTCAATGTCCGTGCTCGACAAATCCGCCTGTTCCGGGCTCATGGACCAGCGCTGTCCGATCCAAGGTCTGCCCCGGCTTTACCTGGCCACAAAGCCCGAGACGACGCTTGCGTTCACTTTTGAAGGGACCCATGTCGGCGTTGATGGTGATTGGTGAGATCCAATAGCAATGCCAGCGGTGCTTTCACTCGCCGTCACTTGATGGCGACAGCGTGCGAAGTCATCGTTCGCACGAGGTTGATTGGGTGTATCGGATGTGCTAATTTCTACCAACGAAATTCATGGCATCATGGTGGCCCATTCTGCTCCCGAGTTTTTTGAGGGATCAACCTGACGGCCGCGGTCATTGAAGGGCTCAAAAAGAAACCACCATGCCTAGCTCACCGTCAACGGTTGCAAGTCTTCGCCGCGTTTTTTTTGACAGCTTCGTCGCAAGAGACCTTGCCGAACCGCTGGCGTCTTTTGACATCACCGCAGACGTTAAAGAAGTTCACCAATTTATGGTGAGTCGGCCACTGACGGTGATTGGCTTACGGCGATCCGGCATTGTCGATGGATTCATCCAGCAAGAAAATGTCAACGATCTTCCGCTCAAGGAGCAGATGGTTGATTTGTCGATGGCGACCATCCTCGCCACGACCGCGCCACTGCGCGACGTGGTGCGATGTCTCAATGAGACACCGTTCGTCTTGGTTTCGACTTTGGGGCAACCCGTCGGTGTGATCGTTCGAGCGGACCTTGAGAAACCCCCGATGCGGATGTGGATGTTCGGCATGGTGACGCTCTTTGAAATGGTCCTGACACGGATCGTTGACCAGCATCATGCTGGTAATGCGTGGTGCGACTCACTTTCCGACGCACGCGTCGCCAAGGCGAGGCAACTGCAAGCGGAGCGTCATCGTCGGAAACAAAACGTTGAACTGATTGATTGCCTACAACTGTCCGACAAAGGACAGGTCTTGGCCCGAAGCCAAGACCTCCGAGCCCGGTACTGGAATCGATCCCGAAATCACATCGAGAAGTCGATTAAGGAGATCGAGAGTTTGCGAAACAATCTTGCACATGCACAAGCTTTTACGACCGAAAACTGGAGCGTGATCGTTCAATTGGCCGAAACCACGGATCAACTGTTGGAGCTCCCCGCCGAGTTTGTCGCACAGGATAGTTTGCAGCCCTATTCCGAATAGTGGACCGTCAGCATTAGTTTATCGGGTACCCTAAGATCAATTTGCATGAAGCACTCGTGTCGGTTGACTGCGCATCTCCACCGCACACGTTGATTGTGCATACTTGCACGGGTATTCCGGATTCAAAGCACTACCGAAAGCCTTTCTAGGGGTCCGACTCGATCGGGTGGGGCGGTTGCCTTGGTTTTCCGGCGTTGAGCGGTTGGCGATGCCGCGAAGTCAAGCGTTTCGCGAGCCACGGCGGTACACGATTTGCGGCGATCTCAATGACGTTGCATTCGCATCAGAAAGTGTCGGCGGGCAGACGCCCTCATTGATCCTGCAATTGGATCAGCTGTGAGATCGTTGGAGCGAGTTCTCGCGCTTCAGAGTTGTGCGAAAAAGGCTCGCCTATTTCGAGTAACGACATGACTCTCCAAATGCTCGGTGCCTCATCGGGTCGCCAACGGCGAAAGCGGGCGAGATCGATTCGGCAGCTTCACCTCCGCCGTCACCATTTCCGCATCCTGCTACTGGAGACACTGGAAGAGCGGCATCTTCTCTCGGCCACGCCGTTAGATTTTCACGAGGTTGCTGATGCGCTGCGCGACGATACCATCAAAACCGCGACGGTCGTGACGCACGGATTCCAATTGGCGGCCAACGGGGGGGACTCGCTGATCGAATTGGCCGACGCGATTAGTGCGCGTGTCGAAACGGCGTACCCTGACGACCCGGTCTGGTTCCTGGACTACGACATCCCAGACGAGGGGCAAACGGGCGTCTTCGACGGCTCGAAGACCACGTTGCCGGACGCCTCGTCCGAAAGTGGCCACGTCGTCTTGCTATTTGACTGGTCAGTGGAATCCAACGAAGCCTCGGCCGGCTGGGGTGCTGCCGCGGGTGAAGCGCTCTTTACGATGCTGGTCGGGCTGGGGATTGTCGATGTCGATCCCGCCCCGACGGACCCAAACCCGACGCTGCACTTCATCGGCCACAGTTTCGGAACGGCCGTCACCAGCGAGGCGATTGAGCGTTTGGCGCGGTTCGAGGTTCCTGTCGATCAAGTAACCTATCTGGATCCGCACGATTTCAACCAAGGGATCGGGTTCGACGGAGAGCAGGAGTTGTCGACGTTGGGACTGCCCGCCGGCTACGGGGCGACGGTCTGGGACAACGTCGAGTTTGCTGACGTGTACTACCAGACGGAGTTTCTTCCCGATGGACGGCCCATTCCAGGCGCCTTCAACACGTTTGTCAACGACGAAGTTGGTGGATTGCATGCGCACAGCAATGTCTGGGACGAGTACTACATCGGAACGGTGCGCGACGACACGAGTACGACTGGGTATGCCTACAGCAGCGTCGCCCGCAGTCAAGCCTCCATTGACCGACCGTCGGGCAATTTCTTCCAGGCTCAGCATCACCAGCACAGCGAAGACATCCTCGCGAACAGTACGCCGACCGAAGCTCGTCTGAACACGGCCGCAACCTCGGACCAGCTCACACGAGACGACCTCGTCACAGGCAAGTGGAAACCCCTCTGGCAACCAACGACCATCGCCAATGGCACGCTGAAGTATGGCGACGACGAACGCGACATCATTTCTTATGGATCGAATCTTGTTCCCGGATGGTCCCATCACGGTGGCGGCGGGCCGGCAAAGGCCGTCGAGATGCCTGACGGATTCCTAGGGATCGAACTGACCGCCAGCGATCATTGGCGGGAGCATAATCGGTTCTACGTGGCACCGGACGTCGGCCAGATAGGCTTTGATGTCAACGTGCCGGTAAGCAGCGATACCACGGACCTGTTGGTCCGCCTCGTAACGGCCGACGGAGGTGATGTATTCGAGAACGAGTGGAGGTTCGATCTTCAGGATGCCTTCACGCAAAGCATCTCGATTCCGGCCGATCACAAGAACCGCGTCAATAGGATTCGGTTCGAACTCATTTCTGACACGGAGCCAATCGACGCCACGGTTCAGGTCCACGAAGTCCGCTTGGCTCCGCAGACGACCATCATCAGCGGCGACTTTGAGATCGACGGGACGGTCTTGCTCGAGTACGCCGGCAACGTCGTCTTCGATGCGACCTCGGTGGTCACCGGCAAAGTCGACGATCTCCCCGACGACTTGATCCTGGATGTTGAAGGATCGGTCACCTTTCTGGGCCAGGTCAGCGGTCTGCGCGATGTGATTGTCAATGCGACGGACAAGATCATCGTCGGACCAGATGCAGGCGGGTCGGACGTGATCATCTCGACGCGCAAGATTGCGAGCGGTGACGTGATGACCGCTGTGTCCACGGGTGATTCTGGGGACATCGAATTCACTTCCGAGGAGATCGTACTCCATTCCGGGGCCAAGCTGTTGGCCCATGTCGAAGACGGAAGCAGCCATGCCCCTGGCGACATCACGCTGCAGGCGGTGGACCGTGAACTCCGCGAGGTAACACTGCTCAGCCCGTTGGACGTGAACACGAACGCGGCAAGCATCCGCATCGACGGCGCGGAGATCCAAGGCGGGGACATCCGCATGACGGCAGACGCCGTGGATACGCACCTCTATGGCGACCTGGGGGCTTACTCGGACAAGGCGTTAGAGAGCCTTGTCGACCTGCTGGACCAGATTCCGGACCTCGCGATCAGTAGCGTGTTCGGCATTTCAGGCCAGGTCGCCATTCATCATGCTGATGCCACGATTACGCTCACGGACTCGACGATCACGGGCGCAGGCAGCGTGCAGGTCGGGTCGAATGCGAAATCCGACGCATCCCTGCACACGGTGTCGCTCAACGGCACGATGACCGACGGCAGCTTCACGGTGGCAGTTGGATACGGCGAGGCTCATTCGACCGCGCTAACCACGATCGACAATACGCAGATTGTCGCGGGCGGCCCAGTGGATATCACTTCCCATGCGGAAACCGAAGCTTTCGTCAAAGCCCGTACCAGTTCGAACCTGACCGGACCATCGAACCCCAAGAACATCTCGCTTGCGGCAGCCGTCGCCAACACGAGTGAGACGTCGCACGTTACGGTCTCGGAGACGGCCAACATTATCTCGCAAAATGACTCGGTCAACGTCGGCGCGACGGGCGAGGTCGTGAACTTTGCGTGGTCTCAACCCACGATTTACGAGGATGGGACCGTTGCCACCGCGTTCTCGTTCGGTTTCGACGAGGCCGATGTCACAACCCGTGTCGACGGAACGATTGACGCGGCGGGTGGTGTCGGGAACACGTTCGACGCGAGGGACGTCAACGACGCGTCCGGGCTCGGAGACGTGGACTACGATGCAGACACGATCCGGATTCTAAATCATGGATTCACCGATGGGCAGCAGGTCAGGTATTTCGCTGGCGAGGCCGATGCGCCGTTGGGTAAGATCGATGCGCCCCGTATCGGCGGCCTGCAAGACAACTCCGAAGACGATGAAGCTGTCTACTACGTCCAAGTCATCGACGACAATACAATCCAGCTCGCCAAGGCTCCGACGATCGAACTCGGTACCGGCAACCTTCGCTTGGGCCAGGAACCGCAGCATGCGTTCGGCAAACTGGATCTTGTCAGCTTCGATTCGTCAGGCGTAAGTCCCGAAAACGAGACCGTCACGTTTGCAGAACCCCACGGTCTCCAGGACGACCAAGCTGTCACCTATCTCGGTCCTGACCAAAACGAAGAGAGTCAGAGCGTGGGCGTCGGTGGCTTGGAGCAAGGCAAGACGTATTACATCATCACCGTTCCGGGCAACGATATGGCGATCCGGCTGGCCACGTCACCGGGAGGTGAGCTTCTCGATTTGACCGGCCCGGGAGTGGGCGCACATGCCTTCCTTTACGAAAGCAGGCACCGCGAGTTTGCTCCAAGACAAGCAATCGACGACAAGAGTAACACGATCACGTTCGAAGTCGACCACGGATTCAGCACAGGCGACGCCGTGATCTACCACACCGATCCGACCCTCACTTCGGAGAACACATTCGAGGACGAACCGGTGGCGGAATTGGACGTGCCCATTGATGGGTTAAGTGACGGGTCGCTGTACTTCGTTGTCAAATCCGACGACGTCACCGTTCGTCTGGTTTCGAGCAAGAAGGCCGCCTTAGACGCAGCCGCGATCGATTTGCAGGAGGCAGCGCTCCTGCTCGGTGAGAGTCCGGGAGATGCCCACGTTTTGACATCATCGCGCAACCTCACCGGAATCTCGGTTCACGCCAGCCTGGACGCGACGAACGCCGTCAATGCAAACGCCACGATCACCGGCGAACCGTTCTCCTGGACGAATGTCGGTGACGCCGACCGGATGGTCCAACCGGAGGAAATCTTCGGAGTGATCTCGAACCTGACCGACGTGGCAAAGAACATCTTCAATATGCAGCCGACCAAAAGCCCGACGCAGGCAGGAGCGGACTTTGGCATCGCCGGGGCGATCGGCATCAACTACGCCGACCACGACGTTCAGGCGATCGTCGGTCCGACGGCTTCCCTGCAGTCGTCCAAGGAGATTCACATCCTGGGCGAGATCAATGAGGCTTCACAGACGGTATCCGTTTCGGATGCGAGCAAGCCGGAAGACGCCGACGCAAGTGCCTCGGTCGCGGTGGCTGTAGGGCTGGGCATTTTCGACAACACGGCCAAGTCCCTCGTCGAGGGCAGCGTGATCGATGCCGGTGGCGAAATCGCCGTGGACGCCGCCGTCGACTATGGATTCCTGATCGCGAACCCCTGGACGGCGATCAACCCCGTGGACTTCCTGAAGCAAGCCGGTCCGGCCGGCTTCGGGTACCTGAACGATGGGACACTCGGTTTCGCTTCCAATCTCTTCAATACCTGGGTCATGACGTCCGCCAGCCAAAGCGAGGTGGCCGGAGGCGGATCGTTCGCGGTCAACCTGTACGACAACACGTCCGAGGCCAGGATCAAAAACGGTGCGAGGATCAATACGAACGAGGATTCGCGGTTTCGCACGGGCAATCAGGTCGTCGGTGTGGACGCCGCCATCGACATGGACTTGATCGGAGTCGCGGGCGTCGGTGGCTTGGGGCTGACGGTTGAGAACCTGCTATTCCAGCCGGCAAAGAATCTGTTCACGAAAGACAGTCCCCTCGAGAGCCTGAAGAGTCTCGTGAACCCGTTTGGTGCCGAGGGTGACAAAGGCGGAATCGGCGCCTCGTTTCTGGTCGAGGTCATGAATAACGCGACGGAAGCGGTGATCGAAAGTGGGACCCAGGTTTACGCGGGTTGGGCGCGGGATTTCAATCCAAACACTCCTGGGGTTATCGACGACAACTGGATGACGCTGACCGAAAGGGTTGATCTGGCGACGGGAACAGAGCTGGTCTATCGCGCAGATCCGGCCGGTATGGCGATCGGCAACTTGGTGGACGGGCAAACGTACTTCGTCATCCTTGACGAACAGGACCCGTACAAGATCAGGCTCGCCGTCTCGCCGACCGATGCAACCGCAGGCACGGCGATCGAGTTACAACCGGGTGAGGGGATGGCAGGGCTGCACCGTCTGCTGTTCGATTGCCTGTCGGTCGATGCGAACACCGACATCTTCGACTTGGCGATTGCCCAGGCTGGAGGCAAGGCCAGCAGTTTCGCGGTCGCGGGAGCTTTCGCCATCGCTGTGCAAAACAACAAGACCAAGGCCCATATCGATTCGGGTGCGATTGTCGACGCAGACGGAACGATCCATGTCTCGGCCCTCGACGATCTGACACGAGTCGGGGTCACCGGCGGCGTTGTAGCCGGGGCGAACGTCGGGGTCGGCGTTTCGGTGTCGGTCAACGATCTCACTCGGATCACGCAAGCCTACATCGGTACCGAGTTTGATCCGGACTCGCCTCTGGATACTTCCGCGGATACCGGCACGACCGTCACCGCCGCGGGAGCCATCTCTGTCGATGCGCTGGCAACCGGCGCCCTGTGGACGGCTTCGGTGGCGGCGGCCGTCACCGGCACGGCACCGTCGGAAAAGGAACTGATCGACAACGAACGCGTCAAGAATGCGCCGGCCAAGGCGCAGACGATCCTTGGTGAAACCGGCCAAACGTACGAGTTAAAAGTCGGTGTCGGGGTCGCCGGGGACGTCTCAGTCAACATCCTGGACGAAGACACCTACGCCTATCTCAACGATACGGGAACGATCACCGCGGGCGGACAAGTCGACGTCTCGAGCCTCAATGATACGGCACTCTGGTCCCTGGCCGGCTCCGTCGCCATTTCCTTGAAAGGTGAAAAGACCTCGCTGGGCATCGCGGGCTCGATCAGCGTCAACAACGTCACCAGCGATACGAGGAGTTTCATTGCGGGTGCCACGATCGGTGCCGATTCGCTCGCCGTACTGGCCCGGCGCAAAGGCGGTATCCGCTCGCTGACGGCGTCCGGTGCCGGCGCGCCTTTGAAGGAAGGCGTCGCGCTGGCCGGTTCGGTCTCGGTCAATGTCGTCCACGACACGGTTGAAGCGTACCTTGCAGAAACGACAACCTCACTGGCCGCGGACTCCTCGGTCATCGCCGTCAACGAATGCCAGATTTGGGCGATCGGCGGAGCGGCGGCGTGGGGCGGCAAAGCCGGCGTCGGTGTTGGCGTCGCCGTCAATGTGATGGGGTCGGATTCCAAGCCGAACGTCACGCAGGCTTACATCCATGGATCCACCGTCATGGTCACAGACGGGGCGCTGGAGGTGTCGGCGGCGAATGAGAACCCGGCGACCGATTCGCGGATCATTGCCATCACCGGATCACTCGGAGTGGGCACCGGGCCGTCCAGCTTCGCCGGCGCGGGCACGCTCTCCGTGAATGCCATCGCCAACGATACCAAAGCGTTTGTCGCCGGCAGCACGTTGACCACACAGAGCGAGGCGACGACGGGCGACGGCGGATGGATCGAGCTAAACGCGACGGACCATTCCAAGATTCTGGCCGACGCCGGGGCATTCTCCATCGCGTTGACCAAGGGCAAGGGATTGTCTCTGGGCGCTGCCATTGCGGACAATGAAATAGCCAACGAAACAGAAGTCTACATCGAAGACTCGAACGTCACGGCAGACGGTTACGTCGAGTTGGCCGCCGATTCCACGGCGACAATCGAGGCCTTGACGCTCGCGGGAGTACTCACTGCAAGTGCATCCGGCGACGATAGTGGTGTCGCCGGGGCCGTGGGCGGTGCGGGGTCCAGCAATCATGTTGCGAACGTCATCGAGGCTTGCATCACCGGCAACAGCCTGATCACAGCCTCCGCCGGTGATGTCACTCTCACCGCCACGGACAATTCCACAATCAAGGCCGACGCCGGTGGGTTTGCGTTCGCCTTTGGTGCGGGCAAGTCGACCAGTGGTGCTTTGTCGATCGGCGCTTCGTTTGCGCACAACGAGATCGAGAATCAAGTTCGCGCGTACATCAGTGGCCTGACGGTACCGCAAGATGCCAATGTCGCCGTCGTTTCCGCCGCAGGAGATGTGGCGTTGCTCGCCAACTCCGAGGCAATCATCGAAGCCGTGACGGTTGGCGTGGCAATCGCGGCGGGCGGTTCGGCCAGCGGCTTGGGGTTGGCCGGTTCAGGTGCGGGTGCCCTCGCCCACAACGAGATCGCCAACACAGTCGAAGCGTTCACGGCGACGGCGGGCACCTTCGCGACCAACGGTGGCGATTTGAAGTTGACCGCACAGGACGATTCCAACATCACCGCTCGAGGCTATGGAGGGGCAATTGCCGTCGGTGCGAGTCTGAAATCGGTGGGTGCCGCGGCCGCGGTCGGACTCTCGATCGCCCGAAACGAAATCGCCAACACCGTCCGCGCCGCCATCGATCAAACCGACCTGCCGGACACGAGCAAGACGGTCGTGCTGCCCTTTGGCGGACTGCAAGTGTTCGCCAGGTCGAATTCGAGCATCGTCGCGAAATCGCTCGCTGCGTCACTTTCAGTCGGAGCCGGGAAGAACGCGGGACTCGCCTGGAGCGGTGGTGGAGCTGTGTCCACAAATTCCATCACCACGGACACCAACGCATACCTCAAAGAGGTCGAACTCGAGAGCGCTGACGATGCGGTTCTCGATGCATCGAACACTTCGGAGATCCATGCCGACGTGGTCGCCTTGGCCGCCGCCCTAGGGGCGAGCGCAGGGACTTTGGGAGGAGCTGCCGCGATCGGAGCCTCCGTGGCGCGAAACTACATCGGCTACGATCTGGGCGGCAATCGCCCAGCCCAGGGACAACCCCAGGCCCAGGTGCGAGCCTATGTCGAAAACAGTGACATCACGGTGACTTCGGGCGGCTTCACTCAAGTGGCTATAGCCGCCCCAACGATACGCAGCACGGTGGCATCAGGCTCAGCAGCCGTCGCCGGCAGCTTGCAGGGAGGAGCCATTGGCAGCAGTGGATCGGGAGCAGATGCCAGGAATAGGATTGCCATGCAGGTCAGAGCGACCATCGATGCAGCTGCGGATATTGATGCTGATTGGATAGCGGTCATAACGAACGATGTCTCGACGATCTCGGCGGATGTGGGTGCGGTGGCATTGGCGGCATCGTTCGCCTTGAGGGGAAGCCTGGCTCAGAGCATCGGTGTCAGCCTTGCGACGAACGAGATCCGAAACGAAGTCGAAGCCTACATTCGGGGCGGTTCTAACGTGGTCGCCAGAAGCGGGCCCGTCGATTTGTACGCGGTCGAAGACGCATCCATCCACGCCACATCAACCGCTGCTGCAGTCTCGCTGGCCATTGCCCAGGGGGCGTTGGCGATTAGCGGAGCCGGTGCGAATGCAACCAACCTGATCGGAAACAGAGTCCATGCGTTCGTGGATGGCAGTTCCGTGACCACCGCCGTTCAGGACGTCATCGTTATCGCGCACAGTACGTCGTCGATTACCGCGGAAGTTGATGCGGTGAGCGCTTCCGCGGCCCTGGGAGGGATCGCCGTCGCGGGTTCGGTCGGCGTCACGATCGCCGAGAACTTGATTGCGGAAGAGAACGAGGTTCTGGCCTATCTGCGTGGCTCGACGGTGACGTCCGCGGGTGACGTCGTTGTCAAGGCCGAATCAACCGAGTCAGTCAGCTCGAAGTCGCTTGCCGCCTCGATCGCTGTTGCCACGGCAGGCCCATCAGCATCCGGTGCCGGAACATCGACGAAGAATGTGCTTGAAACGAAAGTGCACGCGTATCTCCAAGACACTGCCGTGGTGGCATCGGGCGATATCGAAATCACTGCGAAGTCATCGAGCGCGATCATCGAAGCCAGCGCCATCGGCACGGCGATCGGCTTCAGCCTTGCCGGGCCCAGCTTTGCCGTGGCCGTTTCGACGGTGGAAAACCGAATCGCAGGCGATGTCCTGGCATACGCTTCTGAGTCCGAGACGGAATCGGAGCGTCAGGTCAAGGCGAACGGCAACATCACGATCGCGGCTGCTGCAGTTCAAGCAGACGTCGTTGACGTCAGTGCGGTGACCGCATCCATTTCGAAAGGGAGTTACAGCGTCAGTGGCGGTGGAATTGACATCAACAACACAGTCGAGAACAGTGTGAACGCTCACATCACCGGGGACCTGGATCTAGTCGCCGCCGGGCAGGTCAGCGTGAGCGCCGTTGAGAACGCATCTCTCGCAGGCGATGCCACCACCGTATCGATCGCCGCGAGCCTCGGGGCCGCCTTGGGCGTGGCACTCGTTCACAACGAGATCGCGAGCACGATCCTGGCATCCGTCAATCAGGCCAGTGTCACTTCGGCGAACACGTTGATTTCTTCCGAGTCCCAGGCCAATGTCGAGAAGACGATCTCTGCGGGAATTTCCGCCTCGGCATTGGCGGCCCAAGGAAACAAAGCCAAGGCCGTGATCAAGACCAACGTGGGAGCAAGCACCACCCATGCGACGTTGACCTCGACTGGCGATATCAGCATTGTGGCGATCGCAAACAATACGGCGAACGCAGACGCGACGGGTGGGGCTTTTGGGGCTGTTGCGGGAGGCGCGATGCTCGCTGATGTGAGCTTGGGAGAGGTGGACGAAGAAACCGGCATCATCCTCGCCAAGCATATCGTCGAAGCCGTTGCGGGAGATGACACCAAAATTCAAGCCCGCGCGCTGAGGATTACCGCCAACACCACAGACGACCTGTTGGCCGAAAGCATCGCTGCCGCCGGAGGCGTCGTTGCCGGAGCCGGCGCCGCATCCAAGGTCACCAGTGTCAGCGAGACTCGCGCGGACATCGGGGTAAATGTGATGATCGCGGTCGATGCCTTCGAAATGAACGCCAGACATGACCAGGACTTCGACGCTTCGGCCGACAGCCTTGCCCTCGCCCTGGCGACCGGTAGCGGCGCCGAAGTGGCAAACATGATCGCCAACAGCGTGATTGTCGATGTCGCTGCGGGTGCCAGCGTCACCGCCGGCAGCATCCAGATCAGTGCGTACAACCAGCTGGACAAGGATCGTTTCCGATTCAGCAACAACCTCCGGTCCGGTTCTGTCGCCGCTGCAGGCGCCACCTTGCTGGCCAGCAACACACGGATCGGCAATCAGGCGGTTGTGAATGTGGGCACCGCCGCTTCGCTCCAGGTGGACGGCGACAACGCTGCGCCGGGCGTCTTCCGAATCGAAGCGGTCAATGACATCTCTGCCTTGGACAGTGTCCGGATCGAGACGGTCTCGGGATACGGCGCTGCCGTGGGCGTTTCTGAGGTGATCGCCAATACCCTGGCTGTCATCAACGTGAACGATGCGACCTTGGAAAGCACGGCGGGTGATGTCTATCTGACTGCCAAGACAGACGCAAACATCCACTCCACCGCGAACCTGCTGGTGGCCACCGCCGTGACCGGAGTTTCCGGCGCCGAGAGTACAGCGGACGCGAACCTTCTCAACGCCGTGAATGTCGACGGAGCAACCATCAAGGGGCGTGACATCCATCTGCTCGCAGGTCGAAATAGCGAAGGGCAGATCAACCTGATCGATACGCGGGCCAACACGGAACTGACGACGATCTCGATGCTGCCCAACATCGCGATCCCCAAGCCGACCGCCAATGTACGCGAAGACAACCACGTCAAGATCCTGGGTGAATCGACCATTCAGGCCATCGAAGACGTCTACCTGGTAACGGACGGAGGATTTGGCGGCGCAGATCGAAGAAACGCCGACGGGGTTGCCCTGTCCCTTTCGCTGATTCCCTACGGATTTCCCATTCCAAGTCACGGAGAAGATGTCAACACAAACACGGTCATGATTGACGATCTCGCTTCCGTCGAAGCCGGCGTCAACCATCATGCCGAGATGCTCATCAAGTCGGTCGTGTTGGAAGGCTTCGATGTGACTCGGTTGGAAAAGGACCTCTCGGACAGATTGTTGTCGCCCGCTGAAAAGGTTGATGAGGGGTTGGAGGATACCGATTCCGAGTATGAATATATCGCCCTCCAAACGGGCCAAATCGCCTTCAATGTTTTCGACGGAACCGTCGTTCAGGTTGTTGAAGACGAAGAAGGGGAACCGGTGGCCGGCAACGGAGAGGTCGGAGGCTTGTATCGGTACACAGCTGAGATCGAGGGCGCTGTCCAGGTCGTGCTGCACGCCGAGGACTACGAAGACCCTGATCGTTGGGAGAAGATTCAACCGGACTATGATCTCAATGATCCACCCGAGAACCCGGTCGATCTCAACACCGACCAGATTGTCAGGACCGAGGACGACATGCTGTTTCAGTTCGTCGGAGCCGATGGGACAACGGTCGATTTTGGCAACGAGACGTTCGAGGACCCCACGCAGTGGATCCAGTTGGTGCCCGCCATCTACCGTAGCGATATGGCACGTGCTTACGTGAACGTGTTGAAGAACAAATTCTATGTCGTCAAACCCACGAAGTTGGATCCCCCGACCATGTCTCTACAAGACATGGGGGGACTTTTGGTTGCCCAACGAGCGAGAATCCTGGATTGGATCACAAACCACTCCAGCAATGCTGAGGCCGTCGCCCGATATCAGATTCAGCTGGAGCTGGTGGATCGAACGCTGATGGAGTTGGGATTGATGGAAATCATCGTGGATCCCGATACGGGCGAAGCGATCCAAATTGTCAACGAAGGCCTGGACGTGCTGTTCGTTGACCTGCCCGACATCTATGCGGCGCCCGGTTCGATCTTCATCGAAGCGGACACGGCGTATCAGGACGCCATCGACTCTCTGGTGCAAGACCAACTCGTCGCTCAAGCAGGAGCCGGAATCCGCGTCTCCAACCAGTCTCCGTTTTCAATGACGGTCGGGGATGCGGTCATCGGCGATACGCGAAGGGCAATGGTCGTGGACGGAGAATACGTGGTACTCAGCCCGGGGAACGTCTACTTCAACGGCGAGGGCCTCACGCAGACCGAAGACCCGCCCGACAAGACGATCGTCGTCACCCAAGAGCCTGCCAGCCGCGAATGCTCGGACTACGGTCTCGACCCGTGCATCCTCGAGTCGGTCAGCCATGATGTCTACGTGCTGGGCGAGGTCGTCAACGAATCGGGTGACGTGGTCATCACCAACCTTGATGGCAGTATCAACGTCGCCAAGGAGATCCGCGGCGAGAACGTGCGAATCAATGCGGGGCTGGACTTCAACCTGAACACGGACGATTGGTTCCACAACTCGGACCCGCGTCAGTCGGCGGACTTCGATTACTTCCGTCAGCAGGTCTACAATCCGCAGGGTGCACTGACGACGAACGCCTATTCGGAAAGGCTCTTTTCCCTGGGAGGCGGCGAGTTGGTTGCCACACTGAGCGACCCGACACTGGACGACCCCACACTGAGCGCTAGGGACGGGTTCGGCTACGCTGTCGCCGGGTCGGGCAATACGATGTTCGTGGGCGTGCCCGATGATGATAACGGCGAAGAGAAAGCCGGAGTGGTCTACATCTTCGACGTCACGACAGGCACGCTTCTGGACAAACTTGTCAGTCCCGAGCCGCAATCGGGGGCCAACTTCGGCACCTCTGTGGCTGTGTCGGGGAGCACGCTGGTCGTGGGAGAGCCTAGGCGGGCAATCGACGGCCGATATCCTGGCGCGGCGTACGTCTATGACCTGACCAGCCTGGATGCCGCTCCTCTCACACTCGAAGGCCCCGACAGTCCCGACTTCCCCGAATTCGGGCAGCAGGTGGCCATCGCAGAGAACACGATCGTGGTGGCAGCAACGATCGTCGAGGCGGTCTACATCTTCGATGCTACGACGGGCGACCTACTGCAGACACTCCTCAACCCCGAACAACAAACGGGAACATTCTTCGGCGAATCCATCGCTGTGTCGGAAGATAAGGTGGTCGTCGGAGCACCGGGGCGTCACAATAATACGAACTCGGGAGCGGCGTATGTCTTCGACCTCAGTAACCCCCAGGCCGCTCCTCGGATCCTTGAGAATCCTGACTTCGACGATCCAAGATCTTTCGGAATCTCCGTCGCCGTGTCGGGAGACAGGGTCCTGGTGGGGGCATCTGAAAATGACGATCGCGCTGGGACGGCCTACGTCTTTGACGTCACGACGGGCCTGCTTCAACAGAGACTCAAGAGTCCCGAACCGCAAAAAGACGCCCTTTTCGGCCACTCTGTCGCGATGTCGGACGACACCGTGGTTGTTGGGGCTTTGTTGCGTGATGTTAACGGTGCGGTCGACATTGGCACTGCCTTCGTTTACGACCTCGCTGATCCGAGAACCGGCCCACTCGTCCTCGACAATCCAACACCGACAACGGATGACAGTTACGCCTGGACGGTTGCGACCTGGGACAACCTGATCGCCGTGGGATCGTTTAATCAGAACATCGGAGGCGAAGTCCACGTCTTTGGCAATCGCAGTGAGCCGCCGAGCTCCGCCATCCGGGCCGAGGGACGCGTCGCAGTGACTGCCAAGTATCTGAACATCAACGGTCTGATTCAAAGCGGTGTCCAGACCGTCACGTTGCACGTGGCCCCGGGCTTTTCTTCCGCGTCGACGACTTCGCTGGTGGACAGGGATGGCAATCCGCTCCAAGGGATCTACTTCGGTGGTGACGGAGTGCCGGTGGACGGATATGTCAAGGTCGAAGGTGAAGACAAGAGGATCATCGTGGACGATATCGTCCCGGCCGGCGGCGAGATCTTCCTGGCCGGGCAGATTCTCAGCACCGGTGGTGGCCAGCTTGACGTGGCGCACGGTTACGCCAACGTCGACATCGACAACCAAAGCGATTACGAGTTGGTCGTCAACCGCATCGACACAACGAAAAAACGTCCGGGCAAAGTGACGATCGTCGATACGGCGAGACTCCAGAAAGTGGAATACGTGATCGACGAAGCGGACGGGCAGCGGGTGATCTGGGAGACGGTTTACCAGGGAGCACCCGGCGAGGGAAACGGCGCGATTTCCGGAATCGTCTACGACGACGGAACCTCTCAGGACCACAGTGTCGACGCCCCGTTGGTCTATCAGCCGCGCGGCGGGCTGCAGTACGTTTGGACCGAGGGACAGGAGAAGAGCACGATCACCAAGAGGACCTACGAGGATCGGTCGTTCAACCTATTGGGGTTCGATTGGGACGGCCTTGTTTCGGACCGAAATCTGAAGAGTATTGAGACCTTCAACCGAGACGAGTACCCGCTGCTCGAATCGGAGGTGCTGGCGGCGCCGCCGGACTACGACCTGACACTTCTTTCCGAGGACTTCAACGACGGCGACGTTGAAGTTTGGGCGTCGTCGTCAAACCCCTATTCCGATCGTTGGACGGTCGTTGACCAGGTCGCCAACCAATCCTCGGACTGGCATGTCACCAGCGGACGGCTCACCCAAAGCAGCAACATTTATTCCTGGTTGGACCCCGCGAGGCTAGGAACCTATCTGTACTACGACGCCTCAGAGGCCTTGCGGTGGAAAGACTACGAACTGAACGTCGATGTGCACGGCACAGACGACGACGGGGTCGGCGTGCTGTTCCATTACACGGATCGGGACAACTACTACAAACTCGATATGGACGCGCAGCGGGGATTCACGAGACTATTCAAGGTCAAAAACGGAGTTCAAGTAACGATCGAGCCGGACAGTTCGAGCGATTGGGTGTCTTATATGGTGAACGTCAAGTTCCACCTCACGCTACAAGTCCGTGGAAATGAAACCGTGGTGCTGATCGATGGCGAAGAGGTGCGCCGATACAGCGATTCTGATTTGCCGCTGACGTCAGGCACCGTCGCATTGTATTGCTGGGGGCAGGAGGGAGTCACGTTCGACAACCTGAACGTTCACGATCTCTCACCGCCACTGATCGAACAACTGACGCCCGGTCAGGTTGTCAAGGTTGGTGAGGGCGGGTTATACCGCTACCAGGGTCCGGTAGCGACGGATGTTGATCTAGGTGCCGAAGATTTTCGTGATTCCAGCCGATGGACGGCCGACGTCGAACCGCCCGCCTACGCGGATGGCACGGCATATACAATCCAGTACGTGCTACAGAAGGACACGGATGTTGAATTGATCCCCAACGTGACCGTCATCGAGGTCGTTGTCGATTTCAACGAAGGTGGTGTGGTCGGGCACAAGTATCTGTACGTGGGCGATCCGGACGAGGTCGTCCTGTCCGAACAGGACTACTCCGACACGGATAACTGGGAAGATGTTACAGGCAACACGGCCTATCCGAACGCGACGTACACGAGCGACTTTGTGAACTCAACGCACTCGCAAGTAACCACTGTGAGTGGCGGCGGCTGGTTGAGATACAAAACGGTTCGGACGATCACGACCGACATCGTTGGGGAGAAAGACTACTACACGCACACACTCGCGGCGGATCTTCCTGTCGCGATTTCCTTCCTTCACGGCTCGACCACACCTTCGATTAACATCGTCTCCGCCCAGGACCTCAGTTTTCGTCGAACGGTTAGCAGCCCCAGTGGCGGGACGGTTTCGTTCACTTCGGTGCATGGAGACATGGTATTCGCGGACGCGGCTGCCGTTTTGGGGACGATGCCAACCATCCGTGCCGAAGAAGGCTCGTTGCGAGCCAACATCGAAGGCGCTGGCCCGACGCCGGGGACATTGAGCGCCGAGGGCTTGGGGCGTTCGTCCGTTATCCAATCTTTGAATCTCACGGCGAAAGACGATATTGACATCCGTGCTGTCTACGATCCCTTGGGAAATCAAAGCCGCACCTTTATCGTCGGCCAAGTCATCTCGACCGACGGCAATGTCATTCTCCACGCGCCGGACGGCATCTACGCCTTCGACGGATCTTCACTCGTCAGTGGCAATCGGATCGAACTCGACGCAGGAGACGGTGGCGTCGGAAACGCCGATCGGCCCTTGCTAGTCGACAGCGACCTTCTGGGCTCGGGCGGTGTGGCAGCCAACGCCGATCAAGACATCTTCCTGCGCGAACTCACCGGTGACCTGCGACTCGTCCAACCGCAAAGCTGGCAGGATGTCAGAGCCTCCGTCTATTCTGCCTATGGAAATGTGGAGCTTCGAGTGGATTCGGGATCGATCATCGACGCCTTCTACGAGGAGTTCGAACCACGGACGCAAGAGGAGATTGACGCGTCCAACAAGACGATGCAACTGACCGGAGACCTCGCCAGGGAAGCGGCAGAGACGGCCATCCGTTCCGAAGAAATACGCCAGACTCAACTTTACCACGACTACTGGCGCCACTACCGGAAGGCTACGGCGAGCGGCGTGGCACGAGAAACTGCAATTGCAGTCATCAATGAGGCGAACGACGAAGTCCATACCGGCCTGCCTCACCAGCTGCAGACTGGCGATGAATTGTTCTTCCGCTTTGGTCTCGATTTGACAAACCAGGACTACACGGATGCGACAAGGTGGCAAGCGAAGCCAGATTTCGATCTGGCCACGCTCTCGCCCGGGCAGCTCGTCGACCTTGAAATCGGCCAGATCATCAGAGCCACTCGCGGCGTTTTGTATCGCTTTTCCGACGTGGATGCGGAAGACGTCGAACTGGGCGCCGAGAACTTTGATAACTTCCTTCGCTGGGTCGAAATCACGCCGGATTACGATCTGCAGGCCGACTGGGAACTGCAGACCGTGACCGGTCCGGTTGACCTCGAACCGGGGCAGCAGGTCAAAACGCTTGATGGCAAATTCTACCGCTATCAGGGTGCTGCGACGGAGGACGTCGACCTGAATTCCATCGACTTCACCAATGCCCAAGATTGGCTCGAGATCACGGCCGCTTCCGGGGCCCCTGCGCGAGTCAACAACGGTTCGCTTGTCGCCACGGCCGACGGCGGAGTGTATGAATATCGGGGAGGAGACTTGCCGGACACCAACTTGCACGAAGAACTTGCCTACTATGCCGTGGTCAAGACGGACACGACATTGCAGCTGGCCAGCTCACGCTATGGCGCCGTCCTTGCCGGCCAGGAAGAAGGTGGCGAGCTAGTGGATCTATTGCTTGGATCGGGCAGTGATTTCGGCCAAATCGGACTGATCGAATACAGCTACGAGTTCCTCGCATTGAATGATCCGGAGTTGGCAGACGTGCCGGAAGAATTCCAAACCGCGCACGAGACCTACGGAAACGGCCAGTACGACCCCGGATTCGTGTTTCAACTGAGTTCAGAAGAGAGGCTGCGGCGGCTGGAAGCTCGAACGTTTGATTCGAATTCGCTGAGTTCGCCCGTTGCCGATTCGTTATTCGGCTTCCTGTTTCCGACGAGTTCCTCGATCGGGGATACGTCAACTGCAACAGAGCAGACGAACATCCTCGGGCTCACCGTTACTTTGGTCACTCCCGCTGGAGCGATTGGGCGCGTGGAACAGCCGATGGAGATCAGCTTGACCAACGGATTCGAACAACTGGGCGAGCAAGAACGACGGGCGCTCGCGGCAGCGGCGAAGGAGGACGTGATGGCCGTCCACTACGCCGTCTACCAATACCTGGGAGAAGCCCAAACCGTCGACCTCGGCGAGGCAAACTTCGAAGATCCTTCGCTGTGGGCGCAGCAGCAGCCTCATCATGTCACAACGGGGGACACGCAAGTTGAATCAGTGGACACCGGTGATGTGGTACAGGTGACGATTCCCCAAAATGATGCCGGAGAACCGCAATTCGGCATCTACCGCTACCTTGGCCAGGCTGCCCGGCCCTTAGATCTGTCCCTGCAAAACTACAGGGATGCGAGTGAGTGGCAAGCATTGGCTGAGTTCGACACGAGCGAGGGTGAACTCGAGCTTGGCACGGGTGCGCGCGTCGGGCGACTTGAGAGCCTGACGATCGATATCTGGAATGACGTCGACGTTCACTCCGAGAATGGCTTGGTGATTCAGGCCTGGGATCACGTCGCAGTTGGGTCGCCGGATGATCTGCCGATCGACTCGATCACCGCCAACGGTGCGGTCCGGGTGCGATCACTCGGAGATCTGACGCTGAATGCGGCTGGCGGTTCGTTCATCACTTCGGTCGACGCTGCGGTAACCCTACAGTCGGGCGGTCATGTGCTGCTCAGCGAGGCGAGTCGAATCGTCGCCGAGACTTCCCTCACGATTGCTGGCGGTTGGGATGACGCCGGTTTCGAGAATGGCGTGATCATCCAGATACTGGGCCAGTTCGACGCCGCCGATGCCGAGATCTTGGGCGGCATTAACGACGATACGATCTACGTCCATGACTTCGGAGTGGTCGCGACCGACGCCCGCGCGGGTTACGACGAGCTGCATTACGTGGGTCTGGATCCGCTTACGCTGAACACTGCGACCGCGAGCCACCTTTTCGGCATTGAGTCACTCATCCTTGACGGATCGACGGGAAGTCAACTCGATTTCCTAAGCGACGCGCTGACCACGATGGTGGGCAACGGCGTTTTACGACTCACGCACGATGCCGGAGACCCAATCACCTACACCGGCGACTGGACCATCGACGCACCAGCCTTCGACGATGGCTTGTTCGTTCACATCTTACACTCGGGCGCCGGAACGCTTGAAATCGCCAACACACGGCCGTGGCAGAACCCGCTCGACATTTACGACGTCGGATACGATGGCAGCGTGTCGGCGATTGATGCATTGAGAATCATTAACCGCCTCGCCGACCCCGACAGCGAGTTGCCGACCCCGAGCCAGACCGACAATCCGTTTCGATACTACTACGACGTCACCGGAGACAACCGAGTCACGGCTCTCGACGCTCTGAAAGTCATCAACCGGCTAGCGGTTCACTCCAACGCCTCCCCCGAAGGCGAATCCGCGGATTCGAATCACCGAACGCATCTGTTCCTCGGCAGTCAAATTGCCAGTTCTGACGAAGACAAAGAAACGCCCCTTGTCGAGGGGCTCCCGGTCATCACGGAGCTTCGCTCAAATCCATCTGCGCAGCCGGAATTCCCCGGCTTCGTTCCGCCATCCAGAGCTTCGAGTGAGTCGCTTCAACAGATGAATCACGACACAATTGACGAGTTCTTTCGAGACCTCGAAGAAACAATGCTCAAAGGGTCCATCCTGGCCGCAACCGAGTCTTGAAACGTACTTGTTTCCTAGACCCGTGGGGTCAAAAAAGTCGAACGAGCACTTTGACCGATGAATTCCGAGGTTGCGTCATCAACTGCGGCCCAATTCTCAGTCGAGATTGAGTTCAGGCAGAGCGACGCTGGCCAAAAAGTGAGGCAAAACCGCGCCACAGCGCAGCAGACATCACACCGATGTATTGAGACTGGAGTGGCGCGGAGCGAGTGAAGGCCGGATGAGCTAAGCCGCGCGTCGATACGATCGAAGCAAACCACCGAGGCGCTCGGTCGTTTCGATCTCAGCATCCATATCAGGCGGTCTGATCATTGGCACGATCAGTTCGTTGCACAAACCCTGGTGATTTCTTTCAGTGTGATAATGCGTGACGAAAGAGCGAACAGCTTTGCGCGTTGCGGTCTCGCCAAAGAGAATCAGTTTGTGAAGGCATTCGGATTTCAGCGATCCGAAAAATCGCTCCAGGTGCGCGTTTGCATGAGTCGTCAACTGCACCTGATTTGGTCGGTGACGAAAGAACTTTCACGATCACGCATCCGTTTCATCCGCTTAGGGGATGTCGGTTTGCGTTGGTGAGGCATCGAAAGAACTGCCGGCAACTGCTCGATAACAAGTGAAAATAGCTCCTGCCAGCAATGATGGGACACCGGAGAGATGCCTCGAAAACCTCCTGCGCACGCTTCCGCCGGATGAGCCAAAAAACCTAGGTGCGCAAGAGCCTCAGCAAGCTTACACCTTCGCAAAAATCGGACAAGCGACGCAGTCCCCCCATCTCCGAGAAGGTCGTGCAGTTTTTAAGTTGTGACTGCTGAAGTGTTTAGGTACCCAACCACCCCTGCCCGCGCAGCGGGAGGGGTCGAGCGCAGCGAGGGGGAGGGCCGGTATAGAAACCGTGCTGGAATTTCATGTTGTAATCGCAGCCCGTTTTCCCTCTCCCTCGCTTAGGCTCGACCTCTCCCAGAGGGAGAGGTAAATCTTGTAAGTCTTTTTCAATCAACAACTTAAAAACTGCCACGACCTGTCCAACGCATGGAACACATTCGGACCAGGAGCCAAAAACATATCACCGGATTAGGATGTGGGGTACAACGAGCCGCGCAGCGGGAGGGGTCGAGCGCAGCGAGGGGGAGAGTAAAGAGAAAGCCGTACCACGCAATCTATTTACCGAACGTCCCGAGCAGCCAATCAAGGGATAACGGAGTCAGGGTTGTTCGACGATTCGCTAGCGAGTGGCCGTTCGCATCTTCAGGTTTCGCTGTTTTACGAACTGGTATTCGTACAGCCGCACAGGAGCATTTGTGAGTGTTTAGGTTGGATAGGTTGAGTTTGCCGGATCGGTTTCCCTTGAGGACTCGCGCGATTTTGATCGAGATGCGGCTTCCAGCGGATCGATACCACCGATTGGTGTCTCGATCGACCCACCGTGAATCGAAAGTCGTGTGCACAGCTCGCCAGCGGACCATCATGCAGATCCTTCCATTTCAAGGCTTCCGACGTTTGCGTCGCAGTTCACCATCTCTCCTTGGCGTCGCGGTGGCAATCATGCTCTCCGCGTCCAGTCCTGCGCAGGATCCAGCTCGCAGCGCGGTTCAAAACGATTCATTGAGTGATTTGATTCGCCATCATTTGGTGAGCGAGTCGAGTGAAACTTCGCCACATCCAAGCCCCGACCGCAACACGTTTGAGGGCAACGAGCAAGCCGAATTCGGCGTGATCGCGGAGGGCCTTACCGATCAACTGCTCGATCGCGAACAAGCACAGGTCGGCGAGGCGGCCGAAGCGGGGCGAGCGGAACTGCGAGGTCAGCAATTGGCGGCGCTGCGCAAGCCGATCACCGACATTGGGGTGGAGGGATCCACCAAAGCGGTGGTCGTTCCCGTCAACCAAGCCAGACAACTCGAGTCCGGGTCGGAGGTTTGGATCGCGTCGCTGGGGCTGCCGGTTGCGATGCCCGATCGATATTCGGCTGCGTTCTGCCACGAGCCTTTGTACTTTGAGCAACTCAATCTGGAACGCTGCGGCCGACACTACGGTTTCTTTCAAAATGCGGTTTCCATGGCTCAGTTCGTCGGTCGAACGGGGCTATGGCCCTACCATTTGGCGGCGACGCCGATGCACCAATGTGTTGCCTCACCAGGCGATTGCTTGGCCTGTGAATCGTTTCCCACCCATGTCAATCCCTTCCCGGTCGATTCGCACGGTGCCCTACTGGAAGCGGCGGCCATTGCCGGATTTATCATCCTGCTACAATAGTTGGGGTGGCCGGACCGGTCGTCGCCTCTTTGCTGCTGTCTCGGGTCTGTGATCCGCTTGTCCATTCGTTGAATCAATGAGGTCTGCCGTTTTTGCAGTCACCCATGCCGTTTTCCTCAACCTCTCCGCTGCCATCCGCGCTGCCTCGTGACCGCCGCTACGAACAGGGGGGGTGGTTGCTTCTGGCATCGTTGTCGATGTTTTTCATCAGCAGTGTCTTGCTGTATGGTCTCTATGCCTACGGGCGGCGCGATGATCCGCTTTCGCTCGTTCCGTTGCCGAAGGCGTTCTTGCTCAGTACCGTGCTGTTGGTCGTGACCAGCGGGCTGCTGCACGTGGCCAGCCTAACGATTCGTCGCGAGAAACGCTGGCGAACCGCTGGATTGATCGCGATCAGCGCGGGGGTTGCCATAGGATTCCTGCTGGTACAGTTCCATGCGATGAACGAAACACTCAATGGTCCTGCGCTTCGGGCAGGCAATGGGAAGGGGTTGGCAGGCATGGTAGCCGTCTTGGTTTTCTTGCATGCCTTGCACGTCGCCGGTGGCATTCTTGCTCTAGGGATTGTCTTTCTTCGGACCGTCTTGGGAAAATACGATCACGAACGGTATTGGCCGGTTCGCTTTGCTGCCCATTACTGGCATTTTCTCGATCTTGTTTGGCTTTGCATGCTGGCATCGTTTTGGTTGACCGCTGGCAGTTGGGGGTAGTCTCTCTCTACCTGCGCGACCTTCCCAGCGGAGAAGGTGTGTGTACAAAAGTACATTTTTTATAGAGCAAATCATTTGACGGATCCTTGCGGGTGCGGTAAAATGTCTCGGTCAGCTGTTTTGCAACGGGTTTGACCTTGCAAAATCGCTGAACGATGTTCCCTCCCCCTCTCAAAGTTCAAACCTAAATTCGACGAACGTCTCGTTCGGTTCGTTTTTTGATTGGTCACTTCCCTCCCGCTTTCCCCACGCCCCTCATCAGTTTCGTGTCGAGTAGCGAACCGTTGGCTGTTGTTCCTTAACAACGCGTACCATGGTCGCACGCTTGCGAATCTATCGGCAAGACGTTTCTGTCAATCCCATCTACCAAACGCTTTCTCAATTGGAGAACCCTCGTGATGCGTTGTTTCGGAAATCCTCTCAGCCGTCGTGGCTTCCTCGCTGCGGGAACTTTGGGCGGCCTCGGGCTGACGCTGCCTGAGTTGCTGATGCGGCAGGCAGCTGCCGAGCAAAAGAGCTACGACTTTGTCGAGCCCAAGGCGAAAAGTGTGATCCACATCTTCTTGCCGGGCGGATTGGCGCAGCAGGAATCGTTTGACCCGAAACCTTACAGCCCGCTGGAATACCGCGGTGAGTTGCGGACGATCAAAACGAGCACGGGTGAGGAGTTCTGCGAAACGGTGCCGCAACTGGCGAAACGGGCGGACAAATTCAGCATCATCCGTTCGATGTCGCACGGCGAAGCGGCTCATGAACGAGGAACACACAATATGTTCACGGGGTACAAGCCGAGTCCGGCGCTCCAGTACCCCAGTTTTGGAGCGGTGGTTAGCCATGAATATGGACCTCGCAATAACTTGCCGCCTTACGTCTGTATCCCCAATGTGCCGAACGAGTTTGCCGGGACGGGGTACTTGCCGAGCAGTTTTGGGGCCTTCGCATTGGGATCGGATCCGAATCGCAAGGATTTCCAAGTGCGTGATTTGGATCTTGCCGGCGGTATTGACCAAGAACGATTCCTGCGTCGCAAAGCGGCATTGGACGTCGTCAACCGAAACTTCGTCTCGGCAACTCCTGCGGACAATGTCCAAGCCATGAACACGTTTTATCAACGTGCCTACGATTTGCTTGACACGCCCGCGGCGAAAGCGGCCTTCGACATTTCACAAGAGGACGCGAAGATGCGCGATCGGTACGGTCGTAACGATGCGGGTCAGCGGATGTTGATGGCACGTCGGTTGGTCGAAGCTGGGTCGCGGTTGGTGACGTTGACCTATGGCAGTTGGGATATGCATCAGAACATCACGGGCAGCATCCGCGGGCAAATGCCCGCACTTGATAGCGCCGTCTCCGCACTGCTCGACGATTTGTCGGAGCGTGGCATGCTGGACGAGACGCTTGTGATGATGACGAGTGAGTTTGGTCGAACGCCAAAAATTAACGCGGACGCGGGCCGCGACCATTGGCCCAAAGTGTTTAGCGTCATGTTGGCTGGCGGCGGTATCAAGGGAGGCATGATTCACGGGGCATCCGATTCGACCGCCGCAGAGCCTGAGGAAGACGCCGTCTCACCCGCGGATTTGGCAACCACCATGTATCGGTTGTTGGGCATCGTCGCAGACAAAGAATTGATGGCGCCCGGAGATCGACCGATTGAAATTGTCGATGGTGGGAAACTGCTTCAACCCCTGATGGCGTAGTCCTCTTCGAACTTCCTTGCAAAGAGCTATGAACGTGATTCAAACACCATTCTATCAGACGTTGTGGGTGTCGCTGCTCAGTTTCGCGGTCGCGCCGTCGGCGCTCGGTGCCTTTCCGGTCGTCGAAAGACTCAGTCCGTTGGGGGTTCGGCGCGGTGAAGAAGCTACGGTGGTCTTCCAGGGCAAACGATTGAAAGATGCCCACCAATTGCTTGCGGACGTTCCTGGCATCACGATCCTCGACGTCAAACCGGTCGACAACCAGTCGGTCGAAGTGCGGCTGAAGACCGATCCAAGCCTTGCACCGGGGTTGTATCCGGTGCGTTTGGTGACCCAGTCCGGTATCGCAAATCTGCGTTTGCTGGGCGTCGGTAATATGCCGGTGGTGCAAGAAACCGAACCCAACAACGATTTTGCCAATCCACAGCCGGTCGAGTTGAACACGACGCTCGAAGGGGTTGTCGATCGGGAGGACGTCGACCTTTATCAAGTGCAATTGAAAGCGGGCCAAACCCTGAATGTGGAGATCGAAGGGATCCGTTTGGCGTTTTCGCTGAACAATCAAAACATTCTTGACCCTTACATCGCGATTCTCGACCAAGGTCGCTTCGAGTTAGCAACCAGTGATGATTCGGCACTGCTACAACAGGATGGTGTTTGCTCTTTCACGGCGACCGAAGACGGAACGTACACGGTTTTGGTTCGCGACAGCGCCTTTGGTGGCAATCCGATCTGTGGTTACCGTTTGCACCTCGGTACCTTTCCACGTCCGATCGCGACGATACCAGGCGGTGGCGTGCCTGATTCGACATTGCATGCCAAGTTGGTTTCGCTTGACGGTTCGATCCGTGAGGCATCGGTGCAGCTACCCAGTGGCCGGCATGAACAATGGCCGGTTGTGACCGAGGACCCGCAGGGGATTTCGCCGTCACCGAATTGGATCCGCGTGAACGATTTGCCCGTCGTGATGGAAACGGAACCCAACAATGATTACCGAAAGCCACCGACGGTCACAGCGCCGGCGGCACTTTGCGGCGTGATCGGAGAAGAGAACGACTATGATTGTTTTGGGATCCCATGCAAGAAGGGAGAACGATACCGAGTCACGGTGTTTGCCCGAGCCGTGCTGCGTTCGCCCCTCGATGCGGTGCTGAACGTGTTTGGGCCCGATCACAAAACGCTGACTTCTTCGGACGATGTTGCGGGCAAGATGGATCCGTTCCTGGAATTCGCGGCGGCTGCCGACGGGATGCATTCGATCCGGATCTATGATCATTTGCGCGGTGGCGGTCCGAGTCATCACTATCGGATCGAAGTGACTCGTGTTGAAGCGGAATTCGATTTGTCGTTGAACGAGCTGCGTCGCGATGAGGCTCAAGTCGTCTCGGTGCCGATTGGGGGTCAGACTGCGATGATGGTTACCGCAACACGCCGCGGCTACAACGGTGAAATCAATATGGAATTGGCCGGTTTGCCGGACAACGTGACCGCGACCCCCTATCCGATCCCAGCGGGCCGAGCAGAAATCCCCGTCTTGTTGACGGCGTCGGCGGATGCGACCCATGACGCGTCCTTGTTTGAGATTGCCGGGGTAGGGAACCAAAAAGACGCCGTGGTGATGGGCGAGCTGAGCCAAACGCACAAGTTGGTGCTGGGTCAGAACCGTCGCGGCATGTGGGATTATCGCACCGATCGTGCGGCGATGGCCGTCACGGATGCCGCTCCCTTTCAAATCGAACTGATCCAGCCGAAAACCCCCATCGTACGCAGCGGCAGCAAGAGCTTGGTGGTGCGGATTGTTCGTGATGAAGGCTTCGATCAAGAGGTGACGTTGCGTGCGTTGTATAGTCCGCCTGGCATCGGCATCAACAATAGTCGCAAGATCGACAAGGGGAAAACGGAAGTGGAGATCCCGATCACGGCGAATGGCAGTGCGGCGCTTGGAACTTGGCCCTTGGTCATGATCGCAGGCTATCCCAGCAACAACGGATCGGCGGAAATCGCTTCAACACCAATCATGCTGGAGATTCAGGACGCGCTGTTCAAATACAACTTCCCAAAATCGACCGCGGAAACAGGCTCGGAAGCGGTGGTCGCGGTCGAGGTCGAAGTGCTGCGTGATTTGCCGGGTGAGGCCGAAGTCCAATTGGTGGGCATTCCCAACGGAGTGACCAGCCCGGCGGCGATCCAGAAACTGACGAAGGAATCGACAACCGTGACGTTTCCGATTCTTGTCGCGGCGGATGCAAAGACCGGGAATCACAAGACGTTGAATTGCCAATCTCGGGTCAAAGTCGGCGACGAAGTGATTGTCCAAACCAACGGAACGGGCGAAATTCGCATCGATAAGCCATTGCCCCCCAAGGTCGATGACAAGCCGAAACCGGTCGCGCCGCCGAAGCCCGCGGAAGCGAAACCGGCGGCGCCGAAGCCGCTCAGCCGACTCGAACAGCTTCGGCAAATGAAACAACCGTAATGGACCCCATAAGGCTACGAACCATGTGCGCCATCCTTGAGCGTTATCTTTTGATCTTCGGGTTCGCATTGTCGTTTTCGGCGATCGCGTTGGCCAAGGCACCGGAATCGACTTCGCCGCCGAAGAACGCCCCGCATCAGCCCGACATCGCGGTTTATCCAACCGAGATCAAACTGGGGTCGTCCCGAGACTTTCAATCGTTTGTCGCCGTGCTGCGACGTGACGATGGGATCACTGAGGACGCCAGCGAGCGAGTGGATTGGTCGATTGCCGATCCGTCGAAAGTCAAACGCGATGGCTTCTCGTTGTTTCCGCTTGCGGATGGAAAAACAGAATTGGTGGCTAACTATGCGGGAAGTGAAGTCAGGATCCCGATCACGGTTTCGGGGGCGACGGTACGGCCCGAAATCAGTTTTACCAAGGACGTGATGCCGGTGTTGACCCGATCCGGTTGCAATACCGGATCGTGTCACGGCGCGGCTCGTGGGAAAGACGGATTCCGGCTCAGCTTGTTTGGTTTCGACCCCGCAGGCGATTACTTTCGCGTCACTCGTGAAGTGGGCGTGCGGCGGATCAACTTAGCGGTTCCCGAAGAGAGTTTGTTCCTGAAGAAGGCAATCGGAGCGGTTCCGCATACAGGGGGCAAGTTGTTTGATACCGATTCGGACTATTACGCAACGATTTTGGAGTGGTTGCAAAAGGGTGCCAAGGAGGATCCGGCGGACGCGATGCCGCCTGCGGTCGAGTCGGTTTCGATCTTGCCTCCGCAAGCGGTGATCGAGGGCGAGGGGTCTCAGCAGCGATTTGTTGCGGTGGCCCGTTACGCCGATGGAACGACGCGAGATGTCACTCGGCTTGCCGCCTTCAGTTCGAACAATTCGGGGACGGCACAAATCGATGATGTCGGAGTGGTCACCGCCGGCCGTCGTGGTGAAGCGTTCGTGATGGCTCGGTTTGACACCCACACCGTTGGCAGCCAAGTGCTTGCGCTGCCGACTGATTTGCAGTACACCCCGCCACCGATTGAAGGCGATTACATCGATCGGCTAGTGGGCAAGAAGTTGCAGCAGTTGCGGATGCTGGCGAGTGGCCGGTGCAGCGACGAGGAGTTTCTCCGGCGTGTCACCGTTGACATCACCGGGCTACTACCGAGCGAGCAAGAGTACGCACAATTTGTTGCCGATCCCGCACCGAACAAGCGAGCGGAATGGGTCGATCGACTGCTTGAGCGAAAGGAGTTCAGCGAAATTTGGGCGATGAAATTCGCTCAGCTCTTGATGATCAAGAGCAGCAATCAAGTCAGTTACAAATCGGCGTTCTTGTATGCGAATTGGTTGACCGACAAGTTTGCCCGTAACGTTCCGATCGATCAAATGGTTCGCGAGTTGCTGACCAGCACCGGTGGCACCTTTACGTCGCCAGCAACGAATTTTTACGAAATCGAACGTGATACGCTGAAGACCGCCGAGAATGTGGCTCAAGTTTTTATGGGCATTCGGACCCAATGTGCGCAGTGTCACAACCATCCGTTCGACCGCTGGACGCAGAACGACTATTACGGGTTCGCGTCCTTCTTTTCCCAAATCGGCCGCAAGCAAGCGGAGGATTATCGCGAACGGATTGTGTACAACCGGTTTGGCGGCGAGGTCAATCATCCTCTTTCGGGCAAACCGATTCCGCCGAAATTTCTGGGCGGCGAAGCCCCCGAAACCAGAGGCAAGGATCGCCGTGAGGTGTTAGCCGATTGGTTGACGAATCCCGAAAACCCATTTTTTGCCAAGTCGATCGCCAACCGCATTTGGGCTCACTTTATGGGGGTTGGGTTGGTTGACCAAGTCGATGATATTCGAATCAGCAATCCGCCGAGCAACCCCGAGTTGTTCGATACGCTTGGGGAAAAATTGGTCGAGTACCAGTTCGATCTCCGTTCGCTGGTCCGCGATATTTGCAACAGTGACGCCTATCAACGAAGCAGCATTCCCAACGACACGAACGCTCACGATTCTCGCAACTATGCATACGCGGTTGTTCGCCGGATAGCAGCAGAAAGTATGCTTGATTGCATTTGCCAGGTGACCGAAGCGCCCGACAAGTTCCGCGGACTACCGATCGGTGCCAGCGCAGTTCAAATTGCCGATGGCGCGACGTCGAATTATTTTCTTGATACGTTTGGTCGGTCTCCAAGAGCGACCGTGTGTGAATGTGAGGCATCAACCTCCCCATCGTTGTCACAGGCGCTACACCTGCTCAACGGCAATTCGGTAAGCAATAAGATTCAACAAGGCAAGGTGGTCCAGCGTTGGATGAAAGAAGAGGGGCTGTCCAACGATCAAGTGATTGAGCGGATTTTTGTCCGTTGTTTGACGCGTCAGCCCACCAGCGAAGAACGCGAACAATTGCTTGCAGAGCTGCCTGCCGAAGGAGATCCTGCGACCGCATTGATGGATGTATTTTGGGCGGTGCTCAATAGCCGCGAATTTGCATTCAATCATTAGAGAGTTTCTTTCGTCCCGAGTGGCTCGGATCACCGACCGCCGCTTTCGTTTCTCGCAGAGCGTTTGTTTATTCCATCTTGATGGCTACCATGAATCGTTACTTTCCTGCATTCGCGATCCTTGCATTGGGTTCGCAGTTCCTAAGCGCCGACGACAAAATTACTTTCGAAGACCATGTCAAACCGGTCTTTCGCCAGCATTGTTTGAGCTGCCATAACCAAGGGGAAAAGAAGGGGGGGCTGGCGCTTGATTCCTACTTGGCGGTGATCGAAGGCGGGGGGAGTGGCGAGGTCGTCTACGATGACGGCGATGCGTCGGGCAGCCGAATGTGGCAATTGATTAATCACGATGACACCCCCGTGATGCCGCCAAATCAGGACAAAATCCCCGCCGAGCAGCTGGCGGTGATCCGCAGTTGGATCGAAGGAGGCATCCTTGAAGATTCCGGTTCCAAGGCGAAAGCGAAGAAGAAAAACTCACTGGAATTTGTTGCCTCCTCGGGCGGCAAACCCGATGGTCCCGCTGCGATGCCGGAAACCGTCCCGCAACAAGTGCCGGTGGTGACCGATCGCGCGTCGGCCATCACGGCGATTGCGGCCAGCCCTTGGGCGCCGTTGGTGGCGGTTGCTGGCCAGAAGCAAATCGTACTGTATCAGATCGATACCGGTGAACTGCTCGGAGTCTTGCCTTTTGACGAAGGGGTCGCTCAATCCTTGCGGTTCAGCCGCGACGGCAGCTTCCTGATCGCCGGGGGCGGTACCCATGCGTTGCAAGGGGTCACTGCGATCTATGACGTGAAGTCGGGTCAACGTGTCGCGACGATCGGGGATGAGCTTGACGTCGTGTTCGACGCCGATGTGAACAACAACATGACGCGTGTTGCGTTGGGAGGTCCGCAGAAGATGCTGCGAATCTATGACGCAACCGACGGTGAGTTGGTTTTTGATCTAAAAAAGCACACCGATTGGATCTATGCGATCGCCTACAGCCCCGATGGTGTCTTGGTCGCGTCGGGTGATCGGTCCGCTGGTTTGTGTTTGTGGGAAGCCGAGACCGGGCGTCTCTATATGGATTTGCCAGAACACAAAGCTGCGATCAATGCCGTCGCATGGCGTGATGATTCGAATGTGATGGCAAGTGCCAGCGATGATGGCACGGTCAAAATTTGGGACGTCAACACGGGCAAGGCGATCAAGTCGTTCGGAGCTCATGGTGGTGGGGTGACCGATGTGGCGTTCGATCACGAGGGCCGCATCGTGACAGCGGGAAAAGACAAACGCGTGAAGCTGTGGGACCAAAACGGTAATCACGTCCGCGACTTCGTCCCGGTGTCCGAGCATGTCTTGGAAGCGGTGGTTTCCTATGATGGAAAACGCGTTGTATATGGTGATTGGTCAGGTCGAGTGCTCAGTGCATTGACCGAGTCCCCCGATACGACTCAGCCCCTCGCTGCAAATCCACCACCCGCGGCGGAGCGAGCAAAGCAGGTCGAGCAGCAGTTGACGTTGATCCGGAAGCGAGTGGCCGAGGCCCAAGTCGCCTGGGATGCCGCCACCGTTGCTGTCACGCAGGCACAGAAGCCGATCGACGTACTTCGCTCGCAGATTGCAGCAAGGGAAGCGGAAGCTGCTGCAGCGACCGCGACGGTCGAAGCCGCGAAGAAACGGATCGAGGTGATCGAGCCGCGATTGGCCACCCTAACCAGCCAAACACGAGACAGCCATGATCTGGTCATCGCCGCTCGGTTGAAAATGAAGGACGACCCGACGCAAAGTGAACTCGTTGCCACAGCCGAGCAAACGCTGGCGGAGGAATTGGCAGAGCTGGCCAAACTGCGTCGCGAGCGAACAACCGTGACCGAACAGATTACGGCCCAGACGCGACTCGCCGCCATGAAAACCACCGAAGCCGCAACGGCTGCGGAGTCATTGCCTGCGATGCAGCAAAGGCTCGAAAAGGCGCTGCAAGCGGCTCGGCAGACCCAGGCTGCGGTCGAGGCGGTCACACGCGAAGCGGGCCGCGCTGAGCAGAAGCTTGCGACGCTGACGGCGGCCAACTAGGATGCCTCTCGAGTGCTGGCTTGACTCTTAAGCCCTGTTTTTTCAGCGCATTGATTCGCATTGCTGTGGCACCGTTTTCTCAGACGCTTAAGCTAGGGAAACCTCCATAATAGGGATCCATCATGTTTCGATTTGTTGTCGTCCTATCGGTCCTGTTTTTGCAAGATGGTTTGACGGCCTCACTGGGGGAGGATTCAAACCAGCGGCCAAACATCATCGTGATCATGGCAGATGACCTTGGTTATGGTGATGTCGGCTGCTACGGTGGGACCGCAGTACCGACCCCAAGTATCGATCGCTTAGCCGCCGAGGGAATGAGGTTCACCAGCGGCTATTGCAGCGCTTCAACTTGCACGCCCACGCGGTACTCCTTCTTGACCGGCACCTACGCATTCCGCGTCCCAGGGACGGGTGTGGCGCCGCCGAATGCCGCCGCTTTGATTCCAGCGGGGACCACGACCATTGCGTCACAGTTGAACGAGGCGGGTTATGCCACCGCAGTGATTGGCAAATGGCATTTGGGGCTTGGTGAAAAGGGGAAAGGCCCCGATTGGAACGGTACGATTAAGCCAGGGCCCCTGGAATTGGGTTTCGATCATTGTTTGTTGCTACCCACGACAAACGACCGAGTCCCGCAAGTCTACGTTGCGGATCATCATGTTGAAAACTTGGATCCTGAGGATCCGCTCTGGGTCGGTAACAAGAAACCTTTCCCCGAATATCAATCGGGCGTCGAACTTCGCGACAGTCTTCGGTTTGACTCGATGCACGGTCACCGCGATACCGTCTACAACGGAATCGGTCGAATTGGTTTCTACACGGGGGGGACCGCGGCGAGGTTTTTGGACGAAGATTTGGCCGACCGTTGGGTTGAACACTCCAAGGCATGGCTGACGCAGCACAAGAACGAGCCGTTTTTCTTGTTCTTTTCATCGCATGATATTCATGCCCCGCGAGTGACCCATCCAAGGTTTGAAAACGCGGGCACAACAGGACCACGCGGCGACATGATCGCAGAACTCGATTGGTGTGTAGGTCAATTGATTGATCATGTCGAAGAGCTGGGGCTTACCAAGCAAACGCTGTTCGTCTTCTGTAGTGACAATGGTCCCGTTCTCTGTGATGACTACCTTGACGGTTCCGTGGAACATCTTGGTTCCCATGACCCGAATGGTCCGTATCGTGGTGGTAAATACAACGTGTTCGAAGCCGGTACACGTACGCCACTGATCACTCGGATGCCGGATGTCATTCCCGTAGGCGTCAGCGATGAGATGGTTTGCACGATCGATCTGGCTGCTAGTTTTTCGAATCTCGTAGGGCAACCGATCCCCAAGGATGCGTGTCTTGATAGTCTTGATCAGATCGACGTGCTGTTGGGACACAGCGGAGCGGTTGGACGTGAGTTTCTCGTCGAGCAAGACAACGGCGGTAGCGGAAACTTTGGTCTTCGCGTGGGGCATTGGAAGTTGGTTCGCTGCAAGACAAGCCGGATGCTCAACACCGGTTTGCGGATGAGCTGGAATGCGTCGCCCCCACTTGCTTTGTATGACCTAAGCAATGACCCAGGCGAGACGAGCAATGTGATCGACACGCATCCGGAAATCGGCCAGCAACTTGATCAACGTTTACAACAAATCATTGACGAGGGTCGGACCCGGTCAACTCCATCGCTTTAGAGCGTTTCACGATGTGCGAATCGCCACCCCTGACGCGAGCCTCGTTTTCCAACAATAGATTGCATCGATGAACCCTCCTGCTACTTGCCAGACCTGCGGCGTTGCGCTGAGCGAAGGAATGGATTCTATTTGCCCTCAATGCCTTGTTCGTAATGCTCAAAAACAATCGTCAGCCGACGCGGACTTGGCAGCGACACAAGAACATCTGGGCTCATCGAGGGCACGTTTTGACGTGCCCAGTGCTGAACAACTTGACGCTCTGTTACCTGGCATTCAGGTCGCGGAGTTGATCGGTCATGGAGGCATGGGAGCCGTCTATCGCGGTCGGCAAATCAATTTGGATCGAGACGTAGCGATCAAGATTCTTCCGCGTGAAATCCAATCGTCCGGCCAATTGGGTGAACGTTTTCAGCGAGAAGCGCAGACATTGGCAAAGCTGCATCATCCCAACATTGTTTCGGTATTCGACTTCGGGAATATTGAGGGGCTGTACTACTTTGTGATGGAATACGTGGATGGTGTGACGCTGCGTGAAACCATTCAGTCGGGAAGCGTCACACCCGATGCAGCGTTGAAGATGATTCCTGTGATTTGCGACGCATTGCAATTCGCGCACAGCCTTGGTGTGGTCCACCGTGATATCAAGCCAGAGAACATCCTGATCGACCACCGTGGTCAGATCAAAATTGCTGATTTTGGATTGGCCAAATTGGTCCATCGCGATGAAGACGCAGCGGAACAGCTCGAGCTAACTGGCACCCAACAGGTGATGGGAACAGCCAAATACATGGCTCCCGAACAGATGACGACCAGCAAGACGGTGGATCATCGCGCTGATATCTACTCGCTTGGAGTTGTGTTTTATGAGTTGTTGACCGGTGAAACACCGATTGGTTGGTTCCAGCCGCCGTCAAAAAAGGTGGCCGTCGATGTTCGGTTGGACGAAGTCGTGTTACGAACGCTCGAGTCAGAGCCCGAACGACGCTACCAGCAAGTCAGTGAAGTCAAAACGGCAATCGAGAACTTGTCATCTTCGACGCCATTCGGTGCCACGCTCGATAACGCCTCCAAATCTAAAAATGGCGGTTTCGGCAGTGTCCAGCTACACAAGTTGCTGGACGTGACCGAGTCACACTACCGATGGCTACATAGTCTCAGCACGATCTTCGGGCTTGGCGTGCTTCCGGTGTTGGGCTTCGTTCTCTATCGAACGATTTCGCCAATTGTCGGATGGGCAGTCCTTGTCGCTGCGATCGCCACCGTCGTCTATTCCATTCGAATCAAACGTCACCAAGTCTTCGACGCCGAATACAAAGGGCACACGATTCGACTGGACAACAGTGGTACATTTGCTGAGAAACTCTATCTCGATGACGGCCTCGTCCGCACCGGCGGCTTTGGCTCGAAAATGGAGTTTCGATTCCCAATCAAAGCAGGCGAAGGAACCGGAGACGAAATCATTGTCTGGCTCGACGCCGGCTTCTCCACGATACGCTGCCGCATTGAGGTGGAGTCCAAGCCGGCCTGAAACGCGCTCTTTCCGCCAACGGGAAAAGTGTTGGCGAACCACTGCCACTTTGGCGAAACAACTAAGAGTAGGCGAGAGGGCCGACTCTTAGACCATTTCCTTCAAGCCCTTGAGCGGGCGAATCGAAAGCTTCTTGCTGGCTGGCTTTGGCTTGAGCCAAATTTCGCTTCCGTCGGCGGGGTTACGGCCCTTACGCTTCGGCTTTGCCGGAACGTCCTTGAGGATGATCTTGCAGAGACCAGGAATTGCGAATTGGCCAGGGCCTCCCTTGACGAGAGCCTTTTCAATTTCAACGGTCAATGCATCGAAGACGGCGGCGACGTCCTTCTTCGTCAATTCAGTGGCTTCCGAAATGTTCGCCAGGATTTGGGTCTTGGTCGGGGCCTTTAGCGGTGCGGCTTTTGCCATGGTACGACAACCTTTTCAGATGACGGTAGGAGTAAATGGTATGGAGCATCGATGCTCGCGTTTTCATAACGGCAAAGTGTTATGTTCCGAGTGGCTGATACGCAACCCACCTTCGCCCCAAAAAGCCCACGTTTTGGGGGGTTTTTCGATGAAAAGTCGCTTTTGGGTGTCTTTGGCCCTCCAAAGGAACCTCAAAACGGTACAGGAACCGTCTGACGCAACGTGTCAACCAGGGGGGCAGAAAGAAAGATTCTTCGCCCGAAAGGGTCAAATTCGCGGGAAAAAGCGGTGTCAAGTCGACTACAAATCGGTCGCAATCAGGGCGTCAATTGCGTCGTGAGCGAGCGGGTTGTCGCTCAGTGAATTTTCGGCAACGGCGTCAGCTGACTTGGACCGAAACGTCAACTCTGTCGCGATGTCCTGCATGGCTGCGTCCACCGAATCGTCGGGCGCAGCGGCGGAAACCGAGGCGGCGTCGTCGGCGACAGGCACAAAGAGATCGGTGCGTGAAACGGAGCTTGCTGCCAGAGATTCGCCTTCAGCTTGCACACCGCCGAGCAGGATCGATGGAGTCGCTGCTGCAGCCGAGATCGCTTCGCCTTCGGCGGCGGCGGCTGATCCGCTCGACACCGTCTCGAACGTTACATCGCTTGTCTCGACACTGACGCGGTACAGACGCATCTCGCCTGCCTCGCCGCGAGCTTGCACGCGCCGATCGTTCACCGTCGGTAGGGTGGCTCGGACCGATTCCGTGCTGGTTGTCCCGGTGCTCGAATCGGTGACGGTTCGTGTCCCCGTGATCGTCAAGGTTTCGCCATCCTCATCCAATGCAACCGCAGGTGTATCGATCGAACTCGTCGCAGCGCTTGGAATCAAAAGCGTGCTGGCCTCGCCAGGCTGGATCGCTAGAAGCAAGGATTGGCGAGGCGTCGAGCCTAACCAATCGCGGATCGAAATGTACTGTGGCAATAGACGGCCAACCGACGCGTTGACCGATGTGTCTCCGTCATCTGGGCCACTGATCACGGAGATCTGCTGCATTTCACGGGTGTTTTCAAAGAACGGGATCGCCGGAATCTCAACGGTGTAGTTACCCGGTAACACGTTCTGGAAGGAGTACTGACCGCCAAGTGACGACAAGGGGACCTCGACTTCGGCGTCGAGCGCGTCGGTGCCTCGCAGCACAATTCCATGCAACTGCGACGGTTGAATCCCCGATTCGGCGAAGGTCAAAAAGACGTCGCGTTCGGTATAGTCAGAGACCTCAACGGTGATCGTTCCCGTACTCGTCAATCCCGATCCGTCTTGCACCTCGTAGGTGAAGCTGTCGGAGCCTGTAAACGAAGCGGATGGAGCCTTGTAGAAGATGGAACCGGTCGCCGTATCAATCCGAACGGTACCGCCTGCGGTGGGTGTCCCCAGATTGGCAAACGACAAGGTTTCCCCTGAATCGACGTTTGCTGGCAGCCCGTTAACCGCCAATGCCAATTTTTCGACGCCGCCACGGTTGATGCCGACGGTCGAGTCGCTGATGGGTGGCGCATCATTGACCGCCGTGACGGTAAAGGTCACCGTTCCGACGGACAAACCACCTCCGGTGTCACGAATCGTGTACGTGACTTGTTCGCTGCCGTTGAAGTCCGCCATGGGCGAGTAGAAGAACTGAGTCCCATCCTCGCTCTTGCGAACGGATCCACCTTGGCTGGGCGTTTGGATCGAGTCGATGACAAAAGCTTGGTTGGATGCGTCGGGTGTGTCGTTGCTGAGGACATCGAAAGCGGCTTCGGCATCGTCTTCGGTCACGGAGAACGTATCGTCGACGGCCGTTGGAGGTGGGTCCGCGGGAGCCACCGTGACCGTGACGGTCACTTGATCGGTCAAACCACCATCGGTAACCGTGTACGTAAACGTGTCGGTGCCCGTAAAGCTTGCCGGTGGCGTGTAAAGAATCGATTTCTTGTCGCTCGAAAGGGTCATCGTCGCACCGGCGGTTGACGTGCCGACTTCGGAAACCGTTAGTGTTTCACCGCTATCCGGTCCGAGCGTGTCGTTGGCGATCACGTCGAAGGCGTTGCCCGTCGATCCTTGGTCGACGTTAAACGTGTCATCGACGCCGACGGGCGGGTCGTTCACGGGAGTCACCGTGACCGTGACCGTGGCGGTTTCTTGAATGCCTTCGTTGTCACGGACTTGGTAGGTGAATTCAAAGTCGCCATTAAAATTACTGTCGAGCAGGAATCGCACCTCACCATCATCGACCGACACCGCAGCGCCGTTGGTCGGTTGGGTTGCTGAGACAACACTGAGCGTCCCGTTTCCGGAGACAATCGTGTCGTTGGCCAACACATCGACAAGCGTCACGCCGGAATCCTCAGCGACGGTGATCGTGTCGTCGGCAACGATGAAGTTCTGACCGATCGCTAACGCGACGGCGCCATAGGCGACCGTGTCGGCAGGAATGCGATCATTGTTGCCGTACAACAGCACTTCGCTGTCGGACGCATCGGCCGGTTCCGATCGAATGTTGACCGTGCCACTTTGCAAGGCTTCCATACGAATCGTCGCGATCAAGCTGTCCTTCAGCTGGCTCGGCGTCAATCGGTCGGTCGCAGCGCCCACTTCGTCAATCAGCCCATTGGAGAACGTTCCCTTCTGGACGGTCGGGAATCGATCCGTGAAATCAATGCCGGCTCCCGGAACGGGGCGGATCAGAGAATTGTCGAACAAAACGTCCGCGAACGCGGCAAAGATACCGTCGCGATCCTCTTCGTCGCGAGCATCCACGCCGATCAGATTCAGCAAAAATTCTTGACCAGGTTGGACTTTGGTGATCAAGTTGCCTTGCAAATCCGTCAAGGTCAACTTGATTTCGGCAAGTGGCTCTCCCGCTACTGTAACGTCAAACGATTCCGTGCGAACGTTCCCAGCGCTGTCGGTTAGGGTCAACGAAACCGTGTTGGTCCCGATCTGGGCCGCCGTCGGTGTCCAGGTGATCTGGCCGGTTGCCGCATTGATCGTCATTGCGGTCGGTGAGGTCCCCGACAGCGCGTAGACAAGACCGGCTCCTTCCTCGGCGTTGATCAGGTCCGTCGTGAAGGGACGACCCACGTTCGCTTGAGTCGTCGCCGACGAAACAACCGAGGTTGGTGAGACGGTGTCGTACGTGACAACCAAAGACGACGTTAACGGACTGTTGGTCGTCCCTATCCGTTGCCGAGCGGCCACGCTGTAGGTCCCGTCGCCGAGCGCCGCGATGTTGCTGGTGGTAATCGTCACCGTCGAATTGGTTGCAGCACCGACGCCAAGCACGGCACCCGTCGTTGCATTGACCAATTCCACGGTCGCACCGCTTGTCACGCCACTGACAACAAACGACAACGAACCTGCCTTGGTGATGTTGTCGGTGTCGCTGACGCCCGTGTCGCTGGCCGCCAGCAGGTCCAAGCCGCTCGGCGTGGCAACCGAATTGTCCTCAAACGTAAACGCGACAAGCTGAGTATCTTGATCCGAGGAGCTGTTCCCTGTCACGCCCACGCCAGGCCGCACGCCCACGGTCACGGGCACGGTTCCGGTGAAGCCGGCGACGGGAGTCACCGTGACAAGGCCCGTGGTTGCATTCACGCTGGCGCTGACACTTGCGCTACCGCTGGAAACGAAATAACTGACTGCGTCGCCTTCGATGTCGGTGCTGGATAACTGCAAGGTCGCTGCCGTGTTCTTGTTGACTGCGGCCGGCGTCGTGATGGGGTTTAAAAACGGTTGGCTGTTCGCATTGTCGGCGACGACCGACACGGCGATCGTCTCGGAAAACGTATTGCCATCCTGGTCGGCCACCGTGAACGTGACATTGGTTGTTCCCGTTGCCGTACCGGTTGCCTTGAGCATCACGACGGAGTTCTCGGTGTCCTCGAAAACGTCGATGGTGCTGATCTTGATCGGCGTCGTCGGATTGTTGTCCGCTGGGTTGCCATTCGGGTTGACCCGTGCATGCTCGCTGATCGCCTCACGAACGTCCTCGCCTTCCACCAATTGTCCAAACACGCTGTGGTTAAAATCGAGGAAGCGTTGAGGACCTTCGGTAATAAAGAATTGCGAATCGTTCGTATCGTCGCCCGCTTTGGCATACGACAAGATGCCGGATCCGGTGTGAACCAATTCAGGATGAAAGTCGTCGTCAAAATCGCCCAAGTCGGAGCCGCCCGCACCGGTCCCTGTTGGATCACCCGCTTGCAACACAAAGTCGTCGATGATGCGGTGAAACAGAATTCCGTCATAAAAATTGTCTTCCGCCAACTCAATGACCCGTCCGGTAGCGGCTGGGGCACGGTTTTCGAACAGCTCGAACACCATGTCGCCGTAAGTTTCCATATCGATACGGATCGACCGATTGCCATCCAGTACGACCGCTTCGAGTAAGTTCGAATCGGCGACCGAAACGGTAACAGTCAAGGGCCCGCCATCGGGATCGTAGGCATCGACCGGAATATGGAGCGGGGCACCAATTTGAACAGTCTTGTCACCGATCGGTTCAAAGACTGGCTGGTCGCTTTGTGGGATCGGCACGCCGCTACGCGCCGAGAGCGTCGCAAGGGATTGGACACCCTGCAATCGCGAACTGTCGGGGAATTCCCATGTCGGATAGCTCGTGATGCCCTCATCGATCGCGATTTGCCCCGGGGTGCGGTCAGGGTTCGTCACTTCCACGAACGGCAAATTATCCTGGCCGTCCTCGAACAACGCTTTTTGCTGACTGCAGGGGGGGCACCAATGAGCACCGTAGAAAATCACGCCCGCGTCGGCCAAGTCCTTTGCGAATTGGACCAAGTCGGGTGCCGCCTCACCTTCGGCGCTGCGATCAACGGTTGTCACCGCGGTGGTGCTGGTTTGGACCGCCGAGGTATCGCTCGACGTGACACCGTCGGTGAACAGCATTTCCATGTCGCCTGCCATCAATTGACGCGGTTCAAGCGATTCAAGCAGCAAACGGTCTCGTTTGGACGAAACCGGTGCATTGCCACCCAACCCTGTGCTAGGAAAACCGAGCCGCCCGATCAGTTGACGAAGCAGACTTCGCTTTGCGGAAGCAGCGTGGTTCGAATCGTTTGCGGCAGTCGAGCGGTTCTCGGAATTGCGTCGCATCAGGTCTCTCAGAGCACGTGAGGGGGAAAATCGGAAATTGCGAACCCGCTACAGAGGTTCAGCTGTCGGTAATTCGTCGGCAGCGCACAGCCGTTACGACGAATAAAAACGATACAACCCGCAATCTTTAACATCGGTACGGATGCGGGGGCAAAAAAGAGCTTTGATGAGGTAGTGATTGCACAGCAACAGAAGCGGAATATGTTCAAATGAACACTCTTCAGCCGCCGCAACGCTCGACCACAAGCTCTTCTAGATAGATAGGACGAAAATTCAGACGAATTGTTCCCAATTATAGTTACCGCCTCGAGCAGGCCGGCGGGAAAATGCGGCTTCTCGGCCGCCATAAACATCAAAAATGGGTGGATTGGCGGCAAAATCCGAAGCGCGTGCAACCTTGATTGCAGGGTGTTGGGAGAGACGTCGGCGTCTTGACGCCTGGAGAGCGACTACATGAAGCCTCCACCGCCCGGGGACGGTGATCCGTTGAGTGAGATGAAGCGTTTGGTCTTGTTTAACGCGATGAAGAACAACCCGGAACGAGGTTCGGCAATCGCGGTTGGTATTGGATCGACGGGCAAATGGATGCGTCGGCAACAGGCAAACCAATACGACGCAGCGAATCCGGACAGCATCGTCGACTACAAACTCAAAGGCCTCTACATGGAGGGCCTTAGCGATCTTGATTTCCCCGTGATGGGGGAACGGGCAATCGCCTACACGCAGCAGTTCAAAGCCATCTTGAAACAGGGGGGAATCGGCGACGACGATTTGGAGCGATTGGAAATCAGTCTGATCGTGGATGATCAAATCGACAACATCGACGCGGATGGCGACCCAAGGCGGTTCTGGAATCAGATGCTAGACGTTGAACGCTCGTCTTCTCATTCGGAAAAGTACCTCACGAAAGGTGGGAAAGCGCTGTATTGCATGGAGCACCTGATCGAGAGTGGTTCAACCCTCATCGATGGAGAGGCGGCGGGGATGAAAGAATGGGCAGCAGGCCAGGGTCACGAATTGGGCCCGTTTGGCGTTCAGTTCTTGCTAGGCGGATGCGCCGACATGGACTATTTCCTTCGACATGCTTGTGAAAAGGATGACCAAGAAAGGGCAAAGACCATTTTGCAGCTCGTCAAATACTCGAAACGCCAACGTTGGATGATGGCGGCGGCGATTCATACCGAACAATCTTTGCGTCGGCTAGAATCGGTGGGGCTCTCTGTTTCGCAGGTTAACGATTTGTTGAAGCAGCTGCAAAACAACATCGAATCCCTCGACGAGCTTGTCAGGGAAACACGCGAGGACAAGCCGTGGAGTTCGGGCCCGTATTTCAAGGCCTACAAAGAGGAATTCAAACGGCTTTCCGCGCTCTCTTGCTGTTCCTCCCATCGATGGTCGTTGGTGATCGGAAACGCGCTGCTTGACAAGGTCCATGCCAAACAGGCGACGGAGAAACAGATCAATCTGCTCTATCAGATCGCATACGACATGGAGACCATGCATCTGCGGCGGTATCCACATGGCTATCCCAAGCCGTTCGATACCGATGCAGAGGGTTGTCCTTATTGGTACACGAAGACCCAACAAGCGAAAACCATGGAGTTTCTGGATCGATTTAAACATGGCAGAGCGATTGCGGAAGAAACGTGGCCTGAACGCCCGATGCCCTGGCGAACCGTGATGACGCCCATGGAGATCGGACCGATTGTGCCTCCTCCCTTTGCAACGATTGAAGTCTCGGCGACCGCGGTGCCGCTTGTCGACGGCATTGCTTACTCGACAAGGTCGAATGCGCCCGTGAGGCATCAGATTGCCATTCAGGGACGCGTTAACGGTCTTTCTAAATCCAAGCCGGGTGATCCCCCCCTATGGCAAGTGCCAAGGATCAGTCCGGCCAAACTGCAAGTGATGCAAGAACTGACACGTGATCTACGGGAGGCGGAGTTTTTGGCTTTCAAGTTCAGGCATCTGTTGCAACTAGTGATTTCGGTTTAGCACGATGTCCTCCGCAAAGGGACGTGCACCGCGGTAAGTCATTTTGCCGATTTGGAGGTAAACGGAGAAATCATCGGGGAGCGTTCGATCAGAAATGACTTCTTGATCAATCTGCAGTTGCTGTTGATGAAGGTTTGCCGCTTCGTGATTCCAGTCATACTGCGGCCGATAGGTCGTGTCCTTCATGACACGCTTGAAATCGGTTGTACCGAGTCGAACCATTGCTTGGTTTGGCCAGGAAGCGTGGGGAGGATTGACGAAAACCGATTCACAACGACTGGAGATGCTACCCGCATATGCGCGTACCGACACCACATAATAGGGAGGGCTTTCTGAAGCGACGGCGAATGCCGCATAGGGAACAGGAATACGAAATTGCTGGAAATCCTGTTTTGCGTCCGTCAATTGATCCTTCCAAGCAGGACGAAGGACGCCGTCCATTCCCGTGCAATGAGGCGGGGCTCCTCGAACAACGGACAAAGGTATCCCAGCGGGGGCCTTATTGCAGATCCGATTCATTGGCGACGAAATGCAGAACCCTGACTGCCGTTCCCTTGCTCTCGGCGTTTGCGGCCTGCCTGACCCGGAGGATCGCATGGTGGGGACCGTCCGCCAGATCTGCGGCAAACATGACCGTGCGCGGATAGTGAATGCCCTTGCTGAACCGATGGTAAAGATCGATCGACTGAATGGGTTCTCCATCGATGGAACCTTCGAGGGTTCCGGCGTCCGGTCCGGCCAAAACAAAAGCGCCTAAGGCCGTCCCTTGAAAGCGGAGTGATAATTCGGCTCCTGGGTCGTTAGCAACTAGCATCTCGGTATCGGCATACCGATCCCGCAGTTGCCCGGGGAGCGAAGACCACTGCGGAACTTCTTGCGACCAGCCGACTCCCAATTCAGCGGAAGCGTGATCCAACAGCCGACCACCAAAGTAGCTATTGGGATCGATCGGCCGGGGGAGTCGATGCTTTTTGATTTTGGCATCCTTTTCCAGCGGCATGGCCCAGGCCCGATCAAGCATGTCAATGATCAGGTCGGCTGCGATCCGATTTCCAGCGGGCTTGGGGTGGGTGCCACCAAAGACTTTCCAAGTCAGATCGCCGCTCGTGATTCGATTTGCGACCTCGCGTGCCAAGTCGCTACTGGTGACGGAGTAGTGAACGGCCACCGCGTCATGAGCGCCACTGGACGTAGGTGTGATGCCTTGCTGTAGAAGATCCAGCATCGCGGGATTCACAAAGTGCGTGACCACGATGTCCAAGTTCGGGTTGTCGGTCAACGCATGCCGCAGCACGCCTTCCATTCCCCGGATACATTCCCTCACAGAGTGCCCAGCGTCTTGGTCATCGTTGACTGCGAACTCGACAAACAACAAGTCGGGTTTTGCCGACAGCACATCGCGCTGAACTCGAAAAGCACCCGTCGTCGAGCACGTCGAGGCAATCCCTGCGTTGGTAAAGGTGAACTGCGTCTCGGGAAATCGGTTTTGTAGATGCTCCATCAGTATTGGCCGATAGCCGTCCATCTCCGTGATCGAACCACCCAGAAATACAACACTGCCACGTTTCTCTCGCTCAAAACGAATGCGTGAATTCAAAAAATCGCCACGCAATCGCCTGGTCAGGGACTCAGGATTTTGAATCGTCGGCGGACCATCCACATACCCAAGCGAAGCAAGGAATTCATCCAATTGAAACAGCGTTCGCTGATAGTATTCCGTTGGTTTGTCGCCTTTGCCATGATTGAAAAATCCATGCACCGCGCCGACGTAGGCCTTCAATTCGCAGCGATTGCCAGCAGCGTTGGACTGTTCCGCATACTTCTCTACGGTCTTGTAGGGAACGGTCGTATCGGATTTGCCGTGAAAGATGATGGTCGGTGGCTGGCCGCTTTCGACGTGGTGAATGGGCGAGATTTGTTGGGGGGGCACACCGGTGCGTGTGGTAAGGTCTGTCAGCTTTTCGCTGTCCAACGTCACGCCCTGGAATGACGCAAGTAACACAGCTGGATTGAAGAGGGCCAGCGCATTGGGAACACTGCTAACCGATAGGTCCTCGTCGATTTCGTCAAAACCAGGAACCACGCCGGTACATGCCGCCAAATGGCCGCCCGCGGAACCTCCGCCTGCGACGATGCGATTTGGGTCGACACCCAATCGCGGTGCGTTGCGTCGTACCCATCGCACTGCGGATTTCGCATCGGTAACGCAACGATCGGCAAGTGTGCCGTGACGAGTGCGAACACGATAATCAGCGGTCATTGCCACGATGCCACGCGAGGCAAGGTAGCGGCAATGGGGTTCAAATTGTCCGGGGCTTCCGGATTTCCAACCGCCACCGAAAAAGAAGACGATCGCGGGTCGTTTGTCCGTGGCTTGGTGCCCGTCGGGTTCGAAAACCCAAAGCCTGAGCGACACGTCGCCAACCGTCTTGTAAGTTTCGGCACGTGTGCCGGAGAACTCGGGTGAATCCATGCGGCTCTGGGCCTGGGCAAGCAGCGGAAACAAAAAACAACAACAGCAAGCAAATGGTAAACGCACGGAGGGTTCCTTGATGTTGAAAACAAAAGGTTGGGCGTGACGGGAGCGACTCATCATGATCTGTAAAAGGAAAGCTAACGAGCCGCTGGTGTGTGAGTCTTGATATAGTCCGGATCGATTGTCACGCCGAGACCGGAGCCACTGGGAACCTTGATGACTCCGTTGATGGACTGAAAAGTTTCGGCCTTGCTTTCGACCGGGATCGTGGTGCCGTTGGCATCCTTGGTTTCAAACATTTTGAACTCGTGGTACTCCGCCGCGGCGGGGCAGACGGAAACCATCTGCAGCATGTAGACGTAACCAAGACCTCCACCGGAGATATGCGGCGTGATTTTCAGTCCAGCGGCCTGGGCCATCCGCGCCACCTTCATCGTTCGGATCATGCCGCCGAAATAGAACAGATCGGGCTGAACGATTTGAAAGACCTCATTACCGATCAGATAGCGGAAGGCGTGCATTCCAAACTCCTCTTCTCCGCCTGCCATCGGAATCGTCAGTGCCGCTTCGACTTGTTTTTGCTCTTCATACCAATCCCACGGCAGTGGCTCCTCGTAGAAATAGTAGTCGTACTCCTCAAGGATCTTGCCAATTCGGATCGCCTCGTCCACTCCATACGATCCATTGCCATCAATCATCAGTACCATCTGATCGCCAAAGACTTCCCTTGCCATTCGTATCAGCTTTTCCGTGCGGCCCGGCGCGTTGTCGATGTCAGAGGCCAGATTGTCACCGCGGCCTGCGCGAAGTTTGACCGCCTTGGCACTTGTTCGCTGCACATCCTCTTGCATCAATTCAAGCGACCGTTGCGGTTCCAATTTTCGGAAGCTCGCCAAATGGTGCCCCAAGTAAATCGATACATCGGGATTGCAGATGTCGCCGATCAAGCAACCCGCAGGCTTGTCCGCGATGTTGCCCAACATATCAAGGATGGCAAACTCGAGTGTAGCGATCTGTACACATAGCGGTACACCTTGCGTTTTGACAGACGATTCGGAAACCTTGTAGATCAGGCGATCGAGATCGCGGGCATCCTGTCGCTCAAACGCCGGCACCAACCGATTCAGAAACACTGGGTAACTTTGCTTGCCAATGAACGGATGGCCCACCGAAATCCCCTCCGCCCCATCGGAGGATCGCACCCGACAGATAAAGTTGTTTCGATCCCGTAGCAATTCGACAGATTCAATGATCACGGGATTGGGAAACAGCTCTCGCTTCAAGACAGGCTGCTTGAGTACGGCGTCGAGGGTGGCATAGTCGATCTTTTGCTGTCCCATTCCATGAGACGAACTCGACGGAGCTAGCGTTGAAATCCCACATGACAGTGCCGCAGATTTCATGAAGTCTCTTCGACTCACCATTACAAACACCTCGCAATCACTTTCGGTCCCGACTTTCGACAGTTGAAGGTCTTTAGCATAACGTAAATTGAAAGGGTGATTGGGGGCTGCGTCAAATGCCCGCACATCGAGCTAACGAACACTCACGCTGTTGAAAAGTTCGCTGAGCTGCGACTCCGTCAGGGCTTGGTCAAAAATTGCGAGTTCGTCGATGCGACCTTGCCAGAATCCCGGGTTGCGAGTGTCGGGACCCTGACCGCTAGGATCGAGTTTCGCCGCAATGCCGAGTCGTGTGGGGCCGTCGATGGCAATTCCTTCGCAGGCCGTCGAAGCAACGGGCTTGCCGTTACGGTAGAGGGTTAGCGTTTCACCATCTGCGACGAACGCGACGTGTTGCCAGCGATGAAGAGGCAGGGGTTCTCGCTCTCGCAGCCCAACGATATCGCCGTGTTGATCACGAACCTGGACTTCCAAGTCACCGTCGTCGTCGTAGAGCCCGAAATGGAACTGTCCGCCGAGACCCGTATTTTCTTGTCCGTTGTTCACCAGTTCGACAGCCCAGTGTTTTGCTATCGCGGCCCAGCGCGTGCGACTCTCGGCGCGGACCCAGGCACAAACGCTCAATTGTCCGGTCGTCGTTTTGGGATAGTCATTGATCCAGGCGTACGCTCGTCGCTGCGGTCCTCCAAACCGCAACGAGCCGCCCACGCGACCGGACGCGAACGGTGGCTGCGTCATTCCTCCGCTCTCAATGACTCCTGTTGATTGGTTTGCGCCGAGCCCGCGGAGGGTCTTGCCATCGTTCGCGACGCCCATCCGCAAAAACACGGCGGGCCCAAGCGATCGAACGATCTGGGCATACCGTTTGTCACTCGTATTCGGTTCGTTGAGGTCGCGAATGAATCGGTCGTGGTCGATGTCGATGCCCTGAGGAATCACTCCCGTTTCATCTACCCGTGTGGCCTGGTCGCTTCGCAGACGTACGGCATCGGTGTTGGGCGGTGCCCTGAGCGGTCGGACGTCTACCTCACCATCAAAAACATGAACCTCGCTACTGCGGTCGTCCAGAACTTCGATGCCAAACTCGGTTCCAAAGTCGACGACGCTGACAGAGGGAGTGTCGATTGCAAAACCTTCGCCGGCCGGGGATACCTTGGCGGAGACGCTACCACGATGAAGAACCATTCGCATTTCACTTTCGATTTCAAATCGGGCGGGCGACTCAATGATCACCTCGATTCCCCTGTCGAAATTCAGTTCCACCAGTCCGCTCGTTAATACGTAGATCCCGGTTCTTGCGATGTCGCCTTTGTGCAGCGAGACTTCGACCTCTGGCACCGAAAGCCTCGCTCCCATGCTTTGCGCAATCATGCCAACGCGATCACGTTGGCTCCATGCGACCACGGCGGAGACCTTGAGACTTTCGTTCCTCGCCAACGGTTGGTTGCGGTGGTCGTGTGTCATCAATCGATCGGACAACGTCCAGATCAACGAACTGAACAACAGAATGCATGCCGCGATTGCGATCCTCCGCCAACGCGCAGCCGATTCCATGCGATCGGTAAAGGCACGCGAATTTCCCGTACTTGCCGTCTCCTCTGCGAAGGTAACCTCGGGCATAACACCATGTTCCCAGGCAAGCATGGCGTGCAACTGGCATTGCTCGACATAGAACGTTTGAGCCTCCGTATCATCAATAACAAGATCCGCTAATCGTCTTCGCGACTCAGGACCGGCAGACTTGTCAAAGTGCAACTCTAAGAGCTTTAAGAGCTCATCTCGTTTTTCCTCCTTCATGATGAGGCCTCTCTTTCCAAGCTGGCGTCGATACAGCGCGTGAGGGCATTGCGAGCCCGAAACAACAGTTGCTTGACCGCATTGATCGTCATCTCGGTCTCGCTCGCGATGGATTCAAGTGTTGAACCGGCGTAGTAGCGGCGTTGGATGAATTCACCCTGCCGCGAATTGAGCTTCTCGAGACACTGTCTCATCATTCGTTGGCGAGTTTCAAAAACCTCGTCTCGGTCGCTTGCAACCTGAGCGAGGTCCGACAGCAAACCGGTATCGAAAGTAAGCCGATCACGCTGCTGTTGTTTACGATGTGCGAGCACTTGGTAGTAGGCGATCCGAAACGACCAAGCGATGAAGTTCGTGCCCAACTCGAAATTTTCCTCGCGTTCCCATAGAATGGCGTTGGTCTGTTGCAGCACATCACTGGCTTGGTCAGGATCGAGCACGAGCGACATGATATAGCCATACAACCTGCTCTGGCTGCTGGTGAGCAGCTGAATGAACTCTGGAGTGCGTTTCATGTTTGGTTCCATCATCGATTTTTCATGGAGCGAATAGCGTCGGCTGTCGCTTGGTTACGGCCATGGACTCCGCTTTGCCATGTGTTTTACCCAAAATACCCGCGGCGCTCGAGAGATTGATCGTAACGCTTGGGGAAATCGGCTATTTGCAGTCTATCGATAGGTTTTTTGAGAAATGACGGCTAGCGCCTTGCCGCTCCCTCCGAGATTGATTCGGCAAATTTAGGAAAATCGCCCACTGAGTGGCGCTGTCCCGCTAACCAACGGTGGTTCCGTCCATTGGGTACGCTAACGATTTCCAAGAGGTGTGTGGTGTTACGACCGATCTTCGTGCTTTTACTTGCCGGGTGCCTTGGCGGAGCCAACCTGGCCGCGGAGCGACCCAATGTGGTGATCATTGTTTCGGACGACCAAAGCTGGGACTCCATCGGCTTCCAGGGCGGAAAGGTACACACGCCACGACTCAACCAGATGGCAAAAGACGGTTTGTACTTGAGTGATTTCAATGTGACATCCACCGTCTGTTCACCCTCCCGCTATAGCTTTCTCACCGGGCGTTATGCGGGACGTTGCGAAGGAAGGCGATTTATGCAGGAACATCCGCTGGGGGATCAAACTCAGGTCGAGAATATTGGCGAATTGGAACAGGACCGCTGGAACGTTGCGAAGCTGCTTCAACGTGCTGGCTATACCACCGGTTTCGTCGGCAAGAGCCATTTGGTGAACCATGAATGGATCAATGGCGATTGGTCTAAGGCCGGTCTCGAAACCTATCCCCAGAATGCGGATCCTCGTGAGCCCGAAGTCAACGCCAAGATGCGACGCAATCACCAGAAATGGTGCGAAGCGATCAAGCCGTTTGGTTTCGATTTTGTCGATGGTGTCTATGCAGCGAACTTAAAGGAACAGCGATGCGACGCGTTAAATGTCCACAACCTTGATTGGACCGTCAGCAAGGCGGTTGCGTTTCTCGAGCAGTCGAAGGACGATCCGTTTTTTCTCTATTTTTCCACCACGCTGCATCACGGTCCCGCGCCTTGGTCGAACCAGTATTCACTCGACGCCGATCCTCGAATGACTGGCGAGGGATTTGTCGCGGAAGGGTTCGACGTCTTACCGTCACGTGCCAACGTACTGCAGCGGAATCGGGCAGCGGGGTTCAATGATCGTCAAGCCTATGCACTTTGGCTGGACGATGGAGTCGGCGCCATCGTTGACAAGGTGGAACAACTCGGTCTGGAGGAGGAGACGCTGATCATCTTTGTCCCGGATCATGGTTCCTATCGTCATGGGAAGGCAACCCTGCACGACTACGGCATGCGAGTTGCCATGCTGATGCAGTGGAAGGGAAAGATTAAGGCTGGATCACAATATGATGCTCTCACTGCTAATATTGATATCACGCCAACGATCTTGGACCTCTGCGATGTGGCTCCGCCAGCCGACGACTCAATGGACGGTGTCAGCTTGAAGCCCGTGATCTACGGCAGCCAGCGAGCGGTTCGCGAAGAATTGTTTGGCGAGATGGGACACTCTCGTTGCGTAAAAACCAAGGACTGGAAATACATCGCGGTGCGCTACCCAGATGTTGTGCAACGGAAAATTGACCAGGGCGGGAAGTTCCCGGCCTTCAACAAGGAGGATCCCCCTCTCGATCGACCCTACCTGACTCGCAATCGTCATTTGGGGCATTACGCATCACTGCAGAACCCACACTATTTTGAGGCGGATCAGCTCTATAATCTGAAGGCGGACCCGGAAGAGAACGAGAACGTTTTTCGACGGTATCCCGAAGTTGCACAACAGATGCAAAAACGACTGGCAAAGGCTTTGACGCAATTCGAAGAGCGGCCGTTCGGCGAGTTTACCGACGGATCCCTTCTCGGTGGACAAACCGTAAGAGGTCTCCCTAACAAAGCACCAGCCAACTCAAACCCGAACCCCCCATTACAAACTGAAGAAGAATGACACGATCGCATTGGTTACCGATGATGAAGCTCTTGGTTGGATGCTTTGTCACTTGTTCTCTACACGGACGGATTTGCGCGGAGCGTCCGAACGTCATCGTGATCATGAGCGATGATCAGGGCGGTGGTGACTATGGTTTCCTTGGCAACGACGTCATCAAGACACCGCAGCTTGACGCAATGCACGCTCGCAGCGGCCTGCTGAGAAATTTCTACGTCAGTCCCGTTTGTGCACCGACACGGGCAAGCTTGATGACGGGACGATACAACTACCGAACACGGTGTGTCGACACCTGGATCGGCCGAGCGATGATGGACAGTGGCGAGGTGACGCTGGCGGAGTGCCTACGTGATGCTGGCTATCGAACCGGCATTTATGGTAAATGGCACATGGGCGACAATTATCCACTTCGTGCGATGGATCAGGGATTTGGGGAGAGCCTTGTTCATCGCGGCGGGGGCATCGGACAGCCTTCGGATCCGATCGGCGCCGAAGGGAAGTACACCGATCCAACGCTTTTCCGAAACGGCAAGGAAGTGCAAATGAAAGGCTATTGCACCGATCTTTTTTTCGATGCCGCCATGGATTTCATTGATCGCACGGCGAAAAGTGGCGACAACTTCTTCACCTACATTGCCACGAACGCACCCCATGGTCCGTTTGATGATGTGCCGATGGAGTTGTATGAAGTGTACAAGCGAGCTGACTTCTCACCGATTTTGGTGAACGAACTCCATCCAAATCGTCGTCAGGCGGAGTTTGACAAACTGGCCCGAATTGCGGCAATGATTACCAACATTGACGAGAACGTCGGGCGGCTATTCCACAAACTTGATCAGCTTGGCATCCGTGAAAACACGATCGTGATCTATTTGAATGACAACGGCCCCAATTCGCTGCGATATGTAGGCGAAATGCGAGGGATGAAGACGGGCGTCGACGACGGTGGGATTCGTTCGCCGCTCTTGTTCCATTGGCCGGCAAAGGTCAAGGCGGATGCGACGTCCGATGCGCTTTGCGCCCACATCGATGTCATGCCGACGATTTTGGATGCCTGCGAGATCGACGTGCCCAGGTCGCTTGATTTCGATGGACGTAGCTTCCTGCCACTGTTGACGGGCCGTGATCGCTCGTGGCCAACGCGACAAGTCGTCTTTCAATCACACCGAGGTAACGTTCCACAACTCTATAACCATTTCGCGATCCACGAAGACCCTTGGAAGCTAGTTCACCCCAGCGGGTTTAGTAACGAGCGGTTCGAGGGTCCGCTAAAACTGGAGCTCTATGATCTGAGCAACGATCCGAAGCAGGAAAACGATCTCGCCGAAAAACACCCCGACGTCGTCGAGCGACTAAGAAAAGGCTATGAAACCTGGTTTTCGGATGTCAGCTCCACGCGTGAGGACAACTACGCGCCGCCACGAATCATCATCGGAACGGAACATGAGAGGGAAACGGTGCTGACCCGGCAAGATTGGCGGCATGCCAGCGGCAAACCCTGGGCCTCCGATTCAAATGGCTACTGGTTGTTGGAAGCATCGGAGCCGGCGGACTACGAAATCGAGTTGATCTTTGCTTCACACGAACATCCCGCCGCAGCGGCGACGATTTCAGCCAATGGCGTGGCGACGGAAATCGACATCGCTGCGGGAAGGCAACGTGGCCATCGTACGACGGTCAGCCTGCCTGCGGGCAAGATCAAGCTTGCCGCCGAGGTCACTTTCAACGGCAATACCCAAGGGCCGCATCAGATCGTTTTGCAACGAAGGTAGTGACTGCCTCAGTCCACGAAGGCGTCTTTGGCTGGTTTTTCTCCGAGGGTCAACTCCAAGGTGCCTCCGGCGATCATGTCGTCGTGAGAGAAAAAGGGGGTGGTCAGTCGCTGGCCATTGAGGCGAGCCGATTGGATGTACTTGTTTGCGGGCCGGTTGTTGTCCGCACGCACGGTGAACGTTTTGCCGTCACCGACATCGATCACCACTTCGTCAAACAAAGGGCGACCAATCGAGTAGGTCGGATCTCCGGGACAGAACGAGTAGAACCCCATGGCGTTCAGGATGTACCAAGCTGACATCTGTCCACAGTCTTCGTTGCCGGAGAGGCCGTTTGGATCGTTAAAGTAAAGCGTGCTGAGGATCTCATCCACCAACGCTTGTGTCTTCCAAGCTTGACCCACATAGTTGTAGATGTGTGTGATGTGATGACTGGGTTCGTTGCCATGAGCGTATTGACCGATAAGTCCCGAGATATCGGCTGAGCTTTCTTCGCCTTCAATCGATGAATCCTCAACAAACAACTGGTCGAGCTTACGCACGAAGGGAGCCTTGCCGCCCATCAGATCAACCAGCCCGTTGACATCGTGGGGCGCGAACCATGTCCATTGCCATGCATTGCCCTCGGTATATTCATCCTTGCGGTGCTGCGAGAATTTTGGGCTGAACGGTGTCTTCCACGATCCGTCTTCGTTGCGACCTCGCATGAAGCCGGATTCGGCATCAAAATATTGCTTGTAACGACCGGCACGCTCACGAAACTTCTGTGCATCCTCCGTCTTACCGAGGGCCTCCGCCAACTCCGCAATGCACCAATCGTTGTAGGCGTATTCGAGTGCTTTCGAAACCGATTCGTTCTCGAGGTCACAGGGAATGAATCCGAGCGTATCGTTGTAGTACTTGGCTTTGGGGTTCAATTTTTCACGCACGGTTTCTGAGGGAAACAAGAAGTCGTCCTCGCGCGAATGAGCAGATTGGACGCATGCCTGGTAAGCTTTTTCGACATCGAAATCAACGATGCCCTTCTGGTAAGCGTCCACGATCACGGGAACAGCGTGATAGCCGATCATGGTTCCGGTGTAGTTGCCATCCAGTTCCCATTTCGGCAAACTGCCGCCTTGATCGTAATGTGTGAGCAGCGTGCGGATGAAGTCGGCATCACGTTCTGGTTCGGTCATCGTCATCAGCGGATGAAATGCACGAAACGTATCCCACAAGGAGAACACCGTGTAGAGCGGACCGTCCGTCGACGTGTGAATCTGTTGATCCACCCCGCGATAGCGACCGTCGCAATCGGTGAAAAGGTTGGGGCTGATTGCCGTGTGATAGAGCGATGTGTAAAAGATTGTGCGTGCGTCCGCGCTACCACCTTTGACGTTGATCTTGCTGAGTTGTGTTTCCCATGCTTCGCACGCCGCTTCTTTGACTGCGTCGAAGTCCCAGTCGCTGATCTCGGTTTCGACATTGTTGCGAGCGCCCTGGTAATCGACGGCCGAGATGCCGACTTTCGCCATCAGCACCGCAGTATCGGCATTTTCAAAGCGCAACACGGCTTGTGTGTTCCCACTGGCAACAGCCCATTTTCCCGGCTTTGCGTTTCCGTTTTCAAAGAGTGTACAAGTAAACGGTTGGCTGAATTTGGCGTGAAAGTAGACGTGATGATTCTGTGCCCATCCTCGACTTCGCTTGTAGCCTTCGATCTCGTGATCATTGATGGCACGAAATTCAGTGATCGGATTCGCGTGACCGTGAATGGTGTGAGCCAAGTCGATGATCAAACTCGGCGTGGTCTGAGTGGGAAACGTGTAGCGATGGAAGCCCGCACGCTGTGTCGCCGTCAATTCTGCTTCGATGTCGTCGTCCTGCAATCGGACGCGATAGTAGCCGGGCGTTGCGTCTTCATCGTGGTGCGAAAATCGCGAGCGATATCCTGAGTCGGGCTCTTCAACGGTGCCGGGCTTCGTTTGCACATCACCCACGAACGGCATAAACAGCACGTCACCGCGGTCACCGATTCCAGTGCCGCTGAGGTGCGTGTGGCTGAACCCCAGGATAGAAGAATCGCTGAAGTGATAGCCGCCGCAAGCATCCCACCCGAGCGTTCGCGTATCGGGGCTGAGTTGCACCATCGCATAGGGTGTGGTCGCGCCAGGAAAGGTATGGCCATGTCCGCCGGTTCCGAGGAACGGGTTGACTTCTGCAACTCGCGATCGAGCAGCCTGCTGAGCGTGAGCGGGAATCGCGAACACAAGGAACAGCAAAAGGGAAAGAGAAGTTCTCATCGAGGTTGTCCAAGCTAGGGTTGTTGATCAATGGCGTGGAGAGCAAAAGCGTGAGCACCGATCGAGACGGCACGGCTCGTACCAAGTCGCGTCAATCCGATGCCGATGCGTTTCAGAGGGTCGTAAGTGATTTCACGATCGGTCCCTGGGACGGTGATCGTTTTGGTTGCTCCGGCGAGAAACGCGTCGCATTGGTCGGGCGCGTCGAGGTTGAATACTTTTTGGACGATACGATTCATCGGCCGACCATCATACGTCGCAATGCTGCCTTGCATCTCATCGATCAACGGTTGCATGAAGAGACCATGTGCTGCGGAAATACCACCTCCGAGGACAACCAAGCCGTCGAGTAGCGTGATTGCGTTGGCCAAAACGTCGCCGACCACTTCGCCAAGTTCCGCAAACGCTTGCTTCGCAGCCTCGGGATCGCCGCTCGACTCGCCTGCCGCGATCGCAGCGATGATCTGAGGCGTCGGTGCGTCGTCGATCGCCGTGTTGGTAATCCGAGCGTAGCTGCCTCGGACCGATCGAATACATGCCCCTTCCTCGGCAAAACAATCCGGACGCAGCTTATTCCTGAGCAACCAAACCTCGCTCGCATTCGAGTTGTCTCCGATGAATAGTTCACCGTTATGAACGAGGCCACCGCCCAGTCCGGTGCCCAGGGTGATGGCAAACAACGTTCGGTAACGCTTGGGACTGCCCGCTTGCTCGAGCAGGTTGTTCACGTATGGTAATAGACCCGAGATGGCTTCGCCATAGGCAAACAGATCGCCGTCATTGTTGATGAAGGTCGGTAAGCCAAACTGCTGTTCGAGGTAAGGCCCGAGAGCGACGCCACCCGCAAACGCTGGCAAGTTCCCAACATTGTCGATGATGCCGCTTGGATAGTCCGCGGGTCCCGGAAATGCGAAGCTAATTGCCACCGGCGGCAGAGGCGATTGTTCGATCACCTGGCGGAATCCCGTCGTGATCGTTTCCAGACTCTTGGAAAGTTCCTGCGTTTCGGCTGGCAAACGAACAGGCGGGACCACTTCGCCATTGGCATTGACGGCCGAGAATACGAAGTTCGTTCCGCCTGCATCAAGTGTCAGGACAATTCGATTGTCGCTCACGCCGCTACCTCCGGCTCATGAACGCGATGCCCGATCAAGCCGTAGAACCCGATGTAAACGTAGTTGATGATTGGCACCGCGAAGGCGAGTTGAATGCCGACGCGATCGGCTGCGGCCCCCATCACAAGCGGAACGATTGCTCCGCCGACGATCATCATGACCAACAACGAGGAACCTTGCGACGTGTGTTGTTTGAGGTCCTTGATTGCAAGCGTGAAGATATTCGACCACATGATCGAGTTGAACAATCCGGTGCCAAGAGCGGCCCAAAACGCCAGCGAGCCTTGCGTAAACGAGGCGATGCAAAGCAACGTGATCATACCGATTGAAAAGACCCACAACACGCGAGCAGCGTTGCCTCTCCCTGCGACAAATGCGACGAAGTTGAGCGCGATCAGAATCAGGTAGGGAGCGATCTGAGTGGGGGTCATGAAGTTCATTGCGAAGACACCCTCTTCGATCCGGATTGCGGTTACGACGTAGACCACCCCCAACACGACGAGAGCCGTGACTGCCATGTATGCATACTTCCGCGCTGAGCTGGCGATCTCACTCAGCGAGATCGCTCCACACAGCCGTCCGATCATGGCGCCACCCCAGTAATACGCTAGGTAGATACTCGCAGTGGCCTCGGGAAGCCCTAGTATGTTTTCGTCCTTCATGAAGCTAATCAAATAGCTGCCGATTGCGACTTCACCGCCGACGTACATGAAGATCGCGATCATGCCATATCGCAGGTGAGGAAACTTCAAGGCGCCCAGACTGCTGCTGGTCGATTCTTCCTCCTTCGCGAAGCTCGGCAAGTGACTTCGCCATACGATGATGGCCAGCAACACGAACAGGGCTCCATAGATCAAGTAGGGAGTCTTGATCGAGTCGATCGTAACTTCTCCGTCGGTTGCAAAGACTTTGTAAAGCAGCAAGCCGCCGGCGATCGGCGCGATTGTGGTGCCCAATGAGTTGACACCCTGAGCGAGGTTCAGTCGACTCGACGCCGTCTCGGGCTTGCCCAGGATGGCCGCGTACGGATTGGCGGCGATCTGCAGTAAGGTCACTCCGGTCGCCAACAAGAACAACGCGCCCAAGAAAAACGGATACGCCTGAAATTCTGCAGCGGGATAGAACATCGCACAGCCGAATCCGCAAATCAGCAACGAGATGATAATGCTCAACTTGTAGCCGATCCGATTGATCGGATCACCGCGGTAAAGCGAGATGAAGTAATAGGCTAACGAGACGAAGAAAAAGGCTCCAAAGAAGGCGAACTGCACCAAACCCGCCTGAAAATAGCTCAAATCAAAGCTGTCTTTGAGGTACGGGATCAACACATCATTCATCACCGTAATGAAGCCCCACAGGAAAAAGAGCAGCGTGATCGTAATGAAGGGGCGCCGATAATCCGGCGTCGCGGTTTCCGTTGTCGTCTTTTCCATGTTTGATCGTCCGCCGTGGGGGGCCGCCTTGGAGGGAGTTAGTGAATAAATAGCGTATGAGTCAAATCGGTTACGGCCGATGGAGCTTTTTACACCGATTTTGGTGAAGAGGTGTCCGTGGCGTGAGCCACACTACGTGAAAGTAGAGAATCGGATCCGACGAAGCAAGCCACCTAAGCGGATCGACGGCTGCGGTTCAAGAGAAGAATGGACGATTGCAATACGGTTCTGGCGACCAACGGAGGCGGGACAAGATGCCCCGACCATAGGCTCGATGCCTTGGCGGTCGCATCGAGATGGGTACAGAGGAATACGGGATCGGCACAGAGGGCTACGGCATCTGAAACGGCTCTTCTTCGTTATCGATACATGCCACGGCCTGCACCACAGCGAGTGGGTTGTCGACGGTGATGGGAGCAGCCGCGACGTAGTTCCTCATCCGGCACCCGAATAAGCTGACAGTCAACTTCTCGTCACCGCGGACCCAGAGGAAATCTTGGGAATGGCCAAAGGTCGTCAGCGCGCCGTTGCTGCCTGAGAAGGCTTCGACGTTCATGAGCGCCGTGTGCCCTTTACCCTCGATGATGATTGGGTGCACATCGGCCAATTGCGTCCCTGTGTTCGCAATGATGGACCCTTGGGCGATCTGCCAATTGCGGTTCTTCGCTGAGTTACCCAGCTTATGAATCCCCACCGTGACGCAGTCGAAATTGAAATTGGTCAGCTGGCCGTAAGTGGCGGGTCCCAAGCGGATGCCACCGTAGGTCCCAAACGTAAACACATCAATAATCTGGGCATTGTCGGTGTGATCCAACCAGTAGGCGAAGGTTTTTCGTGCAATCACCCGATCCACCACCGCTCGGCTGTAGCCGCCATCAATAAAACGTCGATTGGCCGGATTGATGTGGCAGTGCAGCAGCCGTGGTATGTCATAACAGTGGTCGATCAGGACAAACTGGCCGCTTAGAGGATACCCGTAGCAGTGCTCAACGAGTACTTGCTCGCAACAGTTGCCGGGCCGAGTGCGAAAGTCCATTGCTGTGAATTCGCCAAAGAAGGTCAAACACGATAGCGTTACCCCTTGGGCAGGGCTTGTATCGGACGCTCGGATGGTCGGCGGATACTCGACGATTTTCTCCGGATCCGCAAGCGTCTGATGGGGATACCAGAATTGCAGGCCGCGTATCTGTGTCGCACCTTCAACGGTGATAAACGGATGCTCTTGGTCCTCGATCGCAAGGACGCTGCCGACCGGTTGAGCGCGATCGGGATGTCGCGTACCACGTCCCACCGGCCCATGCACGCCAATCAAAGATACATTGCGGCGCAGAACAATTCCACTCGCAACTCGGTACGGCTGGTCACTGGGGTCGAAATAAAGAGCAGCCCCGCGCGGCGAAGCCCAGTCGATCGCCCGTTGAAGGTTTTCCCGATTCAGCTCCGAGGCATGGGTCGGCAGGACACCAAAATCTTGCACACTCTTGCTGCCGGACACGGAGACCGGATTCGGCTCCTCCGTGCCACTTTCTTCTGCGACGCCGGCATTCACCAAACCCGTTAGGGCAATCAGGAAACCGAACCGCCACAATCGTGTGAACGAGCGTGCGTAGCGTGGAATGGCGGTTTTGTTACTGCATCTCATCGATGATTTCTTTCTTCTTCGTGGTGCCGAGGTGGAAAGCCACTGATGAAAGCTACCTACGCGATCGTCATGGCCATGCTGGTACCGAAAGATGCCATCAAGATAAGGACATGAACTTACCGGAACCTTCAGCGTGGTGCTCAACGTACCAGGAACCGAATGCCGCTGCCAGCTTGTCGTCGCAAACGGTTGAATCCAGATGGAGGCGCCGTTAGGCTCAAGGTTACACGGACCCAGCCTGGCCTGTGCGTCCCGACGCCGCAGGTCTAACTAAACGACGTGACCATCAAGATGATATCATCAGAACAAGAAGCTAGATTCAAGATCGCCTCAGTCCAATCCAGGTTGCATTTACCGTTCGTCGGCCTCGCGTGTCTGGTCGTAGCCGTCTCCATTTCCGATTCAGCATTGGCGGACGAAATCAGCCCTTCGCAACGCAAGTCCACCGACATGCAGGCACTTGCAAAAACTCCAGACGAGCGGCAACCTGAACTCTTTCTTCGTCCAACGATCCAGCGTGAACATGGACATCGAATCCTCGTCGGAAATGGCGATGCACAGGTGCCGCTAATTGTTGTGCGGGGTACACCCTATGAGATGGGACGCCAATTGGGGAAACTAATCGCTGACCAGATGCGGTTGTTCATTCCACCCGCGATCGAGGGTCTCAAGGCAGAGCTCAACGTGACTCAGGAAGATTTAGGTGACGTCTGGTCTCGTACCGCCGCCTACACCGATGACCGTGTGGAACAAGAGATGGCGGGACTGGCCGATGGTTCTCAGGTGCCATTGGCACAACTGCAAGCGATGCACGCGATACCACTTCACGACATTCTTTCGTACCCTGCTCTACGATTCGCAGTCGCTGAGCGACGCGCTTCGTATTTTTTCGACGCAGGAACCAACGAAACGTTATCACTACGTTTTTGGCGATGGCAGGCACGAACACCTCGCAGTAAAAATCCGGGCTCACGCCCGTGAACCAGCCGATCGTCGTGTCCTCATCTGGAAAGACAATGACCCAGAAGATGAATTCGCGCCAAACGTTTTGCCAAATGTTGTGTACAACGATGAAGGACGTGGTGCGTTTCCGTTTCTCGAAAACCACTACGGGGCATTGGACGCAAAAAGCATGATGGGGCTGTGCAACGAAATTCCGATCAAGGGTGGGAATGTTGTCAACGTCGTCTACGATGCCACCGCGTTAAAAATATGGGTGTCTTACGCGAAAGACCAACAGGAAGCCTATCAGCGACCTTATGTGTTCGTCGATCTAAGGAAGTTGGATGCCGATCAAGACGGCCAACCTGACCTGTCGATTGTCCAGTAGGTTTGCCTGTACTCGATCTAGCTGCTCTTTTGGGGCGTGGGGCATCGCTACACCGGTTACGTGGGCAAGCACTTTTCTTCCGTTGCCTCGATAGGGTGCTGCGTCTCTATCGATGAGAGAACGGATCGCTCGTGGATTTGTCATCGTCCTAACCAAGGCAGTCGTCGTTTTTCGTTTTCATGACCAGGTGTCACTCGCTTCGAAGGCGACTCGGAGCTTTTTGCCAGCGAGTCGCCAGAGGCCCACTTCGTGTTTTCACACGAATTGGCCGCACCATAGTCGACGAGATCAAGAACTGCATCGAGAGCGGCCGACTTGCCAAAGACGGCATCGCACCGTTTTGAGGTTAATCGATTCATGGAAAATGAACTCGTGAAGAGAGCGTTAAGGAAGATGACAAAGCTCCGTTAAACCAACACTCGAAAGTTGATCCGGTGCATGTCTTCGTCACCGTTTGAAATCGAGAGATCCCATGTGCCGGCGCCTGCCACGTCCCATTCGTCCGACTCTGCAACTCGAACTTGATAGCTGCCAGATTGCGTGACCGAATCGAAAGCATAATTGCCATTCACGTCGGTCAGAACCGAGTCGATGATGTTGCCATCGCTGTCGACCAACTCGACGAGAATTCCCTCGGCGGCGACGACTCCTTCCTCTGCGGATTGCGATTCTTGACCGCTTTGTGGCTGGCCTGGACGCGGGGGATCACCTTGCAAACCCTTGCGGGGACTGTCCGGATCACCGCTTGAAACCGGTTCGGTTGCCTGCGATGGTTGGGCTGTTGCCGACTCGGCGACGACCGTTCCCGTGATTTGGGGAGCGAAGAAGAACACGTTCGCTTGAAGCGAATCGAGGTTGGTGTTTCGCTCGATGATCTCCGCCAACGTTGTATTCTCGATCTGACGAATCTCTCGATCACCCATCGTATTTTCGTAGTAGAACCGATCACCGTCACGTAATCGCTCGAATTGTTCAGCGATGATTGTGGTGGCGGTTTCGCCAAGCGAGCCGGCCTCGGTGTGATCTTCGGCCAGCAGCCCGACCCACAGGTCGATGTTGTTGACGTCGCCGTAGAGCGATTCAAGCTTCTCGGCGATCTCCTCGTTACGGGTGATGTCGGCGAACGATTCGACTCTGTCCAGCCCATAGGCTTCGCGTGTCGCGTTGTAGTCAGCCAAACCGTGGTCACGCCCGCGTTGGATGTTCAGCGAAACCAGGTCAAACCCGCCTGCGCCGGGAGGTCCGAAGAGGAAGTTACGAAGACTATTAACGACTCCCAGATCGATCTCTTGCGACTGTGTCGACGACGCGTACTTCAAGAACGAGTCGATCCCGGTTTCTTCCAGCAACTCCGGCACGAAGAACGCATTGGCCAGCGAAATCGGCTCGTCGACGTCTTCGCCATCATTTCCAACTAAACGGTATTCATCGTTCAGCGTCGAGTGCCCGAATCGAAATGCGGCCGTAGAGAACTCATTGGCGATCGAAGGGTTCACGCTTGAATCGTAGCCGGTGTAATCCGACAATGCATCTTCGCCCAATAACGCCGGCAAGTACTCGTTGTACGTGATCGACTGCATTTCCGCGATCACGCGCCGTCGAGCTTCTTGGAAAATTTGCTCGTCGGATAGGTCGGGGTTTTCAGCAGCGATTTCATCAGCCAAGCGGTTGTGTTCACGCACGAAGATTGCATGCATCGACGTCAACACGACATTCTCGGCGGCGCGAAGGTCGCCGGCCAAGAGGTCGCCATTTTCATCGGTCGGCAACAATCCATCGTCTGTCACGAGCAGACGCCCCCCGATAAACTCACGCAGCGCATCCGAGGTTTCCTGATCGCTGCCGTAGACCTGAGAGCCGTCTACCCAGGCTGTGATCGAGTTGGCTTGCTCGGCGGGGTTTTCCGTCGATGTCCCGGTGCCGTCTGCGATCAGCGATCGCGTCAGCTGAATCGTCTGTTCGCCTGTGCCGAAGGGATCGAATAGCGGATCGCCTGCGGGAACTTCGATGTCAAACGACACCGCGTCCTCTGCGTTTTCCGGTTCCAGCGACAAGGAAATATCATGATCAAGGAATTGCCCCCACGCGAAGACGAAGGAGCTCAAGTGACGCTCGCTTGTGTTTCCTGCAGCAGTGGCGGTTGAGAGCGCGTTGCTGATTTCGCGAGCACTCGGGCGATCTTCTCCGGCTGGCTCCGAGATACCGTCGGCATAATCGTTTTCGGCAATCCGAAGTAATTCCGTATCTGTGGCACCGAACTCGGGGTTCTCCCGATTATTACCGGTCCCGTCGATCGAGCGAACTTCGTCTGCTAGATCGCTCGTCGGAAGGTCGGTTGGACGATCAGCTGGCGGATCGAGGCGATCTCGCGGATCCGGGCGCTGTGTGGATGATTCGAGGTCATCGCGTTGACGGCTCATTCGGTTGATCACCATCAACGCATCAAGTGCACTATCCTGACCGTCGTTGTTCACGTCCGTCATCTGGCCAGGTCCGCGTTGCTGTGGGACGCCACCCTCAACCGAATCGCGTTGGGACTGGCGGCTCATACGATTAATGATCGTCAAGGCGTCAAGAGCGGAAATCTCACCGTCTTCGTTCACGTCTTCGGGCATCAGCTCATTGTGAAAAATGTTTGCAGCCAGCAACTGCCTTGCCTCCAGCGCCTCCGGCTTAAGCCGTCGACGCGTCGTGCTGCGTTTGCGACGACTGCGTTTAGCGAATTGGGGGCGTCCAATCCAACGATGCCAGAAACGTGCCATGGTTTCACCTGCGGGAGAAAAGAAAAAGTGTGGGGAAAAGGAGTAGCACCGAGCCGTTTTGCACTGCCACGCTCGGGACCCACCTGTAAAGGGCGGTAACGCACCGGAATTGTCACGGTCGGACCTGGAAAGCACCCTTAGGCATGAGTCCGTTTAAAAAGGACGCTTCTTCCCAAGGCGTTCCATCACCTCATTCGATGCAGCCATCAAACCGACAAAAGTCCTACCTAAGTTCTTCTTGAGTTTCGGCGTGAGATGGCTTTGGTCACTGAATCCATGGCAATAGGCGAACTCAAGTCGTTCGTCTGCTTAGCTGGCAGATCGCAAGTTTTGCTGAATCACACCAAAACGACGCCGCTGTCCACTGGAATTCCAAAAATGATCACCACGAATTCGATTTACAGCCCGCATAAAATTGGCGAAGATACGAAGAGGAAAGTCCAAGTCTCCATCAGCACCGACGTCTTAAGCTGGCCCAAACGTCCTCTCGAGCAAGGAATTACCAAGTGCCCCAATCAACACCTCCGAGCCAACGAAGTAAACCTGCGAAGCACATTCTTCATCCAACCGATTTCACTAAGCAATCGGACCTCGCGCTCGCACATGCGCTGCGACTTGCGTTGAGCAATCGAGCAGATCTTCATCTGTTTCATGTGAGTAAGGACGATGACGATTGGGATGGATTTCCGTCCATTCGCCAGCTCCTGAAATCGTGGGACTTGATCGCCCATGATGCATCTGAATCGGACGTTGCCGAACTCGGGATCGGCATTGAGAAACTGATCGGTGTGGAATCGAGTGTGGCCGGTTCGATCGAAGGCTATTGCCAGCGTCATCCCATTGATTTGATCGTAATGGCGACGGCGGGGCGGCATGGACTGGCCGCTTGGCTAAAGCCTTCTACTGCGGAAAAAGTCGCCGAAAGGGCCGCTTCGATTTCGATCCCCACCCTTTTTGTGCCGGATCAGTGCCGTGGTTGCGTGGCGCCGGATAGCGGTGAAGTGACCATGGACCACGTTCTGGTGCCCGTCGACCACACGCCTGATTGTGATTCGGCTTTTGAACGTGGGCTGCGCGCGATTGAGACCTTCGGTGGTGACCAATCCGATCTGACGCTACTGCATGTTGGATCGGAGTCACGGTTTCCCGATGTCAATCTCCCCGAGGGTCCATGGCGGATCAATCGTGTCGTTCGCAAAGGAAATGCAGCGGCCGAAATTCTCTCAGCGGCCGACGCTTGTCAAGCGAGCTTGATCATCATGGTCACCGAAGGAACGCACGGGATCCTCGACGTCGTCCGCGGGACAACGACCGAACAAGTGCTCCGCCAAGCTCCCTGCCCCGTGCTCGCAGTTCCGGCCAATGGCTAACGATTCGCTCTCAGGCGGTGCGTTTACCCGTGGAAACCATCTTCGATCCTTAACAGGATCGTTCATTGACGGTGGAGTGCACCGAGACGTGTCAAATTGAACCTTCATTGCAAACTTCCTTGCCCACGGTGTAGGGCCTTACAAGTTGACAATCGCAGCTGGATTTCCTGGACAATCTTAGCGGTCTCCGGTCCGCCGAGGCCGCCGTATACCGTTTGGAAATCGTCACGTGAGATTCCCTCGGGCAGACCTTGGATCTCGGGGCAAAGGTCCTCGCTGCTGATGCCGCGTCTGACTTGCATCTGCACCTCTTCCGCCGACGCCGCGTTGATCGTTGCACGTTCCGCGAATAAGGTGCCTGCTCGATCAGCTGTGAGGTCGACGAACGAAAACCCCGAGCCTCCCGGGGTCGCGTCCATCATCTCTTTGCCGATACCAACCGCCATCGAACGACTCTCGTCGGAAAGGACTCTGAGGGCAGCGCTGACCCAAAAATGTCTCGCAAGGTCGTTTCGGCCTCGCAGTTGGATGCGATTACGAAGTGCCTTGAACTCATTCATCCGTCCTAGGTCGATCGCGCGACCCGCTACCTCAGCAACTTTTTCCTCACCCAAAATGACCCCCAACGCCAAGATCGCTGCCTCGTTCGGTAGCACCGCGTCGGTCCCGTGTGAATTATCCGCGGCAAAGGTGAACGCTGAGTCAACGAGTGCGTTGAAACCTGCGTCCCCGGCCGGGATCTCGTCTGCGTGGGCAAGCAGGTGTTGGGCTGTCACGCGTGCTGCACCATCTAATTCATCGGAAATGCCTGTCGAGGTGCCCCACACTAACAGACCGATGCCAAGAACTGCCATCGCGATCAGGGCGATTTGGCTGCGGCGAAAACTAATCCCTGCTAAAGCTCCGAACACCGCGCTGATGACGCCCAATAGCCATTGCGTTTGAATTGGGAAGTAGCCGTAGTTGACCCACTGACTTGCCACGGCCAAGAGTGGAGCAGCAATCAGAACCGTTGGCACCGCCCACCGCATCGGAACGGAAGATAACAGCAGCGAAGTTAGAATCCCAAGCACCCCAAGTCCGAGGCTACGAAGCGCGATAGTGGCTACCGCTCGCGCGGCAGGTTCCGACAAGCCGAATAGCGAGCGCATTGCTGCGACCGACCAATCGGGAGCGCCAAGAGGACGTGGATCGGGAACAACACAAAGGGCAACAAACCAAGCGATCAAGCACACCCCCCAGATTGCGCGCTCGGATTTGGGCCGCAAGCCCGAGGACGATTGGTTAACGATTGCTTCCATAGGGTGCTCAGATTCGAGGGGGACCATTGCACACACGCGAACGGTTAGCGATGTCAACCATCATCGATTCACGGATCGATTTTCGCGTGCAAGCCACTCTAACTGCACTTCGCCCTGTAATCCATGGAAAACCAAGAGCTGCGTCACAATGAAGAACGAGCGTTGCCGGTAGTCGACCTTGTTACAGATCCCCGTGTCGTAGGGCCTTTCACAAGATCCACCACCCAAAGACTAAGCGTTGACGAAGCGCTCGTAGGTTCCACCACCGCCAATACTCCATTCCCGCACGAAGGTCGGGTCAGTAGCAGGAAGCGTCGGGCAGGCGACAATACGAGGGGAGCGGAGCATCACTTAACGAGCACGACGGGAAAGGTACGGGTATCCCCTTTTCAGCACTGCAAAAAGTTCGTCAACCTTCGCGGCATACTCTGGATCGTTGGCGTGGTTGTAGTAACCTACCCTGTCATCGGTGACCTTGTACAACTCGAGGCCGCCGGAGCCATTCTGACCCCATTGAGTCAAACGCCAATCGCCATAGCGAACGCTATAACCCATGCCTACAGGGCTTCGCACGACCTGCGTGTAAGCCGGTTTGTCCCAGTTCACGGTCGTGCCCTCAACAAGGGGCCTCAGACTTTGCCCCTGAAGTTGATGGGGTGACTGAAGCTTACAAAGGTCAACGAGGGACGGATAAATGTCCAGAAGTTCGACGACAGCTTCCGTTTCGCTGCTCATCGCTTTTGATTTGGGCACCCAGATCACGAGAGGCACCCTCGCTCCGATATCGAACACCGTCACCTTGTTCCACCATGCATGTTCGCCAAGGTGATAGCCGTGGTCGCCCAAGAGCACGACAATCGTGGTCTCCCACAAATCCAAACGATCCATCGCATCGAGCAGTTTTCCGACCTGAGCATCGACGAAGCTGGTGCAGGCATGGTAAGCCCGCTTGAACTCGCGACGATCCTGGTCCGTAAAGGTCTGAAAGTTGTATGCTTTACCAATCGCATGCTCCAAAAGCGGAGTCCGGTCGTCCGGCGCAATCGCCAACTCCACCTGATCGACAGGATACAGGTCGAAGTATTCCTTCGGAGCAACAAACGGGTCATGCGGCTTATGGAACCCGACTCCAATGAAGAACGGCTTGTCGCGTTTCTCTTCCATCAAGCGAACCGCTTCGGCGGCAAGCATCCCATCCGCCTGCGCGGCGTCGCCGCCCTCCGCGGCGCGCCATTGAGCCCAGTTGACGGTTCCGTCACCCAGTTTCCGGCCTTCGCCTTGGAGTCCGATTTTCGGTTCTTGCCCCTTCGCTTTGAAGAAGTAGTCGAACGACGCGTCGTCGCGAAAGAGCGTTGGCTCGCCCTCGTTGTCCGTTCCCATGTGCAGCAACTTCCCCAGCCCGGCGGTGAAATAGCCATGGTTCCGAAATAGCTGCGGAAGCGTAATCAGGTCCGGCCACTGAGTGCGCAGGGCCAACTTATTGGAAAAGATCCCATGTTCGTCTGGACGTAAGCCCGTTAGAAACGAGGAGCGGCTCGGATTGCAAACGGGGTACTGACAATAGGCCGCGTTGAATTGCAACGCTTTAGCGGCCAATCGATCAATGTGGGGCGTGCGGATGCCGTCCGTCTTGTAAGAACTCAGCTCAGGTCGAAGGTCATCGATCGTAATGAACAGAATATTCATCGGCGATGGGGTCCCTTGCTCTGCCTGCGCGGTGACGTATACAGAAACGCTCACGGTGATGGCAATGAACAGGTTGCAAATTCTTTGAAACTTCATCTCTTCGTTCTCTCCAATCGTCTGCGCAGAACAATATAAGTTCAATTCTTGGATCAATCGATGGCTACGGCTCGACGACCTTCTCGGCATTGGATCTCAGTCCTGCTCGGCAATTCGCGCGCAGATATTCGATACTCTTAAGAAACTCACCGCGTTGATGTTGCTGATCAAACTTCTTCGCGTCGACTCCCTCGGCTGGCTCGTCCACTCCGATCTCATGTCCACGACGACAAAGTGCCAGAAAGTCAACGATGCTTTTGGCTTTCAGGTTCGGATACCCCTCCCAATGCTCCTCGGTCAGGAAAGGGATCGGCCGCGCCGAATTGGAAATCGATTCGACAAAGATCGGCATGCCCGGATTCGACTTCGCCAAAGTCTTTACATAGGCCGGCACATCCATCAATCCGTCACCGACAGCCGTCCATTGGAAGGTCGCTCCTTCCGGGGATTCCCAAATCATGTAATCCCGCAAACTGTTGCAAACGACATGAGGCGCGAGAGCTTGCAGATGAGCCATCGGATCTTCCATCGCCCACAGTCCATTGCCGGGGTCAAGCATCACGCCGCAGACGTCGGTGCCAACGGCTTCAATGAGCTCGAGTAATTCTTCGCTGCGAAGATCGGCTGCGTGATTTTCAAAGCCAAATTTCACACCGGCATCCTGCGCCCGTTTGCTAGAAGCCTTCAGGACCCGAACGGCTTCATCGATTCGCGGCTGAATGCCGCCGTCGAGAAATCGATCAGCGATGCTCCCGATTCGCACATTGACGACAGGCGATCCGACGGAGGAGGCGACACGAATCCCCGTGGCCAGCATCTCCTGAGCGTTGCCCCATTTGTCATTAAACTTTGCCGCGTTCTGACAGATACCACCTGCGCCGACATAGATTCGCATCTCATGTTGGTTTGCCAATTCCTTCAGCTTGAGCAAATGCGATTCATCCAGACTCTCGAAATAGTCGAGGCTATTCAGCAGTACAGCGTCGAGACGTTGCTGTGCGGCGAATTCAATCTGCTGTGCCGCCTTCCATTTCATGCCACGCAGTGAATGCCCATCGAGTCCAAGAGGTACGCGAGTCGAATCGCTCGAGTCAGCAGCGGGGAGGGATTTCGTCAAAGCTGCGGTTGCGGCCATTGCGGTGGCGGTTGCCACAAGGAATTCGCGACGTGGAAGGGCGTTGCTATTGAGTTTGATCGTCATCGTGTTTCTTTTCGTGGGGTTGCTGGTCAGCGGCGTTCAATGGACTGAGGAAGCGCGAGAAAAACACAATCAGGCCGAGCGGAATGGGCGTTGGTTTGTCATCATCGATTGCAACCGTTTCTGTTTGGGAGGTTTGTTGGTCGTTTTGCGCCGCGTGAAAGGCCGCTAAACGCACGTCCGAGCTCTCGCTGTTTCGCACTGCCGCTCTTTCGTGCCGCGATAAGGTACTCGTGCATTGTGCAGATTCAACTTTAAAGTTGGGATTGTAGCGGAAGTCGTCAAGACTTTCGACGATTCACGGGGCAGACCGATACTCTTGACGAGTTCCACTCCCCTAAGTTTAAAAGTTGGCAAAGCATGGGTAGATAGCCCTGGTCAAGCCGCGGTTACGCAAAACGAACAGCGATTTGGAGAATTCTAGCGAAACCTGCTTTCTCAATTCCCTTTGCAGGCCACGGCCACCCTTCCGAGCTGCAGCGCATCGCCCCGCTGTCACCCGTCGACCGGAAATCAAACCTTGACGGGAAACCAACCTTAAAGAGCCCGAGAATTTGATCGGGTTGCCAGTCGGAGACGATTCTGTGAGATTCAATCGCTTGCGAGCTGTGCCTCCCATGCTGCGATTCCGCTCCTCCGTTGCCGTTGAAACAAACCACCGTGATGGAGATACTGTATTGACGAGACGCCCGAATGTTGTTCGCATGCGTCAAAGGGTGAACGAGTCAGGGCGACTTGTGCAATTTAGCGAGGGTATTGGATTCGAATTTCCTGGACGCTGTGTGACACATTGGCGGCGTCGACGAATGGCGGCTGAGAACAGAAAGCATGGTCATCGCAAGGCAAAAACTACTGAAGTGGGCTCTCGTGTTGGTAGGGCTTGGCTTGGTTTTCTACTTTGGTAGTCGTACGCTGGAATCGTATCGACAACTTCAATACGTCCACGATCAGGGCTTTGATACGGGCGACATGGATGTCAACGACATTCGCCCTTGGATGACGGTCCATTTTGTTGCCGCGGCCTACGCCGTACCCGAAGAGTATATCTACGCCGAATTGGAGGTCGACTCAACACAACGCCGTCGCGACCTTGACGTTCAACACCTGAACGAGGATCTCCGACTGGGGCGTTCCGAGAACGGTCCCTACCCTGCTGTCATCGACCGGCTCAGACAGATCATCCTGGCCTATCAAAAGAATCCTGTCGTGACCGGTCTTAGCGACGTACGTGGCTGGATGACGTTAGAGTATATCACCAACAGCTCAGGGATACCGACAACGACGATTGTTGGTGAACTTGGGTTGGACGCCTTTGCACGTGGGGAAGCACCCCCACGCTCTCCCGGCAGCGACTCAGAAGTTAGCATCCGCAAGCCTCTTTCGGAGTTGGCTAACGAACTGCACTATCCTCGCGGACCTCGCGGCCTCTGTGAGGATATCGAGGCCGTCATCGCGCAGCACGCACAGGAGGTGCAATGAGCCTGTCGCTTGCCCCGCTCATTGAACAGTTCCTGACGTGGATTGCAGCATACGGCCTACTCGTGTTGGGGCTGGCTATCTTTGGGGCTGCCGTGGGGATTCCACTTCCTAGCACGCTCTTCGTTATTGCGGCTGGCGCATTCGTGCGTCAGGGCGTTTTGGATAGGGCGTGGACTCCCGTATGCGTCCTTGCCTGTGCTGTGCTGGGTGATGTGGTTTCCTATGGCATGGGGCGTTCTGCCCGCGTCGCTATTGAGTCCCGTTTTCGTGAGCGTCCCAAGTGGCAGCGTGCGCACGCTGCACTGCTCAAGCGGGGTGGGGTCGCGATCTATTTGACGCGATGGATGCTCACCGCGTTTGCCGTGCCGACGAACTTGACAGCGGGATGCGGTGGCTATCCCTTTGCCCGTTTTCTTGCCTTCGATGTGGCGGGCGAATTGACGTGGATTTTCGTTTTTGGCGGACTGGGCTATGCCTTTGGAAGTCAATGGGAGGTGATCGGTAATTTAGCCAGTGACTTCAGCGGCCTTCTCGTTGGCATCGTCTTGTTAGTGGCCGGCGTGTATCTATTGGTCGGGCGACGAGTGCCGACGCGAGCCAAACTCGGCAGAGCAAAATGATGTGTGAATACCAAAGGTTTCGAGGAGAGTCGCGTACGTGGAACGTTGAGAGTCAAAATAGCGCGGTCCAACGAAGCGGTTCACACGGAACGGAAACGCTATCGCACAATCAGAAAAACAACGGACGCTGTTACGTCCCCTGATTGCCTTCACGGCTTTCGAAACTTGGCGACATCGCACCGTAAAGCATCAAAATGCTCTCGATGTTTAGGAATCCTATGGCTTGGTTACGCCTGCTGATTTAGCCGAGTTTCCTTTTTCAGCAAACCTTCTAACCAACCAACCCCCACAACGTCTTTACCGACAGCGCTATCACCGTCACCAAGCCGACCCAACCTAGCGGTTTGATTCCGATCGGAATCAGTTCAGAGTCGACTTTGCTCAATTGCCAAACAATCACCGCTGCGAGAATCGGGAAACAAAGCACCGTTAATGATTGAGCGATGACGATAAACGTAACCAAATCTGTACCGGTTAACGCGACGGTACTAGCCACCAACCATCCCAGCAGCAACGCGATGATCGTCGAAGTTCGCACACTCGTCGACGACATCTTGCTGCCCAAGCCCAGCGAATCGCAGAAGACAACGCCGCCGATCAGGGCGTTGACCAAGAACGAACTGGCTGCTCCGGCAAAGATGCCGCAAGCGAAAACGATTCGAGCCCACTTGCCGAACAACGGTTCCAGTGACATCGCGACGACACTGGCATCGGTCAGCTCAGTGACGGGGATTCGTCCATGCAGTGCAGTCGCAGCGGTGATAAAGATCATGCATGTTATGAGTGCCAGTGACGTAATCCCAATCAGACTATCAACAACACCCAAACGAAGCTCCTTCCGGCTCCAACCCTTTTCTTTGACTTGATACGACTGATAGAACGCGCCAGCAACCGAAAACGTCGTTGCGATCATCGCTCCGATACTGAGCCAAGAAACCGCCCCACCACCTTGATCCGTTGATGAAAGTGTCGGCACAAGTCCTGCGGCGACTCCCTTCCACGATGGCCCGGACGCAAACATGCTCATGCCGAAGGCCAACACCATCATTCCAACTAGAACCGCCATCATCTTTTCGACAAGTCGATAAAGATCACGACGCCCCAGTAGCAGTAAGACGATAATGACCGCATTGAACCCCAACAACAGAATCGCTTTGGTTAGCGGGCTCAGACTATCGAGTTTTTCGGGGCCAATGAAACCACCGGCTGCCATCAACATGGCGTTGTTATTGGAAGCTTGAAACAACGTGATCGCGATCATGAGCGATCCCCCCACCAACCAAGCAGCGGGACGCCCGAACGTGTCTGCAACACTTTGACAAAGTGTCTTGCCACTGCAGACGCCGACAATCATGGATGCGATTGTCATCCCGATCATCAACAGTCCAGATAGCGGTACAACCCACAACAACGACATGCCATACTCGCACGCCACACGACTCGAGCTAACGATGCTTCCGGGACCGAGTACGACAGCAGCGACCACGATGGCCGGTCCGATTCGAGTCAATCGCTGAAGCCATGATGAACCGGCTGTATCAACTTGGTTATTCGTTTCTGGCATAGTGTTCTAAACGGGTTGCTGTATTGCCGGCTAGCGGAAGTCGCCAAGTCTTTCGGCCACCGTACCCGAAACTCTCTGCGAATTTCGCTACGTTAGGGCCCTCTCCGAAACTCACGATGAATTTCGCTACGAAGACGGAGACCAACATGCAAGCGATTCTAACCGATGACCGCGAGGCAATGGGCCATTGAGTACGTTCACGGCAAGGTTGACATCTTCAACGAATTGGAAGTCGTACATTCCAGCGCAGACAAAATCAGCTCCGTTCTCAAACGCAAAACCGAACGCATCCTCAGGCTTAAGTGCTCCCGCGGACATCGTTTTGAAGGCGATCCAAGGTTGCTTGACCGTCTTCATGAACGCGATCGTCTGTTCGGGATCCTCACACCACAGGTTGTCTTGCTCGCGAGTATCCGTGGCCGACCAGTAATTGGTCTTGTGCAGAGTTTTCATCCAGAAGTCGGGTTCCAATCCGGCAGCGATACACCCCTTCACGGTCTGCCGATCCCCGAGTTGTTTCGCAATGGTTCGATGCGCCGTTGATGTTGACCATTGAAAGCGTTCCCTTTTGACACGTCGATACGAACAACACTGACGATGCCCTGATCGCGGACTTGGTAAGACTTGCCGAGCGAAAGCGACAACTGATCGGCGATAGACACTGGCTACCCCAAGAACTGCTTTTCTGGGGATTCCGAGGTCCTCTATCCTATGGGCTTGTCGCGTCAGAAACAAGAAAAGAAATCGCGAAAATGCAAATTTATTGTATTTCTTTTTGACAAACTTCCACGCCTCTGTTAGAAACGTAATCTCGGTACTGGTGCGTCGACAGGTTTAAGAATTCGGGTTCGAACCGGACGGCTCGCGCCGTTCCGCCAAAGTTTCAGCGGCAGGGCGCGAGCCCTCCGTCCATCCGTAACCAAGCGAGAAAGAAAGTGACCACGATCAATCGACGTAAACTTCTTCAACGTTCACTCGTCACGACGCTCAGCTACGGCGCAGGGCTGACGATTTTGGCGAACGCCAAATCCGCGCGGGCAACCCCGGCGAACGAAAAGATTACGATGGCGGTCATCGGTTGTCGTGGGCGAGGCAAGCAGTTGATGGTCGGCCTCGCCAGCCGAGCTGATTGCCAATTTAAGTACTTAGCCGATGTGGACTCTTCCCTGTTCGAAGCTCGCGGCAAGACGCTGGCCGATGCACAAGACGGCAGGAAACCTGAGTGCCGACAAGATTTCCGAACGGTTCTCGATGATGCCTCCGTGGATGCGGTCGTGATCGCCACGCCCGATCACTGGCATGTACCCGCTGCAATCATGGCTTGTCAAGCTGGTAAGGATGTCTATGTTGAAAAACCGCTATCGCATAACTGCTGGGAGGGACGCCAGACGGTCGAGGCTGCTAGAAGAAACAATCGCATTGTTCAGGTTGGCACGCAAAATCGCAGCGCGCCCTACAACATGGCTGCCAAGAAGTACATTGAAGATGGGAAGCTCGGTACGATTCACCTTTGCCGAGTTTTCAATCAGAAAGAATGGGCCAATTTCCCTGCTGTGCCGGACTCCGCTCCGCCACAAGGGCTCGATTGGGAGATGTGGAATGGCCCGGCGCCCGAGCACCAATACAATGCCGCCATTCACAAGAACTGGCATCACTTTTGGAACTACTCGGGTGGCGACATCGTCAATGACGGCATTCACCAACTCGATTTGGCACGCTGGTTGTGCGGTGTTGAATACCCCAAGAGTGTCTATTCAACCGGCGCGCGGTTTGACAAAGAAGGCGCAGCGGAAACACCCGACAATCAAGTGGCCACGTTCGAATTCGACAAGCTGTTGATGACGTTTACGCTGACACTCGACACACCGTACATGCTCAAGAGTGATCCTGAGCTCCGCGACAACGACATCTTTCCCCATTGGCCGCAAAACGCAACTCGAATCGAGATCTACGGTTCAGAGGGCGTGATGTTTGTGGGACGTATGGGTGGCGGTTGGCAAGTGTTCGAGCGAACCAAGGGGCGCCAACCTGTGGTCACCGAGCAGATGTATGGTCGCTTTCCCGACCCCAATCATCAAGAAAACTTCGTCGATTGCATCCGCAGCCGAGAGCTGCCCAATGCGGATGTCGAGAAGGGTCACCGCAGTGCTCTGCTCGGTCATCTGGCGAACATCAGCTATCGTTTGGGCGGGCGGAAACTCGTCTTTGACGGGCAGTCAGAACAGATTGTTGATGATTCAGAAGCAATGAAGTTTTACACGCGTGAAAGCTATCGTGCGCCTTATGGGGTCAAGGCATGATGACGTAACGTTTTTTTTCGGGTTCCGTGTCATGCTGTTTCCCCAGCACGAAGATGATGCTTTCAGTCCTTACTTCGGCTCACGGCGAAGAAAAGTTGATTGCCGCATGCAGCATGAGACGGACGAATTCTACTATGACGCTAGAAACAACGGGCGATCTGAGGAGGATCCGCGACCATGACACCACTGAGAAACAAAGTTCCCTCAAAATTGATTCTGCTAACTTTGGGGTTTGTGTTGCTGGCCGCAACGTCTAACCAACTGGCCGCCGATCCACCACGATTGCAAGTCCATGACAACGACCGTTTCCTGGTGACCGAGGATGGAACGCCGTTCTTCTGGGTCGGGGACACAACGTGGTCGATGGTTCGCCAATCGGTTCGGGAAGCAACGGATGATCAGCCAGAGGTCGAGCTGTATTTCAAGAAACGAAAAGAGCAGGGATTCAACGTGGTTCAGACCAGCCTGTTAACCATTCCCGTTCGCGGAAAGATAGACGCCCCGAACGTCTACGGGCATCTGCCGTTTATCGACGGAGATTTTTCAAGACCACGCGTGATTCCTGGGCCAGCGAACGATTATTGGGACCACGTCGACGATCTGGTCGATTTGGCGGCGAAGTACGACATGTACATGGCGGTGGTCGTTGCGTGGAGTACCAGTCTGGAAACGGATGAGCATCCGCTGGTTGCCGATCCAGACGTCGCGTACGCCTATGGACATTTTTTAGGTGATCGCTATCGAGAGCGAACGCATCTGATCTGGTTGCTCGGCGGCGACGCCTTTGGTCAACCAGAACGTGCAACGTTACTGCCCGCGCGGCGTGAGATGACTCGCACAATTGCCGAAGGGATCGCCGATGGTGTTAACGGAGTTCACAACCAAGATAGCAAGGCCGATTGGTCCAGCACGATGATGACCTACCATCCGCCCGGTGGCGGAGTCTCTTCGTCACGGTATTTCCACGAGGAGCCGTGGTTGGATTTTAACATGATCCAATCCACGACTCGGTTCAGCTTCAGAAACTACGAAACGGTTGCCGCCGATTATGAGCGCGAGCCGCCCAAACCGACCTTTGATGCTGAGGTTGCTTACGAGTACTCGCTTTCACTCAACAAACGCGAGGTTCAAGAACACCCCAACAAAAGAATCAGCCCCTGGGATGTCCGACGCGCAGCCTATTGGAATGTCTTTGCCGGTGGCTGTGGACATACCTATGGCCATCGCAACTTGATCGGCTGGGTCTGCAAGGGCGACGGACCACTCAAGTATGGTGCCAATCAACCTTGGTTTGATTCATTGGATGCTGCTGGTGCCCAGCATTTGAAACATCTCTCGGCGTTGGTCAAGTCGCGTCCAATGCTGCTTCGCATCCCCGACCAATCGTTGATCGTTGCCGGACAAGGCGATGGCAACGATCACATCCAGGCATGTCGAGCGTCCGATGGCAGTTATGCTTTTGTGTATCTACCAACAGGTATTCCCGTGACAATCGACCTTGATAAATTTAGCGGTGAAAAGCTAACCGCACATTGGTACAACCCACGTACGGGTGAGTCTTCCTTGATTGGGACATTCCCAGCCTCGGGTCATCAACGCTTTGAACCAAGCGAGCAGGATCGGGGAAGTGATCAGGGAAGTGATCAGGGAAGTGATTGGGTTCTCATTCTCGATGATGAATGACACCACGGCAACGTTACTCGAATCGAGGTCTCAATGATCTCCTCCACCAACGAACGAAGATTGGATTCGCGACTTTCGTATCGTTCGTTCAGGTTCATTGCGCAACCATTGATCACCGTCGCACTCGCTTCCGTCAGCGTCATGGCTGCGGAACCCATCACGAAATGGACCCCCGTTGTAATGCAATTCGATTCCGAAGAGTCGTATCCGTGGTGGGAGTTTCCGGTCGAGGCGACGCTCCGTCACGAAGGCTCTGGAGCTCAGTTGCAAATCGAGGCGTTCTACGATGGACCCAAGCGGTACACACTGCGTTTCGCACTACCGCTGGCCGGTAAGTGGAGCTACCGCATCAAGTCACGCGATTCCAAACTGAACGGCAACAGCGGTGTCGTCACCGTCGAGGCACCGACGCAACAGCAATCGAGATCCAACCCGAATCTTCGCGGACACGTTCGAGCCAGCGAAAACGGCCGCTACTTTCAATATGCCGATGGAAAGCCGTTCTTCTTTCTTGGCGATACCAACTGGTCGATCAATACGGCACGATGCGGCTTGGGTGCAAACCAAGACGGGCCGTTCTTTGAATACTTGAATGATCGAAAATCGAAAGGTTTTGCAGCGATTTTGGTGGCCTACATGAGAGGATTCGGCGACACCGACGAGCCCGCAGGCCAGCGAAACGAAGGCGGCTATCCGTTCACGGGTGGCCAAGTGGAACAGCTCAACGCCAAATACTTTCAATCGCTCGATACGCGGATGCAGGCGATTTGGGATCGCGGGTTTGTTGTTGCAGTGCATCCCACTTGGTTCGCAAAACGCAATTGTTTTTTCGACCATGAGTCGGCCAAGCGAATCAGTGCCTACCTTGCGGTTCGTTACGGAGCGTACAACGGTTTGTGGAGTCTTTCCGGTGAGTACCAGTACACGATGAAAGACTGCAGTTGGACGGAATCACAGCTGAACGAGTTGGGCGAAGTGGTTCAGCAGCACAATCCCTATCATCATCCCCTTTCCATTCATCCCAGTGGCAATCCCAAGTGGGCGGCGCCTCACGGCGACCTGTCGTCGCGTGCCTTTCACGACGCGGTGTGGCATGACCACAACTGGCTGCAAACAGGCCAGAAGCTTCCCATGCTGTGCAACGTCGCATTGCGTGCGATAGAGAACTACAAACTCTCACCGACCAAGCCCGTCATTCTTTCGGAAGGCTACTACGAACGATACACCGACCCGGAACACGTCTATCACAGCCGATGGCAGGCATGGACCGCTTTCCTGAACGGCTCCGCTGGGTATGGCTATGGCGCATTCGGGGTTTGGCAGTTTTACACGCCCGACGATGCCAAGGGTGAAACGGGTAAGAAAACGGATGGCCACCTATTTTGGAAGGAAGCGATGGCGATGGAAGGGTCGCGACAAATGCGACCGGTCCGGGAACTGCTAAGCAGTTTGCCGTGGTGGCAACTCACACCAAGCCGCAATTTGATTGTCGTGAATGGGAAACGCAATCCGCCGCCTACCCCCGACGACATCACGCCACCTCACTGCGGGAAGATTGCGGACGCAGCGATGGTTGTCTACATACCGCGCGGCAACGCAGACAACGAACTCAGGATCGACAACCTTCCGAGCCAGGACTTCGCGGCCCACTGGTTTGATCCGCGAACTGCGGCCCGTACGATGATCTCCGACTCCAAACAACTCGCCAATGGCGTCATTCCCCCGCGACCAGAATCCGCGGACGAAGATTGGGTGCTTTTACTCCTTAACACAAACAGCGACGAGAACCGGCGATAGCCGTGTACCGAAACTCCGTTTGCGGGTCGTGGCAAGGCAACAAGTCCTTCCACGATGTAGGCCCCGTCACGTCGTCCACTACCAAAATATCCAAATTTCTAACACTCCCTCGGCAAGGACCCTTCTCGTGAACCGAATCCTGTTGCTTTTGCTTGCATGTTTTCCGGTGTTGTTTGGTTCACACGCGGTCGAGGCAGGTGATCGCCCCAATATTGTGTTCATCCTCGCCGATGACCTCGGCTATGGTGACTTGGCCTGTTACGGCCGCGAGGACATTCGCACACCCAACCTCGACGAATTGGCCAAGCAGGGAGTTCGATTTACTAACCACTATGCCAACGGCGCCGAATGCACGCCGACGCGAGCCGCACTGCTCACCGGCCGGTATCAGCAATGGATTGGTGGATTGGAATGTGCGATCGGAACCGGCAACCTCGGCCGATACGACGACGCGATCCGGTTGAGGGAAACGAATGATCTTGGGTTTCCAACCGACGAGCAATCGATTGTGCGATTGTTAAAGGACGCGGGATACGCTACCGCGATCACCGGAAAGTGGCATCTCGGGTATGAACCAAAGTTTGCACCCCACCTGCATGGATTCGACTACACGTTCTATTGCATCGGCGGCGGTATGGACTACTTCCACTACCTCGATAACGTCGCCGGATACAATCTCTTTCAAGACGGCGATCCCATCCGGCGCGAGGGCCATTTCACCGACTTGGCGACGGAGGAAGCGATCGAGTTTGTGAAACGCCAGAGCGATGAAAAACCGTTTTTTCTGTACCTTGCCTACACTTGTCCTCATTCTCCGTTTCAAGGACCCGACGATCTCACCAAAAACCCGTTACCACTGAATTCACCGCTCTGGAATCAGGGAACCGCACCGCCGGACGTTTACATCGCGATGATTGAGCAGATGGACACGCGAATCGGCGACTTGCTAAACACGCTCGACGTCGAGAAGTTGAATGGCGACACGCTTGTGATCTTCGCCAGCGACAACGGAGGCACGCGCAGTGCCCGCAACACGCCTTTGTCCGGCATCAAAGGAAGCACGAACGAAGGTGGCATTCGTGTCCCTGCCATCATGCGCCTGCCGGGAGTCATCCCCGCAGGCGTCGATTCCGATCAGGCATGTATCACATTCGATTTCACCAAGTCGATCGCGCGCATCGCGGGTGTCAAACCAGCCATCGACAAACCACTGGAAGGCATCGACATCGTCCAACATGTGGCTGAAGGGAGGCGCGACATCGATCGAACACTTTACTGGCGCAAACCACGCGGCGACACCGTTTGGAAGGGGGTTCGTGAGGGAACCCTGAAGTTTGTGGCTCAACAGCGCGGAGACAAGGAGTCGGAATTCCTCTTCGATCTCGCGACGGATGTGTCCGAGACGAACGACCTGAAGACCTCACGCCCAACAGACTTCAAACGGCTTAAGGCAAAGTACATCGAATGGGAGGCAACCACGCGAGCAACTCGGCGTGGACGCCCTCAATAAGACAGAGATCACTGGGTTTGTGCTCCGAATCAACCTCGGACGGAGGGATAAGGCACTAGCCGCCGGTTAGAGCCTTGAAATACCGGCGGCTAGCGCCTTGCCGTTCATAAAGTGGCGAAGCAATAGAATGATTCTCGACGAGCCGCCGTTCTTCGAAACCGAGCATCGCAGAATCGCAAACAGCGAAGCCGTGATGAAGGAATTTTTATGATCAGCAAGCTTACGCCCAATTCGGCAGTGACATTGTCGCTGTTGCTGCTTTGTGTCCAGGCAGATCGAGTTGCCGGACAAGTGTCTTTTCCTCAGCCAGCGACCGCCAAGTCGGATGGATGGGAAAGGTGCGTTCCAGAGGATGAATCGGTCGACTCTACAAAACTTCAAGCGGCGATGCAGTACATGGAAGATGCGTTGGACGATCCCAACACAGCGAATCCCGACGAGGATCGACTTCAGTTTGCCTGCGTGATCCGCAATGGCCGAATGATTTGGCCCAACCAGTCGACGCCGGTGCATCAGGGTTCCGACCTCAACACACCCTGTCAAATCTACTCGGTGACCAAGACGACGCCACGAAGGGGTTGATTCCACCGGGAACGGCGGCAGTGACCGCTGTGGATTTAGACGAAACGCCCGCCCCGATTTTAAGCACGCTTCGCGTGCATGCCGACAATCCGCGGTACTTCACGGATGATTCCGGAACTGCCGTCTACCAGCCGGATCCAGGTCCGTTCTCAATCCAGCTGGAAGCCGGTCAGTATCGATATGAATGGTTCGACCCTGCAACGGGGCAGGTGACCGGTTCCGAGAAACTCGATTGGTCAGGCGGGCTGCGTGAGTTCACATCCGACCGTGATGGCGCGATGGTGTTCTATGTGGTATCGGATGAAAACTCGAATAATAGCCGACCATAAGATGCTAGGACAAATCGTTACCGAATCGCAGTGGGGGAGGAGTAGACGGCATCCCAGGGTTCGATCTGTTGAATTTTCTTCGCTGCCAACGCTCGGTAGCAGTCGGGCATGTCGAAGTGCGCCAGGACGTTTGGCAGGAGCGCAGCAAGTGGCCAGTCGTAGTCTTCGTGTTCCGCGATGTCGGCGTACGAGGTGAGCGCGTTCTTGAGCGTGACTTGTGAGATGCGATCGTTCAGCAATGCCGCGAACGTTGCGGGTAGTGCTCCCCAGCCTTTGGCGACGATGTGAATGTCGGTGTAGCCGTAGGATGCGAGCCAATCCAGAACGCGAAGCACGTCCATTGTTTTCTGCCCGACGTAAGGGCGATCGAGCATCAGACTGTGGATCGCGTAAAAGTAATCGCAGCCGTAGGGATCATCGAACGATTGGTTGCCGCACGTATCGGGCTGCGATTCTCCGATGCCGCGCACATCGCACGTGAACAGCCGCGTTTCTGGCTCGGTTTTGATGACATCACGAATGAGTGGCTCATCACGGAGTTCGGCGTCGCTCGATCGGTGCGAGACATACAAAATCGCCCGATTTCCTTCGCGCGGTGGACGAGAATACCAAGGCTCGTTCGTCAACATGTAGACCAGTGCGAAGATGTCCTGTTCCGTTTCAACGGCGTAGCTGATTCCGAATTTTGTGGGGTACTCACGTGATCGCCAATCTCGCAAGATCCGGTAGTCAGGAGTGTCCGTCTTTGGAGTCCGCAACTTCAAGATCTGACGGATGCGATGGGTAAGTTGTTCGCCCTCGACGGCACCGCGATTTTTACCGAGAGCTCTTGACTGATCGGCGGTGAATTGGAAGACCGTTTTTGCATCGAGTCCCGCAATCTGTCCCTTTGGCGTACACCACAGCGTTTCGTCTGTCTCGATGGTAATGTCCGGTTCCGTTTTCGCAGCGGAAACTCGCGTCACGCCGTTGAACCAACCGTACATTGCCTCGCGGTTTTCCTGCGAGTAACCGTGAGTGGATGGTCCGGTGAACATGCTCACTCGTTTCTGCTTGCCAAGCAGACTATACAGCCCTTTCAGGCGGTTGTAGGCTTCCTCGGCGCCGCGTGCATCGAAGAAGTCGCGTTCCTTCGATAGGATAAGCACGGGCTTGGGTGCCATCGCCGCCAGAAAATCGGCGTGATCCAAACCGAGTGCCAACGCTCTTGGCGGACACTGTTCTGTGTCCGCAGGGAGTTCGTTTTCCATGTTGCGTCGAAATGTCGTCACGAAACAGCTCGGAGCGGCCATCGTCCAACGTGATTCCACGCCGGCCAGCCACGTCGTCATGGTTCCGCCACCAGAATTCCCGGTGACACCGATCTGCTCTGGATCTACCTCTTTTCGCGTCAGCAGATAATCGAGTGCGCGGATGCCATCCCATGCTCGCCATGCTCCCAAAAACTCACCGACGAGAAACTGCTGGTTTCCGCAATACAGGTGCTCGTGGACCGTGCCCTTGCGTCGCGGTGTCAAATCGTCGTCAACGTACTGAGATCGCTCGCCCTGACCGATCGGATCGTAGATCAGGCAGACGTACCCCAGCTTCGCAAGCCCCTGAGCGAACGACTGGTACGGTTCGGCGGCTTTGCCGTTGCTAGAATGCCCGCACGTGCCGATCACACCTGGCATCGGTAGCTCACGTCCCTTCGGAACGTAAACATTCGCCGTTACCGGAAAGTCAGGACGACTTTCGAAAATCAGTTTCTCAATTTTGTAGGCGTCTCGCTCGACAACGCCGGTGATTCGTGGATTGAGCGGCGTCCGTTCCGGTTCCGGCCCGAAGCATTCGCGAATCTTCGCTCGCAGGGTTTCAACATGCTTTTGGGCCGCGTCCTCTGTGTTGACTTGTTCCCACACTCGCAGGTTTCGCCGCTCCGCCTGTCGAACCTGTTCGACAAAAAACTCATGCACCATCCGCGGGAAGCGATTCAGCGGCGGAACACTTTCTGCGCCAATTGCGTCTTTGGACAACCAATCGAGCAACGGAACCATCATTGGAAACGTCGCGGCGCTTAGCAGCCGACGTCGGGACACTCCGACGGTAACGAGTGACGAATTGCAGCTTCGATGGTCAGTACGGTTGTTGTCGCTCATCGGCGGCCTTTCATTCCATTTTCGACTATCTACTTCGGCGCCCAGTAAGAACCTATCTGAAAAGGGGTCTGACCCTTTGTCGACCGACGTTTCGATTGCTCAAAAACTCGTTGTTTTCCAATGGAATCGCTACCGATACGCTCAGACCAAGAGAGGGTCAGGCCCCTTTTCGGATAGGTTCTAAATACAGTTCAACGATTGTATCACACCACGCATGCAAACGGGTCTGCAAGGGGCGGCTACGGGCCAAGCCGAACGTACTTCGAACTCGATTTGCCGCTCGCCAACTCCGTCACCTTTACGGTCCACAGTCCCAAGTGATCATTGGCCGCAAATTCGATTGGCACGCTCAATTCGCCTCCCGCGGCGCCGTAGTAGCCACTGAACTCCGCCTCCATCCCTTCCGGATCCGATATCTGAACTTGCACCGGGATCACTGCGTCCATCGGCGTTTCGCCATCGGTAATCGAAATCCTTGCATCCATTCGTTCGCCCAAGTGCGCCGACTCTTCAAGCGAGATATCGACTCGACGGATGGGTTTCTCGGTGACCATCCATACCCGGCCTTCGCAAGGGCCAAGCGAGACGCCGCCTGTTAGACGCTCGCCCGATTTTTCCCAAAACACTTCCCGCTGGTCACAAAGATCGTAGACATGACCACTGGATTTCAACAACGACACCTTCGTGTCCGATGGAAGACCGTCCTCCATCACCAAACCAAAACCGCCAACGTAAGTACCTGGTTCTCGATGATCGTTTACAGCGAAAACGTAGTCGGTCGATTGGTAACGTCGACATCGCGTGACAACATCGGGATTCGTTGAATCGACTTGGCGAACATATCGCGAATCTAACCATTTGCGTAGCTTCGCCGCAGCATCCTGCACTCTATCTCGATCCGCTTTCGCTTGTTTTTTTCGCTCAAATCGTGGCACCATCCAATCGAGACGAATCGCCGGACATACCTGTTTGTCGCCCACAATCAAACCACCACGTTGCTGAAACGCGTGAATCTTTTCCACGACCGACTCTGTTAAGACGTCGCAATCGGCGAGCACCAATACCTTTGCGGTGTCCAGTCCTCCTGCTAGCAACGACTCCTCATACATCACTCGGGGTTGTAATTGGGCATACATCAGAACGTGATACAGATCGCCTGCCCAGCCATTGTTCCATCCATAGGTGCCACGACGAGCGAACATTTGCGACGTAAAGCTTTCCAAAAACACGACGTCGGTATTGACGTCGGGGATTTGAGTCAACGTCGGCCCAAGCGGCTCGACGACGCTCTCGATCAACCGTTTCAACTCATGCTGGGTTGCGGGATTCGTGTAGCGATACGACGAACCCGAGTCCACATCCAGCAGCGATTGCCAGCCGTGATACATGATCCCTTTAATCGGCCGCGATAACTTCCACCACAAAGCTTCACGCAAATGCATCGGAGCGATCGTGATATAGGCGGCTGCTGGATCTTGATCCACCCACGGTGACGACGTCCCACGCGGCGATACGTCGGGAGGTGCCGTTTGCGATCGATACCAGATCAATTGGGTCATCTTCATCACGTCTTGTGATCTGCCCCCCACTCGGGACATTTCCAGTAGTTCATCTGTGCAAAGTCCGATGCGAACTGGATCGGGGTACGAATACGTCCAATGCGACAACACGTCCACATCCCCACCACTGCCGCTAACGCTGGGCACTCGAATGGCTGGATCATGAAACGTCCAAAAACCATCGCGTTCGATGTTCTGTTTCAGACCATCATTCAGCTTCGAATTGGCGCGATTCCACCCGTCACCCTCTCGCCAAAACCATTTCAAGTACATCAAAATTGGATCCTCGTCATCGATCACACGATCTTCCGGGAAATCAGAAATCTTCTTGTAATCGACTCCGTTCTTGCTTGTTACCTCGCTCGGTATCGACTTCCCGGTTGCCGACAAATAGGCGGCGACTTCTTCTTTGCGAAACGAAACCTGCGACTCGCTGCGGACTTCCGTATGCAATAGCGCCGCCTCAAAGGCGGGGTGATCGCCGTACGCACGGCCAATTGCGGCACCGGTATCAAAACAAAACTTCTGCACCGGCTCTAACAACGCGCTGACGTCTTCTCGATCGTACGGTTTGCCATTTCTGTCCATTCGCAGTAGTGTTTCCCCGGCCGGCGATGTTCGCAACCAGCGTGCGGGGGCCAGCGTTGCGATCACACCGATTTCGTTCTCCAGTGCCACGTCCAGCATTTCGCGATCCGCCTGGATCTGCGCAGCAGTGCCTGGGAGCGCGTCAGATCCTTCATTCCAAATCTTCTGGTAATCCGCTCGCAATCCTAAACAATGTGTAAACCCAATATTTTTCAAGGCAGGTATCGATTGGACGACGTTGTCGGTTCCGTTGACTCCCCACATGACGACAGGCATCCGATCGGGTAGCGGTCGCCGCACGATCGTCAACGGAAAAATCGTCGTCGTTCGATATTCGGTATTCCCTCCATCCTGTTTCTTCCCAACCATGGTAACCGCCACTTCGTAACGCCCTGGTCGAAGCGAGCAATCCACGGGAACTTCGATAGGGTGCTTTTGTCCCGAAGCAATCACGGGCAGCTTAATCGTTTCGACTTTGCCATTGGGAAACTGGATTTCAACCGAGGAGTCTGTCAGATCCGCAGGCATGAAGTTTTCGATATGGCCGCTGAAATGAGCGTCAGAATCCATGCGAAGAAATACCAGCCGCGCGCTGTCGGTCTGAAACGCAAAAGGACGAAATTCGACTGTCCCACTGGTGATTCGGACTTCATCGATCAATCCTGGGAAACCGCTGTAAAGGGATCCGATGCGATCGCCAATCGACAGCGGACGCTGCGAAACCGCCATGGATCCGGCACCTGGTTTGACAACTTGCCCGACTTGGGAACCATCGACGAAAAAGGAAACGACGCCGCGAGCGTCGTAGTGAAAAGCGATGTGTTGCCAACGATCTGCCGCAAAGAGTAGAGGTGGCGAGTACCAAGTTTCGGATCGCTCTCCCAAGCCGATCTCTACGGACATCCGGCGCCCATCGTCCTTGGCGTTGGTCAGCCCGAACTTCATTCCAGTAGGGTTGCCGGGGATGTACTTCGAGTCGAGCAGTACCGGCCGCAGCTTGGCAAGAAACTCATCTTCGGACTTTGGCTTGACCCACATCTCAACGCTAAACGGCACCGTTGGTGAAAGCACAGGCGATGATTGCACATGGATGCCGTGACTTTCGTCAACGATGGGGTATCCCGCATGACTTTCAAGGCAACCTCCGAATCGACCGTTCGCGTTGAATTCCCCACCCCGAAGGACCGCGGAATGCTGGTGCGACGATGAATCCTTTGCGAAACTTTGCTGGTCACCATCAAACTTCCAAAGCCCCAGCACAGAGTCCGCCGTCGCGTCGTCGCCGTCATAGCCGCGATACCATTGGCTTTGCACCGGCGCTGTCGCGGAAATGGTCAACGTGAAATAGAACAACGACAAGCAAGCGGCTTGCGATCGACGAATCCAAGGGAAGGGAGTGATTTGTTTTTGAAAGAGGCGAAACATAACCTTGGATTTTTCGTGCTTGAGGGGAGAGACAACACCTTGGTAGGTACGACAACAGCACCGCCATTCTACGACAAGAGTTTTTACCATGCAGGGATGGCTCCGTTAGGAAAGTACACGAGAGAGAAACAAACGGTACTCAATAGACGGGGCCATCTGGGTGTTTCCACGGTCGTCCCTTTCCAACCCGACCTGGTGGATTTTTCAAGGCATGCTCCCTCGTCCACAACGGGTTCCGGTGTGTTTCGAAGGTGACAACGTATAGAATGATTCGCTTCTCGCTTTGCGGTAATGCGAAAACCTAGCTGGACAGCGCCGCTCAGTCCGATATTGATTCGGAAAATTGCGGTAAATCGCCCACGAAGTGACGCTGTCCAGCTAGCCTTCAATTAAAGGTGGAATCCCATGCGACTAGCACTAGCCATGATTGTTTTTTTGCTCACACAGGTTGAGGTGTTGAGTCAGCATCTCGACTTACTGCCGCTCGATCACTCTAGGCCTCTCACCAAGATTGCGCTCGGTTCGTGTGCGCGTGAAGGTCAGTCTCAACCCATTTGGGAGGCTGTTGCCGATTCGCGGCCTGATCTGTTCGTCTTTCTCGGTGACAATATCTACGCCGACACGACGGACATGAAGGTGATGAAAAGGAAGTATGGATTATTAGCGGCTGACCAAGGATTTCAGCGCGTGACACGGACTTGCCCCATACTGGCGACTTGGGATGACCACGACTATGGTGCCGACGATTCCGGCGAGGAGTATCCCAAAAAGATTGAATCGCAACAGGTCTTCCTCGACTTCTTTGGCGAACCAGCGAATTCGAATCGACGCCGCACGCCTGGAATTTACGACGCAAAGATCGTCGGGCCACCTGGAAAGCGAGTGCAAGTCATTCTGCTCGATACACGATACTTTCGTGGCCCATTGAAGCTCAAGCCAAGAGAACCCGGCGAGAAACGCGGTGACCGGTATCTGCCGAACCCAGACGCTGCAGTCACGATGCTGGGTGACGCCCAATGGACGTGGCTAGAAGAACAGCTCCGCAAACCCGCTGGAGTGCGAATCATTGCATCGAGCATCCAAGTGATCAATGAAGATCACGACTCAGAGCACTGGTCGCAATTGCCGCACGAGCGCGAACGATTGTTCAAACTGATCCGCGATACCGAGGCGGCTGGTGTTGTCTTCATCAGCGGCGACGTCCATCGGGGGGAATTATCAACGATGGACGGCGGCGTGGGCTACCCGCTGTTCGATCTGACCTCAAGTGGCTTGAATCGAGGCTTTCCATCATGGCGATTTGAACGACCAAACCGACATCGCATGGGAACGCTGGAATGGGGAAACAACTTTGGCATGATCGTCTTGGAGTGGGATCAACCCGAAGCTCGAATCAGGCTGCAGATTCGAGATGAGGCTGGTGATATCATGATCCAACGCAAAATCGAGATCGCCACCTTGCAGCCAGGGATCCTTCCTTAATCATGACGACCCCGCAACCGTGCTCACCGCGTTTGGTGCTATTTTGCTTACACGATTTCGCTACAATGGTTGGGAAAATTTCCAAAGACCTTGGCAAAGTCTGAACCTCGCGATCACTATCACGCGGGTAGTGAAAATCGGGCAATTTGGCACATGTCGATTTCATCAAACGACGAGATTCGTTCAAAAGCATGGATTCTGTAACTGGTTGCAAACCAATTCGAGTCGGCGTACTGCTAGATGACCTGAAGATCAGTAACTGGCAAGTGCAGGTTCTTCGCAGTGTTTTGGAATGCCGGCACGCATCGCTTGTCGTCATTGTTCTGAATGGTTCCACCTCCTCGGCTCCCGCCGATGCTGTGGGGATCAAAGGCCGACTTGCGAATTATCTCAAGTTCCTTTGTCAAATCCCATTTAACCAAGACCATCTTTTTGAGCAGTATGCTCATGAAGATCGTCAGTATTTCGGCAATGCCCCCGATGCTTTCGAATTGATCGATGTCTCCGAGTTGGTTGCTGACATACCCACTTTGAGCGTTTTCCCATCGCAAAAACGGTATGTGGACCGAATTGACCAGAAAGACGTAGACTGCCTCATGGCCCATTCCCCGGATGTCCTCCTACGGTTTGGGTTCCGAATTCTCAAGGGGCCTATTTTGGAGGCTCCCGAGTATGGGGTCTGGTCTTATCACCATGGCGACACCCAATATCGCGGAGGTCCCGCCTGCTTTTGGGAAATGGTGGACGACCGTCCGGTTACCGGCGCCATTCTACAAGTTTTGAATGACAAGCTTGACGCTGGGCTTGTGCTGTATCGAAGTTTTTCGTCAACCAAGAACCACTCGCTTTTCGAGAATCGCAATCAGCTCTATTGGAAAACGGCATCGTTCGTTCAGCGTGTACTCAACGACGTGGCGCATCGTGGATGGGATCTGGTCAAGGAGGAAGCCGAGAGTCGAAGACGCGAGGCCAGCATTGGCGAGATTCGACGAACCCCATCCGGGAAGGAGGTTTACGAATACCTAAAGTTGAGAAAGAAGCGAATCTGCCAATTCCCGAAGCAATATGTTGAGCAGTGGAGTATCCTCTTAGGGCAGCATTCCCTAGCTGGGCAGAGCGACTTTATGGGCGGCGAGATGCTCAGCCCGAGCTTGATGCGGCAAGAGATTGCGGCAAGTCCCCCACAAGGTGATGCTGTTCCGCTAGATTCCGGCAAACACATGGTAAGGCCGGAGTCTTTGACGGCGATTCCCAACCCCGATGGTCATTTTTGGGCTGATCCATTTCTCTTCGAAAGAAACGGGAAGACTTGGTTATTTTTTGAGGACTATGACTATGCGGAGAGGCGAGGAGCGATCGGTTGTGTGGAGGTCCATGCTGGACGTACGTTAGGGCCATCTTTTACCGCTCTTGAAAGGCCGTACCACCTGTCCGGTCCGTTCATCTTGCAATGGAAGAATGATCTCTTCATGATTCCGGAAACTGCCGCCAAATTGTGCGTCGAAGCCTATCGTTGCGTTTCGTTTCCGGATAAGTGGGAGTATCACGGCACTCTACTGGAGGAGATCTCGGCAGTGGATCCGAAAATACATGTAGACGACGGTCGGCTGTGGCTGTTTGTGAATGTTGCCGAGCGCGGTGCTTCTACGTGGGATGAACTGTGTCTTTTCTATGCCGATGACCTGATGGGTCCATGGGTGCCACATGTGGGAAACCCCGTGGTTTCTGATGCGAGGTACGCTCGTCCGGCAGGAGCATTATTCATGATCGGTGACTGCCTCATCCGGCCATCGCAGGATTGTTCCGGTAGTTACGGACGTGCTCTGAACTTCTTTGAAGTCACGCAGTTGAATAGGGACAAGTATCAGGAGCGATTGGTGGATCGGCTAGAACCGGAGGTGTTAGCAGTCGACGGTGTTCACTCCTATGCTGCGGCTGTAGACCATGTGGCTGTTGATCGAAAGCAGATCGTACCGTCAGATTCGCCGTGGGCTTACAAGCGGATGATGACCTATCCCTTTCCTCCCTTGCTGTGGAGGACCAAACACCTTTTCCATCCGCTAAGCAAGGTGGAAAAAATCGTCGTTCGGATAGCAAAGGTATTCCGAAGTATTCTGCGTTCCTTGAGTTGAAATGATCAGACGCGTTAAGGCTACATCGACTGCGTGCGAAAGCAGCCTGAATCGCGGATTTCCATCATGGCGATTTGAGCATCCGATGCGACGTTGCAGCCCGGCGTCATTGCTCTAGCGGCAGGAATGCCGCGATCATGTTACATTAACTCAGAGCGTCGAGCACATCGATGATATTCCTTACGGCGTGAGGAATGATAATCAACAACCAGCCCGATCCATTCCTTTGTGGATGCGAGCAGAATATGGAAAGAGAGCCGAATGATGAATAACCGACGAGAGTTCCTACTGGCAGCATCAAGCTTCGTGGCCGCACCATTAGTAGCCCATGCCGCAACGCCACAGCAATCGAAGCAACCGTTTTGCGTGTTCACCAAGCCATTCAACTCACTGTCGTTTGACGAATTGGCGGAACGCATCGCTGAGTTAGGGTTCGACGGCATCGAGGCACCGATCCGTCGCGGGGGACATGTTGATCCCGTCAAGGTCGAAGACGAATTGCCGAAACTGGTTGAGGCTCTTCGTCAACGCGATCTCGAGATTACCGTCATGACGTCCGATCTGAATGATCCCAATGATCCCGTTACGACGCGAGTCTTACGGACTGCGGCGTCGCTTGGAATCAAGCGTTACCGAATGCAGTATTTTAAGTACAACTTGAACACCAGCGTGCTCGACCAAATCGCGGAGTGGAAGCCACAATTGCGAGACTTGGCGGCAATCAACCATGATCTTGGAATTCAGGGCCTGTATCAAAACCATGCCGGTACCAACTACATGGGCGCGCCTTTGTGGGATCTCCGACTCGCGTTGGAAGGAATCTCGGCGGATGACATCGGCGTTGCCTATGATATTCGGCATGCGACGGCCGAAGGGGGAGCGAGCTGGCCGGCTACGTTCAACATGATCCGACCGTTGATCAAGACCGTTTACGTCAAAGACTTTGCATGGGGAGACAACGGTACGATCAACACGCCGCTTGGCGAAGGACGCGTTGATGCCAAGTTCTTTAAAATGTTGCGAGACAGTGGATTCAACGGGCCGATCTCTTTGCACGAAGAGTATCTCGATCACCGAGTCCCTGAACTCGTCCCAGAGCATCTAGCGGCAATCAAGAAAGATTTTGAAACGCTCAAGCAATGGATGTAAGCGATCCTGGTCTCGCGCGTCCAAACGCAAGGTCATGTCGTCAATCGAAAATTCCGTCACGCCTTCGTCCCAGCGAGACTTGGCCAGAGGGCTTTCATAGGTCGCGTATCGGTTCAGTGCAAAAGGCACGGAATTGACCGTTGCCTTGACGTGACCTCTTGCGATTGTGTTAACCAACATTGAGTTGAAATGGGAAGCGTATGCCACGTTGTATTTGATTGCTTGATCCTCTATCCATTCGCAACGAAAACTGTTTTTAAAGCATTTTGAAGAATGATGTGGGATGTAGGGCCGGTTCCTACCGGCCGATTCGAATTCGTCCGGTGGGAACCGAACCTACATGATCTGGGGCACCACGAAAGGCTCGCGACCGGTGCGCCGCGAAAGCTGGTTCGCCTCCTCCGCGAACGGGCCGACAAACTCCTCGCGGTCTACATCCAGATTCAACGATGGACCAAGCGTCATTGGCGTGCTGCGGAGATCAATGCCGTTCTCATCGAGGTAGGCTTGGCAGCGCTCGAAGGCATCTGTCAATTCCTTGTTGGCTCCATTCAAAGCGACCCAAAGCCGACCGATCCGACGTTCACGACGCGACTCAACCTTGTACCACAGCAATTGTAGCGTGTGGTGATCGCCGATAGTTAGCATCGCGGGATCAATAACTAACGCGTGGACGAGGCCACGAGTCCTGCAACACGGGACTCGTGGCCTCGTCCACTTCTATGAAATGTTTGCTGCTGTCAAGTGACTGTTGTGTTGGGGTGGTTGTTGATTGAGTTTGCGTTTAAACGATCCGGTTCCCCATTCTTCTATCCGAGCTCTGATGGCCCAAGT